>NZ_MKUG01000116.1 GCF_001897685.1 Thiobacillus sp. 65-1402
CGCGACAGGTGGATGTGTTCCATGCCGTCGCCGCTCGCCGAATCCCACAAGGAAGTCAGCACGGGCTTGCCGGACAGCGCCTGAAACGTCAGCGGGGTGACGAAGCGCTGTGCGGCAGCGCTCATCACCACGCGCACATCGGCCCCGGCCTTGGCCAGCAGACGGCACAACTCGGCCGCCTTGTAGGCTGCAATGCCCCCCGTCACGCCCAGTATGATTTTTTTGTGCGCCAGCGACACGCTCTCGATTCCCACGCGGCTTTCCATGACAATGGCGACATTCTACGGGAGGGGCGGGGGGATGGCGATTCGCGACTGGCCGGAAGACGCGCGACCGCGCGAGAAGCTGCTGAGGCAGGGCGCCGCGACTTTGAGCGACGCCGAACTGGTCGCGGTATTCCTGCGCACCGGGGTGGTCGGCAAAAGCGCGGTCGACCTCGGCCGCGAACTGATCGAGCGCTTCGGCGGGTTGGGCGGCCTGTGCCGGGCGGACAAGGAATCGGCCTGCGCTGCGCCCGGCGTCGGCGAAGCCAAATACGCGCTGTTGCAGGCAGTGATGGAAATGGCGCGGCGCACCCTCGCCGAGGACATGCAGGCGGGCGACGCGCTGACGTCTCCCGCTGCCGTGCGCGACTATCTGCGGCTGATCTTGCGCGCCAGGGAGTATGAAGTGTTCTGCTGCATGTTTCTCGACGCGCAAAACCGGGTGATTGCGGTGGAGGAGCTGTTTCGCGGCACGCTGACGCAGACCAGCGTCTATCCGCGCGAAATCATCAAGCGTGCACTGGCGCATAACGCCGCGGCCCTGATTCTGGCGCACAACCACCCCAGCGGGGTGGCCGAACCGAGCCAGGCCGACCGCAGCCTCACCCGCCAGCTGGCGGATGCGCTGGCGCTGGTGGACATCCGCGTGCTCGACCACTTCATCGTCGCGGGCGCGTCCTCGCTTTCGTTCATGGAAGCGGGCCATCTCTGAGCCCGGTCGAACTTGCCTCGCGTCGGCGAGCTGTGGTATAAATCGCGGTTCTCGGGTTAACCCTTTCGTTAGCCCTCACCGGTTAACCCTCAATTTCTGGAGCAGCATCATGGCTCGCGTATGTGTCGTGACGGGCAAGAAGCCCATGGTCGGGAACAACGTTTCCCACGCCAACAATAAAACCAAGCGTCGTTTCCTGCCCAACCTGCAATACCGCCGGTTCTGGGTCGAAAGCGAAAACCGCTGGGTTCGTCTGCGTCTGTCCAATGCTGCCCTGCGCACTATCGACAAGAACGGCATCGAATCCGTCCTGGCCGACCTGCGCGCCCGCGGCGAAGCAGTTTAAGGAGAAGTTTCATGGCTAAAGGCGGACGCGAAAAAATCAAGCTGGAGTCCACTGCGGGCACCGGCCACTTCTACACCACCACCAAGAACAAGAAGACCATGCCCGAGAAGATGGAGATCAGCAAGTTCGATCCCAAGGCTCGCAAGCATGTGATGTACAAGGAAACCAAGCTGAAATAAGCCGGGTTTCCCGCAATAAAAAACCCGCCGATTCGGCGGGTTTTTTATTGCTTGTCAGCCGGGGCGGCGCTGCCCCCGACTACCCCGGGCAGCCCGCAGCAGGCTGCCGGAAACATCAGGCATAGCAGCGCAGGCGCACCGAGAAATCCTTCAGCGACTGGATGCCGCTGTCTTCGGCACGCTTGCACCAGGCCTGCAGCTGCTCCAGCAGCTGCTCGCGGCTGGCAGTGGAACGTCCCCAGATGGCGGCCAGCTCCTGACGCATGCGATAGACCGTTTGCAGGCGCTCACTCTTGCCCAGCAGGCTCTCCAGTTCGGTCTTGTCGGCCGCGGCGAGTTCGGCGGGCTCTTTGTGCAGCCAGCGGCGGAAGCTGTCGAGGTTCCAGTTCTGCGGCAGATGCGCGCCGGCTTTCAGCTTGGCGATCTCGGCCGCGCTGTCGGCACGCACGCTCCTCATGAAGCGGGTCATCACGTCGTAGCGGTGGGTGATGATGGCCTGCAGGGTGTCGAGGTCGCACAGCGGCTTGGCCGGCTGCCATTTCACCGTCGGCGCCACCTTGCGGACGGTGGCCAAGCCGACGTAGGACATCAGCTTGATGTACAGCCAGCCGATGTCGAATTCGTACCACTTGTTCGACAGCCGCGCCGAGCTGCCGTAGGCGTGGTGGTTGTTGTGCAGCTCTTCGCCGCCGATGAGGATGCCCCACGGGAAGATGTTGGTGCTGGCATCCTCGCAGGCGAAGTTGCGATAGCCCCAGTAATGGCCCACGCCATTGATGATGCCGGCAGCGGTGATCGGGATCCACGCCATTTGCACGGCCCAGATGGTCAGGCCGATGGGGCCGAACAGGACGAGGTTGAGCGCCATCATCAGCCAGATGCCTGCGGCCGAGTGACCGCTGTAGACATTGCGCTCCATCCAGTCGTCGGGCGTGCCGTGGCCGTATTTTTCCAGCGTCTCGGTCACCTTGGCCTCGGCGCGATACAACTCGGCGCCTTCCCAGAACACTTTCTTGAGACCCCGGGTCTGCGGGCTGTGCGGGTCTTCGGCGGTGTCGCATTTGGCGTGATGCTTGCGGTGGATGGCGACCCATTCCTTGGTCACCATGCCGCTGGTCAGCCACAGCCAGAAGCGGAAGAAATGGCTGACGACGGGGTGCAGGTCGACGGCGCGATGCGCCTGCGAACGGTGCAGAAAAATAGTGACCGCAGCAATGGTGATGTGCGTCAGGCCGAGGGCCACCAGCACATAACCCCACCAGGGCAGGTCAATCAAACCAAGTTGCATAACTCATGTTCCATGAAAAGGACAATATCGTCCGCCAATATACGCAAAAATCACATTAAAATCAATGCTTTTCCGCGTCCGGACCTGAAGACGAAGCCCAATGCACCACCCGCTGCGGGAAGGGAATTTCGATCCCCGCCTTGCGGAAAAGGCGCCAGATCGCCCAGTTGATGTCGGAACGCAGATTGTTCTGCCCTTCGCTGGGGTCGCGTATCCATACGGCCAGCTCCAGCAGGATGCCATTATCGGCAAATTCTTTCAGATACACCCTCGGCAAGCTGCCGGGGTCGTCGAAAATCACCCGGCTCTGGCTGTGCGCCGCCTCCAGCATCAACGCCTCGGCCCGTTCCAGATCACTGTCGTAGGACACCTGCACCGACAATGCAACCCGTACATTGGGTTTGGACAGCGAATGGTTGACGACCGTCTGCGTGATCAGCGTTTCATTGGGAACGATGCTTTCGGTGCCGTCGGGCGCTTTCAGCAGCGTGTAACGTGTGTTGATCTGGCTGACTTCGCCGTATTTGTTGTCGACCGTCACCAGATCGCCGATGCGCACCGAGCGGTCGAGCAGGATGATGAAACCGGAAACGTAGTTGCTGGCGACTTTTTGCAGGCCGAAACCGATGCCCACGCCGAGCGCGCCGCCAAACACCGACAGCACGGTGAGGTCGATCCCCACCGCCGGCAAGGCCACCAGCACCGCCAGAATCAGAAACACGGTGCGTGCGGCCTTCGACAGCGCCATCCGCAGCGACAGATTCATCTGCGTGACGCCCATCAGGCGGCTTTCGACGATGCGCGCCAGCGCCAGCGCCAGGATCGCCGCCGCCACGACCACCGCTGCTGCCTGGACCAGCAGCCACAGCGAGAAGCGATGGCTGCCCGACTGGAACGACAGCGCTTCCATCGCCGCGTGGATGCGCGGCAGGAGGCCGGTGATGTGCAGCGCGAACGCACCCCAGATCAGCCAGGCGGCGGTGCGCTCCCACAGCCTGAGCGATTCGCGCGGCTCGAACACATAGCGCAGCGCGTACACCGCTAGCCGCACCCCCGCCAGCGCCAGCAGCAGCGGCACCGCCAGGTTCAGCAGATGCGTGTTGGCCAGCCAGATATGCGCGATATCGCGCCCCAGCAATACCGCCAGCAGCATCGCCAGCGGGAAGCCGACGCGGCGCATCCCCGCGCGGCCGGCGGACCAGAGCGGGAGCGACGCATCGAAATAGCGCCTGGCCAGCCGCATCGCGCCCCAGGCCGCCAGGGCGCATGCCGCCAGCACGCCCAGCTGCCACAACAGGACGATGTCCTGGCTGTCGGCGATGAGGCGCGTCAGCAGGTTGTCGAAGGGAATCGGATTGCTCAAGGCGGCCTCAGAAGCTATGCGTGTATTGTGCGCTCAGGATGTCGACCTGGCTGTCGTATTCGCCGTTGAGCGTGGTGCCGTTGTCGCTGCTCCGCAAGCCCGGGGCGTTGACGAACAGATGGGCGTAGCCGAAGTCGAGCGCACTCTGTTTCGAGAGCCGGTACTGCCCGCCGAACGCGATCCAGGTGCGGGCGCCATCGGGAATCCGGGCGGTCCGGTCGAGGTCGGACACCGGCGCCTCGTCGTAGGCGACGCCGCCGCGCAGGCTCAGTTTTTCGCTCATGTGCCAGGTCACTCCCAGCGAATAGCGCAGGATGTCCTGCCAGTTCTCGGGGGTGGTCTTTTTGACCGTACCCTTGATGGGCAGCTCGTCGAAGTCGCTCCAGCCGGTCCAGCTCAGGTCAGCCAGCAAGTCCCACCTGGGGGACAACTTGTGGAAGACGCTCAGCGACACGCTGTCCGGCAGCGTGACTTCCGCCGTGACGGGACCATTGAGGGAAGCGACCACCGGATCGGACGTGCTGGAGGTGCCGTCGAGCGTGAAGTTCACCTCGGAACGGTAGGACAGGCCGACGCGGGTGGCGGAGGAAAGCTGCCACAGCGCGCCCAGGTTGTAGCCCCAGCCGAAATCGTCGCCCTTGATTTTCATCAGCGTAACCGGCGCAGGAGGCGCGCCAAGCGGCTGCCGGTGGGTCAGCGTTGCCTCGATCCACTGTACGTTGAGCCCCGCCCCCACCGAAAAGGCATTGCTGACCTTGTAGGCAATCGACGGATTGAGATTGACGGTTTTCACTTCCGATTTGATGGCCTGAAAGCGGCCGATCCAGTCGGGATCGTATTCGGTCTTGAGGCCGAAGGGGCTGTTGAGGCCCAGTCCCAGATGCACGTCCGGCGTCAGGCGGTACGCAAGATAGGCGTTCGGCACCAGCGCCCAGCCGCCGGCATCGCCGCCATTTCCCCCGCCGATCGCCGGCGTCACGGTTCCCGAAAACGCCGCCCTGGGCTTGATCAGGTGCCCCGCCACCACCAGTTGCCGGTCCGGCAGCAGCGTCATGCCCGCAGGGTTGAAATAGACCGTGCTGGCATCCGCGGCCACGGCGGCGGCGCCGGCATAGGCATTGCCCAGCCCGCTGGCATTCTGCTCGATCAGTGCGAAGCCGGCAGCGTGGCTCAGCCCTGCGAATCCGGCCAGCGCCAGGCCGAGCGTCACACGGTTAAAGGGCAATGCAGACATCGGGGGTCTCCGCAAACAAGGGTTGGTCAGCGCGCGAAATCGGCATACATCGCCTCGACCGCCGCGCGGTAACGATCGAGCACCTGCTTGCGTTTGACCTTGAGGGTGGGGGTCAGCAGGCCGTCTTCCAGCGTCCACGGCTCAAGCTCCGGGTACACCCGACGGATCTGGGCGTAGCCCGGGAAATGCCCGAGCTGACGGGCCACGCGCTGGACGAGCGCCTTCGCCACCCGAGGGTCGCGCAAGGCGGCGGGATGCCGGGGATCGGCATTGAGGCTGGCGGCGAAATCCGCCCAGTGCGCCTCGTTGAGCACGGCCAGCGCGGCCAGGTAGGGCCGGCCTTCGCCGACGATCATCACCTGCTCGAACAGGGGGTCGAGCAGGATGGCCGCCTCCATCTCGCTGGGCGGCACCTTCTCGCCGTTGTTCAGCACGATGATGTCCTTGAGCCGCCCGACGATCGTATAGTGGCCGCCGGCGTCCACGCTGGCCTGGTCGCCGCTGTGCAGCCAGCCGTCGGCGTCGATCATGGCGCGGGTGGCCGCGTCGTCCTGCCAGTAGCCGCGCATCACGCAGCGGCTGCGCGTGAGCAGTTCGCCGTTGGCGCCGATTTTCACCTCGATACCGGGCAGGGGCGCGCCGATGCTGGCCGGAACGTTGGAATCGGGGCGGTTGACGCACACCACCGGGCTGGTTTCGGTCAGTCCGTAGCCCTGATAAATCGGCACGCCCAGCCCGATGAAAACGCGCGCGATCTCGGGCGAGAGAGCGGCGCCGCCGGAAATCGCCAGTCTCAGCCGGCCGCCCAGCCTGGCGACGACCTTGCGCGCCACCAGCTTGTGCAGCAGCGGCCACAGCAGCAGCCCGGGATGCCAGCCGGCCCGTCCCTGGGCGCGCTCGAACCGCCGCCAGCCGACCCGCACCGCCAGCTTGAACAACATCCCGGCGAAGCGGCCTTTCTTCGCCAGCCCGTCCTGGATGCGTCCGTACACCCGTTCGTAGATGCGCGGCACCGAGATCAGCACGGTGGGGCGGATGTCCTGCAGGTCCTGCGCCAGCTGGGCGATCGAGCGCGCATAGGCGACCTCGGCGCCGATCAGCATCGGCAGGTAATAGCCGCCGGTACGCTCCAGCGTGTGCGACATCGGCAGAAAGGACAGGAACACCTCGTGCGCCCCGAAATCCGCGCATTGCGACGCATAAAATGCGTTCCACAGCAGATTGTCGTGCGTCAGCATCACCCCCTTGGGGCGCCCGGTGGTGCCCGAGGTGTAGACGATGCTGGCCAGCATCCCGGCGTCCGGATGGCGCTCGGGCACCGGCATGGCGGCCGCCGCGGCCAGCCAGTCGGCCGCCACCACGAAACGCGTGCTCCAGTTCGCCAGCCCGTTGTCCGGCGCGGCCAGGCTGACGATGCGCTGCAAGGCGGGGGTGGAGCCGGCGATTTCAGCCAGTTTCCTGTGCTGGAACTTGCCTTCGACCAGCAGCAGCTTGGCGCCGGCATGGTTGAGGATGTAGGCGGCGCTGTCCGGGCGGTCGTCGAGATACAGGGGCACGGTCACCAGCCCCAGCGCCAGTGTGGCCTGGTCGAAAATCACCCACTCGACGCTGTTTTTCAGCATCACCGCCACGCGGTCGCCGGGAACCAGGCCTTCCTTCGCCAGCGCAGCCTGCCAGCGCGCCACCTGCGCCGCCACCTGGGCCCAGGTGAAACTCACCCAGGTGTCGCGCGCCTCGTCGAACTGGCGGTAGGCCACCTGCTCCGGCGTTGCCGCGACGCGCGCGCGGAACAAGCCGCACAGCGTGCCGAGGACATCGGGATGGAATGGCGCGGCCGACATCTCAGGTCGTCGAGCCGGCCGTGGGGAAAGGCCGCATTGATAACTGCAAGGCCATGCCGGGTCAGCCGCCTGCCTTGACCAGCACGGCGGCGAAAAAGCCATCCGTCCCGTGCACCGCCGGCGACAGTTTCAGCATGGCGCCGGTATCGAGGCCGATCTTGTTCTGCGCCAGCAGTTCGTTCACCGGCAGCAGGCTGAAGCCGCCCTGCGCCAGCGCGCCGTCGACGATGGCTTCGTTCTCCGCCGGCAGCAGGCTGCAGGTCGCGTAGACCAGGCGGCCGCCGGGTTTCAGCAGCTTCGCCGCCGCGCGCAGGATGGATGCCTGCTTCTGCGTCAGCTCCGCCACGGACTCGGGCGACTGGCGGAACTTCAGGTCGGGGTTGCGCCGCAGCGTGCCCAGCCCCGAACACGGCGCATCGACCAGCACGCGGTCGAGCTTGCCCGCCAGCCGCTTCACCCGGGTGTCGTTCTCCGAGGCGATCAGCTGCGGCATCACGTTGGACAGCCCCGAGCGCGCCAGCCGCGGCTTCAGGTTGGCGAGCCGCTTTTCCGCCACGTCGAACGCATACAGCCGCCCGCTCGACGCCATCATCGCGCCGATGGCGAGCGTCTTGCCGCCGGCGCCGGCACAGAAATCGCACACCATCTCGCCGCGCCGCGCGCCGAGCAGCAGGGCCAGCAGCTGGCTGCCCTCGTCCTGCACTTCCAAGCTGCCGTCGAGAAACAGCGGATGGCGGTTGATCGCCGGATGATCCTTGAAGCGGAGGCCCCACGGTGAATACGGCGTCGCCTCGACCGCCAGGCCTTCCGCCTGCAACTGCGCCAGCACCGCGTCGCGGCTGGCCTTGTGCGCGTTGACCCGCACGTCGAGCGGCGCCGGCTGCTGCAGGGCGCGGCCGAGCGCCAGGATGTCGGCGTCGCTCATCGCCGGCTGCA
>NZ_MKUG01000117.1 GCF_001897685.1 Thiobacillus sp. 65-1402
GGCGTCGCCGAAGCGGGCATCGAGATGCGCTTCCTCGTGGCGGATCACGCCGTAGCGCAGCAGCAGCCAGATCAGCGGCGCGAACGCCAGCGGCCATGCCGTGGCCAGCCACAGCGTCACCCCGGCGTAAATGAACCAGTCGCCGACATAGATCGGATTGCGGCTGAAGCGGAACGGCCCGTCCATGCAGAGTTCGGACGCGCCCCGATAGGGGTTGACCGTGGTGCGATGGCGCTGGAAGGTCCACAGCGTCCAGATAAACAAGGCCAGCCCGATGCCGGCCAGCAGCCAGCCGAGCGCGTGCGTCACCGCGCCCCCGCCGAGCGGCAGCGCATGCACCTGGCGGTCCAGCCACCAGCCGCCGAGCAGGGCAGCCGCGTAGGGTGCGGGAGGCAGTATCCGCGTGGCCGGCTTGCTGGCGTGGAGGGTCATGTGGAATACCGTCCTAGCGCAGCTCCCGCTGCGTTACCGCGCGCAGGAATTCGTTGCGCATCTGGTCGCTGGCCAGGAAGCAGCCGGTGAAGGCCTGGGTGACGACGCGCTCGTCGCCGCGCCGGTCCTCGCCGAGCAGCAGACACAGCTGCTCGGCCTCGATGATGCACGCCGCGCCCTGCGCCTGGCCGTGCGTCACCAGCGCCTCGGCGATGTCGCGCGTCATCCATTCCTGATAGGTGAAGCGATGGCCGATGGCATCGACCAGGCGCGCGATGCGCCCGAAGCCGTGCAGCCGGCCGCCGGGAATATAGGCCACGTGCGCGACGCCGCGGAACGGCACCAGGTGGTGCGGGCACACGCCGTGCACCGCGATGCCGCGCACCACCACCATGTCGTTGCGGTCGTCGGCGAAGCCTTCGCCGAGCGCCTCGGCGGGTGCGATCGCATAGCCGCCGAGCAGCCGCTTCTGCCACAGTTCGCGCACGCGTTGCGCGGTGCGCCCGGTATGCACCGAATCCGGCGCGACCCCGCAGGCCACGAGCATGGCGTTCACCGCACGCTCGAACGCCGCCGGGTCGAATGCGCCGACTTGCGGAATGCCGAGGCTGCCGCTGGCGTGCGGGGCGTGGTCGTCGTGGTCGCAGGAACCGCTCATCTTATTTCAGCGTCGCCTTCAGGAATTCCAGCGTCCGCGTCCACGAATCGCTGTCGGCCGCGTTGTCGTATTTGAGCGGCAGCCCGAATTGCGCGGCGTAGCTGTCGGCCTCGCGGTTGGTGAAAGTATGTTTCACGCCGGGATAGGCCACCAGCATGTAATCCGCCTTGGCGTTGGCCATTTCGGTCTTGAACGCCTCGACCTGCTCGGGCGGCACGAGCGGATCGGCCTCGCCGTGGAAGATGCGCAGCTTGGCCTTGATGTCGCCCGGCTTGACCGCCACGTCGGTCGCCAGCACGCCGTGGTAGCTGACCACCGCCTTCAGCGGCTCGCCCGCACGCGCCATGTTGAGCACCACGCCGCCGCCAAAGCAGTAGCCCAGCGCAGCCAGCTCGCCTTTTTTCACGTTGGGCTGCTTGTCGAGGAATTTCTCGGCTGCCTGAAACCGGGCCAGCGCCAGCGGCGGATTCTTGTTTACGCTGCCGGCAAGCGCGCCTGCATCCTGCGGATTGTCGGCAATCTGACCGTTGCCGTACATGTCGACCACCAGCGCGACATAGCCCTCGCCGGCCAGCATGCGCGCGCGCTTCCTGGCGTAATCGTTGGCGCCCCACCACTCCGGCACCACCAGCACGCCGGCGCGTTTGCCCTTGATGGCGTCGTCAAACGCCAGATAGCCTTTCATGACGGTATCGCCCGCCTTGTAGCTGACATCCTTGCCGACCACGGCGGCGAGGGCGGATGAGGTGAAAAACAACAATGACAGGGCAAGCGCGGTTTTCATGGGCGTCTCCGGATCGAGGGATGGGTTGGTCGACCCAAAAGCATACCGCGCCCGCGCTTGCAATAACAACCGCGCCCGAACAGCGGCCATGCGCGCCTGCGGTTTGCTCGCGGCACAGCGGTAAACTTGCGCGCGGGCAGAGGAATTGCCTGCTCCGGGATGAGCGGTTTCAGGATTGGCCGGTCCATGTCCAGGATTCCGGATCGCCCCCCGTCCCCCCCCGCGACACGAAAACCTAAGCTGCCCGGCCGGATCCGACTAGGGTGCGTCGAGTAGCCGGCGGCGGATGCGCTGTTCTTCAGCGGCATCGATCAGTCCCTCGTCGAGCAGTTCCTGCATCACCTGCAACTGGCGCAGACGACGCTGGTAGACGGTCTCGATGGTGGCCGGGTTGCTGGCGGCTGGCGGTGGCGCGGGCGTTGTCGACGACGCGATTGCGGGTGCAGGACGCACGGCCGGCGCGGCATCGCAGTCGAGCGCAACCTTGAGTCCGCGCGCGAGGTCGTCGAGGGTCACCCGGTGAACGACGGTGTTGCAGCCCGCGCGACGCAACGTGACGGTGCCGTACAGGTGCGCCCGATTGTCGGGGTAGTCGTTCGGGTAAATGGCGCGCTCGCCGACAGTCAGCGGCGTGTTCCCAGCCTTGCCGCCGATCAGCATGACCTCGGCGCCCGATGGATCCGACTCGATGTGCAGTTTGCGCAGGGTCGGCTCGGCCGCCCCGGCAGTCAATGCGCACAGCAGCAGCGCAGCGGCGGAAAGCGTTCGGCAGCAGCCGGTGTCAGAAAGCCGCATCGAAGCCGAACAGAATGTAGTTTTCCTTGGTCAGGTGGCCGGTCCAGTAGGTGCCGGTCTTGGCTTTCTCGCCGAGGAAGTCGAAGTTGATCTCGGCAACGCCCTTGATGTTGCGCATGAAGTAATACGACGCGGTGAGGCTGAGGCTGTTCATATCGATGCCTTCATAGATGGTGTCGGTGTTGGCTAGATCGCCGGCATCGGCATGGTTGTATAGCAGCGAGAACGCCCAGCGCTCGCTGGGAATGTAGTCGATGCCGGCGAAGCCGCCTTGCCAGCGGTAGTCGCGGCTGGGGTCGGCATCGAGAAAACCGTCCCAGGCATTCCACAGATACTGCACATACCAATAGGTATTGCCGCCGAAGTCGCCCGACAGGTCCAGCCCCAAGGCGCGCTTGTCGGTGTTGCGAATGCCCGTATCCAGGCCGGCGTTGCCGACTGCGACACTGCGCTGCTTGCCGGACAGGCCGAACAGGCCGACGGCGACGGGCCCAAAACCGGTGCCGATGCGACCGAATGCGGTCTTGGAATTGTCGTTGTCGAACATCTTGTCGGGGCGGCGGTAGCCCGGGCTGTTGATATTCAGGTTGTCGTTGATGCCGTTGCCGTTGACCAGGCCGAATGCCAACTCAAACGGGCCGATGTCGCGGTCGAACAGCACACCGCGGTCATAAGTAATACCGGCCATGCGGTAAACCATGAAATCCTGGAACGGCAGGCGGATTTCGCGCGGAAACATCAGGTCGGAGAGCTGGAACTGGCCGAGTTGCATGCCAATGCCGGTGCCGAAGATGTCGGCATGCCGGAACCAGGCGTCCTCGACCAGTGCCGTGCTGTTGGCGCCCTTCTCGGCGAGGATGGTGTAGAAGTAATACGTGATGTTCTCGCTGAGCGGTGCGCTGGACAGGAGCTTGACCAGATAGGGCGACTGGAAGTCGGTGGTGGCCGAGTCGGTAGCGCCGGTGAGCGGATCGATCGATTTGCCATCGCGCGCCTGCACATAGGCCTGGCCGCGCACGGCGAAAGGGGGGTAGGCCGGCAGGGCGAGGAAATCGTCGTCGATCTTGGCGGCGCTGTCCTTCCAGTTCGGCAGGCGCATGTTGTTGGCGACGAAGTATTCCCCAAACTTGTTCAGACGGGGGAAGGCGGAGTGACAGGCGGCGCAGCTGAGGCTGTAGCGGCGCGCGAACTCCGGCATACCCCAGGCCGTCTGCAGGCCGGCGATCCAGAACACCGCGACCTGCAACGACAACAAGGCGCCGGCATAAACATGGTGAGCGGTGGAGTGCATTTTCGTCCCTCCCGGTCTCGCGGCGATGGCCGCATTTGTAATTATCCTGTCGCGACTGCCCCGCAGGCGGCCGCAAGTTTCAGGCTAGACCCCAAACATGGACGCGTCAAACCGGTCCCGTCTCGCCTGGCGATGCTGCGTTCATGATCAATCCGGCACCACCGGCACCCCGGCGTGCCTGTCCTCGATGACCGGGCGCCCGCCTTGTGCGCGACATTCTTGCCGACCGCGGCAGCAGGGGTGGGCGAAGCCAAAAAACAAGCATGACAGGGCGAGAAGGGTTTTCATGGACCGCTCCGGAGATGAACGCCCCAAGGGCATGCCGCGCCCATGCTCGCCTTGACAACCGCGTTCAGACGGCGGCCGGGCGCGCGGCGCTGACATCGCGTTAAACTGGCCCGCCCCACACCCTCCAGCTCACCATGACCGATCCCGTCCGCCTTGCCAAACGCGTCGCCGAACTCCGCGCCTGCTCGCGCCGCGAAGCCGAACAGATCATTGCCGGCGGCTGGGTGCGGGTGGACGGCGTCGTGATCGAAGAGCCGCAATTCCGGGTGACCGACCAGCGCATCGAAATCGACCCGCAGGCCGACCCCGCGCAAACCCAGGCCGTCACCCTGCTGCTGCACAAACCGCCCGGCTATCGCACGCGCCCGGGAGGCGACACGGACGACGAAGCCGCGCCCTTAGCGCACGCGCAGCAACTGCTCGCTGCCGCCGCCCGGTGGGCCGAAGACGCCTCCGGCATCCGCCCGCTGAAAAAGCATTTCGCCGGGCTGAGCTTGTGCGTACCGCTGGAAACCGACGCCAGCGGACTGGTCGTCTTCACCCAGGACTGGCGCGTGGCGCGCAAGCTGACCGAGGATGCCGCCACGCTGGAGCACGAAGTCATCGTCGAAGTCGCGGGCGAGCTCATCCCGCACGGACTCGAGCGGCTGAACCAGGGCATCCCCTCCCACCCGCATGGGGCAGGCCGTGGCGGCAAAGACGCCAAAGCGTCAGCAGCCACGCTCAATCGCCGCACCCCGCCTGCCATCAAGGTCAGCTGGCAAAGCGAGAACCGCCTGCGGGTAGCGTTGAAAGGCGCCCAAATCGGACAAATCGCCCACCTGTGCGAAGCCGTTGGCCTGCGCGTGGTGTCGATGAAGCGCATCCGTCTCGGGCGCGTGCCGCTGGCGCAGCTGCCGCCCGGCCAGTGGCGCTACCTGTATCCGGGCGAGCGGTTTTGAGGGCTGGCAACCGCTTCGCGCGCGTCTCGACTGCGCGAGCCCGGTGCCGGCGAACCCGTCAGCCGGTACTCCAGGCGCGCGGACGCTTCATCCCCGCGATCTTGCACGCCTGCTTGACATAGCCGTACGCGAACAGCCTGAAAAGCGCGTTGCGCGCATCGGCCCCCATGCGCTGGGACAGGTGCTTGATCACATAGCGGGCATCCGGGGCGATCTGGTGCTCTTCGTAGTATTCGCGCATGAAGCGGATGACGTCCCAATGCGCGTCGGTGAGCTTGACGTCCTCTTTTTGCGCGAAATATTCGGCGAGGGCTTCGCTCCATTCGCCGGGCTCGATCAGGTAGCCTTCCTCATCGAGGTCCGGCAAGTTCAGTGTTGCTGTTGCTTCCATCGTTCAACCTCCTCAGAAATGCCTGGCTCCGGTCAGCCTGGCAGGCCAGAAAACGGTGATTTCAGAATCTCAGGCAAGCGCCGGGACGAGCCCCAGCATGACCAGCATCACCCACGCGACCAGGCCGAGCGCCGTCACGGTATAGGCGATGTCGAAAGCGACGAGCCCCTCCTCGACCTTGAGGACGCTGCCCACGCCGCGGAAAATCAGCGCGACCGAGCCCGCCACTCCCAGGACGACCATAGCCATGATCAAGGCGACCTGGTCGGAGAAAAGCGCCAGCGACGAGAGCCAGAGCGGCACCGGCGCGACGGCGGCGAGCGTGAAAGCCTCGTGGTAATTGCTGCCGATCCCCTTGCTATTGGCCACCGACTTGATCGCCCAGGCCATCAACGGAACGCTGATCAGCTCGGCGATCAGGAAGAAGAGCGCGGCGATGCTCCACGCCTGGCCCGCGGTATCGGGAAACAGGGCTGCGCCCAAATGCTGTCCGGCATACTCCAGCATCAATGGCGGGAACAGCGAGAACGGCAGCACCAGCAGGGCAAACAGCTTGATGGCGGAGGGCTGTATGCGCGCGAACTCATTCCACCCTTCGGGCGACGAGACGAACAATTTGTGGATATGCAGGATACTCATGCGAATCTCCTCTTTGCGAGAGCGGTTTCTGGACGTGCATGCCGGGATTCCCGATCGCCGCCGCAGCGGACGTGGCGGCATGCCCGCGAAACCATCATGATTTATTTGTATCACAGCATGATATAAAAGCCAATAGAAAACCACTTGAGCCGCGATCAAACCCAATGCCCCCCTCCCCACTCAGCAAAAGCGACTTCGAGACGCTTTCCCATTTCCGTTATCAACTCCGTCGCTTCCTGCGTTTCAGCGAGGAAGCGACGCACCGCCATGGCATCACCCATCTTCAGTACCAACTGCTGCTACACACACGCGGATTTCCGGATCGCGAGTGGGCCACCGTCAGCGAATTGGCGGAACGCCTGCAGGCCCATCATCATGGTGTGGTTTCGCTGATCTCGCGGTGCGAAAAGCTCGGACTGGTGCAGCGCCAAGTGGGGCGCAACGACCGGCGCGCGGTGGAGGTGCACCTGACCCCGAAGGGAAACGATGTGTTGAACGCGCTCGCGGGCCAGCACCGCGACGAACTGCTCAAACTGCAAGGCATCTTCCGCGTACCTGGAGCGGATGAACTGGACGCCGGCGCAGGGACCGGCAAGCGCTGATCCGCCGGCTCGGACGCTCGACGGCAGCGAAACCCGGCCGATCAGGATCAGGCCGGGGGAAAGGGAGCAGCCGGGGAACGGCGAGCGCCTAGCGGCGCTCGCCCCGTGCTACACGCGGCGGGCCGGATTTATTGCGCGACGACGGGCTGAATCCACAGCTCGACGCGGCGATTGAGCTGGCGGCCCGCCTCGGTGCCGTTGTCCGCCCGCGGTTCGGTCTCGCCCTTGCCGTAGGCCTGCAGCCGCAGCGGATTGACATTCTGGCCGGCAAAATAATCGAGCACGGATTGCGCGCGGTTTTCGGACAGAGTCTGATTGGCTGCATTCGAACCGACGCTGTCGGTATGGCCGATCACCGCCACGGTGGTTTTTCCGTACTGGTTCAGCACCCTGGCGATCTTGTTCAATGTCGGCGTGTAGCCCGGTTTCAGCACGGAGGAGTTGGTGTCGAAGCCTGTGGTGGAAGTCATGCTGACCAGCAGGGCGTTGTCGCTGGCGCGTTTCTCCACGCTGATTTCGCCGCGCTGGATCTCGGCCTGCAATTGCTTCTGCAGATCCTTGGCCTGGGTGTCCATGTAATAGCCCACTCCGGTTCCCGCCAGGCCGCCGCCGACCGCGCCGATCAACGCGCCCTTGCCGCGATTCTTGTGATTGACGATCGCGCCCAGCGCCGCTCCGCTCACGCTGCCGATGATGGCGCCTTTCTGGGTGTTGCTCATGTCGCGGGAATCCCCCAGGTCGTTCGTCGCACAGGCAGAAAGCAGCAGTGCGGCCAGCAGGGGGGTCAGGAGTGCTCGTGTACGCATGGCGGAGGTTCGGATTCGTTGCGGGAGGCGCAAGTATGGCGCATCCGCCGGCATCGGGCGTAGCGGACATTTACCATTGACTTTTCCGCCTTCCGGCATCGGCGGCCCGTGCGCAGCCGCGCCCGGGCGCCCCGGTCCGCCCGCTACCCGGGCAGGAACAATTCCAGCAGATCGTTGAGGAAGCGCTGGCCCTGCAAGGTCGGCTTGAGATGGCCAGCGGCGGTCTCCATCAAGCCCCGCGCCTGCGCCTGTTCGAGCGCTGGCGCACAAACGAATAGCGGCAAGCCGGTGCGCTCCTCGAACAGCGCAGCGGGAACGCCGTCGTTGAGCCGCAGGGCGTTCATCATGAACTCGAACGGCAGGTCGCTGCGCGTGAGCGAGCGGACGTCGGCAATGTGGCGGCCCTGCCGAACCGCATCCATGTACTGCTGCGGATGCTTGGTGCGCATCTGCCGCAGGATGCGGTCGTGGAAACTGAGCTTGGAATGCGCGCCGGCGCCGATGCCGAGGTAATCGCCGAACCGCCAGTAATTGAGATTGTGGCGGCTGGCGTGATGCGGACGGGCATAGGCCGAGGTTTCGTAGTGCCGCAGGCCGGCCTCGGTCAACCTGGCTTCGATCGCCAGCTGCATGTCCGCGGCCAGGTCGTCGTCCGGCAGGTTCGGCGGTGCGCTGTGGCCGAACGGCGTGTTGGGCTCGAGCGTGAGGTGGTAGGCGGACAAATGCGGCGGCACAAATTCGAGCGCCGTTTCGAGATCGGCCAGCGCCTCGGCCAGCGTTTGCCCCGGCAGGGCGAACATCAGGTCGAGATTGAAGGTGTCGAAATGAGCGGCGGCCAGTTCGGCCGCGCGGCGAGCCTCGTCGCCGTCGTGGATGCGCCCGAGCGCCTCGAGGTGCTGCGGGTTGAAGCTCTGGATGCCGAGCGAGACGCGCGTCACGCCGGCTTCGCGAAACCCTGCGAACCTGGCCGCTTCCACCGTGCCGGGGTTGGCTTCGAGGGTGATTTCCGCGTTCGGGAGCAGCGGCATCAGCGTGCGCACGGCGGTCAGGATGCGGTCGATTCCCTCCGCCGAAAACAGGCTGGGGGTGCCGCCGCCGAAGAACACCGTGTGGATCGTGCGCCCCCAGACATCGGGCAGCGCGCGTTCCAGGTCGAGCAGCAGTGCGTCGATGTAGGCGGTTTCGGGAATGCCTTGCGCGGCGTGCGAATTGAAGTCGCAGTACGGACATTTCTTCACGCACCACGGCAAATGAATGTAGAGCGACAGCGGCGGCTGGACCCTCAGGCCGCTGCCGGCAAACCGGATGACGGATTCAGCCAAGCCGCTTCAGCTTGTCGGCCAGTTCGCGCAAGGCCTGGCCGCGGTGCGAAACGGCGTTCTTCTCGTCCTCGCCAAGCTCCGCGCCGGTTTTTCCAAACTGTGGCAGCAGGAAATACGGGTCGTAGCCGAAGCCGTTCTCGCCGCGCGGGGTGTCGATGATTTCGCCGTGCCAGCGACCCTCGGCGATCAGCGGCTCGGGATCGTCGGCGTAGCGCACCAGCACCATCACGCAATAATAGTGCGCGCGGCGGTTGGACTGGCCCGCGAGGGCGGCGATGAGCTTTTCATTGTTGCGTGCGTCGGATTTCGGCTCGCCGGCATAGCGCGCGGAATACACGCCGGGCGCGCCGTTGAGCGCCGCGACGCAGATGCCGGAGTCGTCGGCCAGCGCCGGCAGGCCGGTGTGCGCGCTGGCGTGGCGCGCCTTGGCGAGGCAGTTCTCGACGAAGGTGACGTGCGGCTCGGGGCATTCCGGGACGCCGAAATCGGACTGCGGCGCGGCTTCGATTTCGAGCGGTTCGAGGATGCGCGCGATCTCGCGCAGCTTGCCGGCGTTGCCGGAGGCGATGACGATTTTCTTCATGCCTGCAGCGCCTCGTATTGCGCTGCGGTGATCTGCGCGATGCCGGCGGTCGCCAGGTCGAGCAGGGCCTCGAGGGTGGCGCGCGAAAACGGCGTGCCTTCGGCGGTGCCCTGCACCTCGACGATGCCGCCGCTGCCGGTCATCACCACGTTCATGTCGGTGTCGCAGTCGGAGTCTTCCTCGTAATCGAGATCGAGCACCGTCTGGCCCTGATAGACGCCGACCGAGACGGCGGCGATGCTACCGGTGAGCGGGGTTTCGGCAAGCTTGCCGTCCTGCAGCAAGCCGGCGATCGCATCGGCCACCGCGACATAGGCGCCGCAGACGCTGGCGCAGCGGGTACCGCCGTCGGCCTGCAGCACGTCGCAGTCGATGTGCAGGGTGCGCTCGCCCAGCTTCTTCAGGTCGACCACCGCGCGCAGGCTGCGCCCGATCAGCCGTTGGATTTCCTGGGTGCGTCCGGACTGCTTGCCGCGCGCGGCTTCGCGGTCGCTGCGGGTATGGGTGGAACGCGGCAGCATGCCGTACTCGGCCGTCACCCAGCCCTCGCCGCTGCCCTTCTTATGCGGCGGCAGCTTGTCGAGCACGCTGGCGGTGCACAGGACGCGGGTGTCGCCCATCGTGACGAGCACCGAGCCTTCGGCGTGCTTGGTGAACCGGCGAGTGAAGGACAGGGCTCGCAGCGCATCGGGCGCGCGGCCGCTGGGGCGGGAAATCGGGGACATGGCGGGCAGTCGGGACGGAAAGCGCAATTTTACCGCGCCGCGCGTGCCCGCGCCCACCCGGAGCGGGCGTCGCTTATTTGGCGGAAATTTTCTGGATGGCCTGCTGGATTTCGGCAATGGCGCGCTCGATCTCGTCGTCCGACACAGCCGGCGTGCCGGACACGGGGCGCAGCGCGTTGATCTGCGTGGTGACGCCGCCGTCCGGCAGCGCCAGGGTGGAGATGGAATCCCTGCTCGGCATGCGCGCCTCGCCCCAGGTCATGGCGATCAGGCTGAGGTTGTCGCCGTGTGCGCCGCCGCGGAATTCGGCATGGTCCATCAGGTGGCGCACCGCGTCTTCGAGCGTGTAGGCATGCAGCAGGGCCGACACTTCCGGGATGCTGATCATCCCCCAGATGCCGTCGGTGCACAGCAGCATGGTATCGGCGTCGTGCAGCGGGACCGGCGCATTGCACTCCACCTGCGGCGCGACATAGCCGCCCAGGCAGTTGGACACCTTGTTGCGCTCCGGATGGTTGCCCGCCTCTTCTTCGCTGATGATGCCGTCGCGCACCAGTTGGGCGACGGCAGTGTGGTCTTCGGTGCGCGCGATCAGACCGCCGTCGCTGAACAGGTACAGCCGCGAATCGCCCACATGCGCCCAGTACGCGGTGTTGTCCTGCACCACCGCGGCAACGCAGGTGGTATGGGGGATTTCCAGCAGGTCCTGTTCGACCGCGTAATCGTTGATGGCGAAATGCGCGCGCGTGGTCACCTCGGCCAGGAAAGCCATCGGATCGTCCAGGCGCGGCTTGGCCATTTTCTGGAACTGCTCGGTCAGCGTCTGCACCGCGATCTGCGCCGCGATCTCGCCGTGCATGTGCCCGCCCATGCCGTCGGCCACCACCATCAGCAGCGCATCGCGGCTGTAGGAGTAGGCGACCCGGTCCTGGTTGTTTTTGCGCCCGCCCTGACGGAATGCCTGGTAGATGGTGAATTTCATGGTGCGCAGTCTAGGAGTCTGTCGTGCTTATGGGGTCGAAGCGAAAATTCGGCTGGGTGAGGCCGGATTTTGCCGATTTTCCCGGTCGACAGGCACTCCTTTGAGCGGAGAAAAGGCGAAATATGGACCGTCCAGGCGGATTGGCAGCCGATTCATCATAAGTCCGACAGGCTCCTAGAACAATTCCTTGCTCAGCGAACGCTTCAGGCTGCTCAAGAACGAAGTGCGCGGCGGCGTCATCGCGCTGCGGTCCATCAGCACTTTCTGCAGGCTGAATACGCTTTGCGGGCGCTCCATGTAGTTGAGCCTGAGGCAATGATCGATGGTCTCCAGCAACTGGTCGGAATAGGCGCCGCGCCAGTTGACCGTCGCCGGCACCAGCTTGTCGTTGAGCAGACGCGCATCCGCCGCCTGCGGCGGATAGCCCGCCAGACAGGCATAGAGGCTGGCGCCCACGCTGTAGACGTCGGTCCACGGCCCCAGCCGTTCGCGGTTGTGATACTGCTCGGGCGCAGCGAAACCGGGCGTATACATCGGCTGCAGCTTGCTTTCCTCCTGGGTCAGCGTCTGCCGCGCCGCGCCGAAGTCGATCAGCACCGGCGAGCCGTCGAGGCGGACATACAGGTTGGACGGCTTGATGTCGAGATGCAGCAGCTTGTGCGTGTGCACCTCGCGCAGGCCGTTGAGCAATTGGGCGAACACGCGCCGGATGAAGCTTTCGCGGATGCTGCCGCGATTGGCCTGGATGTGCTGCTGCAGCGTTTTGCCGCGCTCGAAGCGCATCACCATGTAGACGGTTTCGTTGGCACGGAAGAAGTTGGTCACGCGGATGACGTTGGGATGGTCGATGCGCGCCAGCGCCCGGCCTTCCTCGAAAAAGCACTTCATGCCGTGGCGGAAGACATTGTTGTTTTCGGATGAATTGGCCTGCACGATGACCGAGCCCTCGGTGCGCAGCACCAGCGCCCCCGGCAGGTATTCCTTGATCGCTACCGACTGGTTGGCGTCGTCGCGCGCCAGGTACACCATGCTGAAGCCGCCGCCACCGATCTTGCGCACGATGGTGTATTCGTTCAGCCGGTAACCGTTGGGCAGCGCTTGATTGGGTTGAGTCGCCATAGTCGAACGTCTATTATCTTTGCCTGTTAATCGGCCATGCCGCAAAAACCCACCCCGGCTCCGCGCCGGCAATCGTTCCATAACCCACGTTCAGGCCATCCATGACCGCCAGCATGACCGGGTTTGCCGCCCACAGCCTCACCCTCGACCATGCCAGCGTCGGCATCGATCTGCGCAGCGTCAATCAACGCTTTCTCGAACTGCACTTCCGCCTGGCCGATGAGTTCCGCTCGCTGGAGCCGCAACTGCGCGACCTGATCAATCGCCGTCTCGCGCGCGGCAAGGTGGAGTGCCGCATCAGCCTGAACCTGTTGCCTGCCGCCACGCTTGATAACGGCCTCAATCCGGCCATTCTTGAGCGCCTTTCGCACTGGCAGGCCGACGTGCTGCAGCGCCTGCCGAACAGCGCGCCGCTCTCCGTCAACGAGATCCTGCGCTGGCCCGGCGCGGTGCAAACCGCCACGCTGTCGCAAGACGCTCTGAACGAAGCCACCCTGGAAGGCATGCAGGCGGCGCTGGACGAACTGATCGAGAGCCGCCAGCGCGAAGGCGGCAAGCTGAAACGGCACATTCTCGACCGGCTCGACGCCGCCGAAGCGCAGGTGGCCGGCTTGCAGCCCCTGCTGCCGGCGCTGGCCGCGGCGCAGCGCGACAAGCTGGCGGAACGCCTGCGCGATGCGCTGGGCGAAACCGGGCACGAACGGCTGGCGCAGGAAGTCGCGCTGGCGGCGCAAAAAGCCGATGTCGACGAAGAGCTTTCCCGCCTCGCCACCCACTTTGCCGAGGTCCGCCGCGTGCTCGATCAAACCGGCGCCATCGGCAAGCGGCTGGATTTTCTGATGCAGGAACTGCACCGCGAAGCCAACACCCTGGGCTCCAAGTCGGTGGCGCTGGAGACTTCGCGCATTTCGCTCGAACTCAAGGTGCTGATCGAGCAGATGCGCGAGCAGGTGCAGAATATCGAATAACAGAAACCCGGAACGATCATGACCCCTACCCCCAGCAAAGGTGTGCTTTATATCGTCAGCGCCCCCTCCGGCGCAGGCAAGACCAGCCTGGTCAAGGCGCTGCTGAAAACCGACCCGACAATCCGCCTGTCGGTGTCCTACACCACGCGCGCGCCGCGGCCCGGCGAGACCGACGGCCGCGACTACCATTTCGTCAGCCGCGAGCGCTTCGAGGCGATGCTGGCCGAGGGCGAGTTTCTCGAGCACGCGGAGGTGTACGGCAATTTTTACGGCACCTCGAAAGGCGTCATCGCCCGCGATCTCGACGCCGGCCGCGACATCCTGCTGGAAATCGACTGGCAGGGCGCAGCCCAGGTGAAGGCGCATTTCCCGCAATCCGCGTCGATTTTCATTCTGCCGCCGTCGTTCAATGCACTGCGCACCCGCCTCAACGGACGTGGACAGGACAGCGCCGAGGTGATCGAGCGCCGGCTCGCCGCCGCGGCTCACGACGTCGCTCATGCCGGCGCGTTCGACTATATAATTGTCAACGATGACTTCGACCATGCCTTGCAGGACCTGGTCGCCATTACCCGCAGCATTCGTCTCGAAGCGGCGCGCCAGCTGGACCGGTACGCCGCGCTGTTCGACGAATTCGGACGCATCTAAACCCGCACCGCCTGAAGCAGGAGTATCCCTATGGCCCGCATCACCGTTGATGACTGCATCGACATGTTTCCCAACCGTTTCGAACTGACGCTCGCCGTGACCTATCGCGCACGCCAGCTGGCGCAGGGTTCGCAGCCCATGGTCGAATCGAAGGACAAACCCATCGTTACCGCGCTGCGCGAAATCGCTGCCGGCAAGGTCGGACGTGAAATCCTCAACCGGGGCCGCGCCTGAGCGTGCGCCCGCCCATCGACCGGCGCACGCAAGCCGCGCGCCGGCGATGATGCGCGAATTTGAATCGCTGCGTCCGGCCCTGGCCTACCTGCCGCCGGACGAAATCGGCACCATCGAACAAGCCTACGAGTTCAGCCGTAACGCCCACGAAGGCCAGTTCCGCAAAAGCGGCGAACCCTATATTTCCCACCCGCTGGCGGTTGCAGGCATCCTGGCCGGCTGGCATCTCGACACGCAGACCCTGACCGCCGCGCTGCTGCATGACGTGGTGGAAGACACCCCGGCCACCGCAGGCGAGATCGAGACGCGCTTCGGCAAGGCGGTCGCGCTGCTGGTGGAGGGGGTTTCAAAGCTCGACAAACTGGCGTTTGCATCCGAGCAGCAGGCGCAGGCGGAGAACTTCCGCAAGATGCTGCTGGCGATGGCGCAGGACGTGCGGGTCATTCTGGTCAAACTGGCCGACCGCCTGCACAACATGCACACCATGGGTGCGATGCCGGCCGAAAAACGCCGCCGCATCGCCGCCGAAACGCTGGATATTTACGCGCCGATCGCCAACCGCCTGGGACTGCATTCGGTATACCAGGAACTGGAAGATCTCGGTTTTCGCTACAGCCATCCCAACCGCTATCAGGTGCTGTCGAAAGCAGTCAAGGCGGCACGCGGCAACCGCCGCGAACTGGTCGACAAGGTCAGGATTGCGCTGCAGGAAAAACTCGAACTGTGCAAGGTCGAGGCCACCATCACCGGGCGCGAGAAACACCTCTACAGCATCTATCGCAAGATGCAGGAAAAAAACCTGGCGTTCTCCGAGGTGTTCGACATCTACGGCTTTCGCGTGGTGGTGCGCGACCAGCCCTCCTGCTACCTGGCGCTCGGCGCCCTGCACGCGCTGTACAAGCCCATCCCCGGAAAATTCAAGGACTACATCGCGATTCCCAAGGCCAACGGCTACCAGTCGCTGCATTCCATCCTGTTCGGCCCCAACGGCACCCCGATCGAAATCCAGATCCGCACCACCGACATGAACCGTCTGGCCGAGTCGGGCGTCGCTTCGCACTGGATGTACAAATCCGCCGACACTGCACTGAACGAGGTGCAGACGCGCACCCACCGCTGGCTGCAATCGCTGCTCGACATCCAGGCCGACCATGGCGACTCGCCCGAATTCCTGGAACACATCAAGGTCGACCTGTTCCCGGACGAAGTCTACGTGTTCACCCCCAAGGGCAAGATCATGGCATTGCCGCGCGGCGCCACGGCGGTGGATTTTGCGTTTGCCGTGCACACCGACGTCGGCCGCCACTGCGTGGCGGTGAAGATCAATTACGAACTGATGCCCCTGCGCACCCAGCTTCGAAACGGCGACCACGTCGAAATCCTCACCGCTGCCAACGCCAGCCCCAATGCCGCCTGGCTGAATTTCGTCGTCACCGGCAAGGCGCGTTCGCATGTGCGCAACTACCTGCGCAATACGCGGGTGGAAGAGGCGGCGGCGCTGGGCGAACGCCTGCTCAACAATGCACTCGCCACGCTCAATCCCGAAGCGGTCGTACCCGACTTCGCCATCTGGGAGCGGCTGGTCAAAGACTATGGCCTGCAAAACCGGCAGGAATTGCTGGCGGGAATCGGCTTGGGCCGCAAATTGCCGCTGGTGGTGGCGCATCAGCTGTTGCACGTGCAGGGCGAGAAAACCGGCGAACCGGCACACCCCCACGCCATCAGCATCCGCGGCACCGAAGGCATCGCGGTCGAACTGGCGCAATGCTGCCATCCGATCCCCGGCGACCCGATTCTCGGCTTCATCCACAAGGATCGCGGCCTCATCATCCATACCCACGACTGCCCTTCGATCCGCGCCTTCCGCACCGACCCCGACAAATGGCTGGATGTGGAATGGGAGGCCGAGCCCGGCCACATGTTCGACGTCTCGATCAAGGTCGTCGTCGGCAATCAGCGCGGCGTGCTGGCCAAGGTCGCGGCCGCGATTGCCGAGCACGGCTCCAACATCGGCAACGTCGCGATGGAAGAGGAAGACGGCAGCCCCTACACCGTGCTGTTCTTCACCGTGCAAGTGGAAAACCGCATGCACCTTGCACGCGTCATGCGCGGCCTGCGCGCGCTGCCCGACGTGGTGCGGATTTTCCGCATCAAGGGGAAAAAGGACGGCCGCGCCGCGCCCCCCCAATAAGCCCATCTCAACCACCTGGCACCAGGAACCCAGCATGAACAAAAGCATCATCCAGACCGCCGACGCGCCTGCCGCGATCGGCACCTATTCGCAGGCCGTGCGGGCCGGCCATACCGTGTACCTGTCCGGCCAGATCGGTCTCGACCCCGCCTCCATGCAACTGGTGGACGGCATCGAGCCGCAGATTCATCAGGTGTTCAAGAATCTGGCCGCCGTGGCTGCGGCTGCGGGCGGCTCGCTGGCGGACGTGGTGAAGCTGAACGTGTTCCTCACCGACCTCGGCCACTTCCCCAAAGTCAACGAGATCATGGCCGGCTACTTCAGCCAGCCCTACCCGGCACGTGCCGCGGTGGGGGTGGCCGCGCTGCCGCGCGGCGCACTGGTCGAGGCCGACGCGGTCATGGTGACCGGATAAATTGCCGCCTTGAAAGCGGCCTCACCGTTTTCCTTTCCCGTCAGTCCTGCGCTCGCCGCCAAACTCGCCAAGCTGGGCCTCGCGCGCGATGCCGACCTGGTGCTGCACCTGCCGCTGCGCTGGGAGGACGAAACCCGCGTGACACCGATCCGCGACCTGCTTCCGGGGCAGACGGCGCAGGTGCAGGCGGTGGTGCGCGAGGCCAGCGTCGCCTACCGGCCGCGCCGCATGCTGACGCTGACGGTGGAGGATGCCGGCGGCGTGCTCGGCATCCGTTTCCTGAATTTCTACCCCAGCCATCTCAAGCTGTTCCAGCCGGGCGCCAGCTTCCGCTTCAACGGCGAAGTCCGCGGCGGTTTTCTCGGGCTGGAGATGGTGCATCCGCGCTTTGCCAAGGCCGATGACGACACGCCGCTGCCGACGCAACTAACGCCGGTTTACCCCACCACGGCCGGCCTCGGTCAGGCCACATTGCGCAAGCTGGTCGAGCGTGCACTGGCGGCGCCAATCGCCGACACTCTGCCCGCCGACTGGCTGGCCGAACTCGATCTGCCTGACCTGCAAGCCAGCATTCGCCTGCTGCACCAGCCTCCGCTCGACTGCGCATTGAACGAACTCGAATCGCGCCGTCATCCCGCGTGGCAGCGGCTGGCCTTCGACGAGCTGCTGGCGCAGCAGCTGTCGCTGGCCAGCGCACGCCGGCAGCGGCAGTCGCGCCCGGCCCAGCCGTTACCGTCCCGGCAACAGCTGACCACCGGCTTCATCGGCACGCTGCCGTTCGCGCTGACCGCCGCGCAGGCGCACGCCTGGCAGGAAATCAGCGCCGACCTCGGCGAGCCGCACCCGATGCGCCGACTGCTGCAGGGCGACGTCGGCAGCGGCAAAACCGTGGTCGCGGCGCTGGCCTGCCTGCAGGCGATCGAAAACAGATTTCAGGCCGCCTTCATGGCGCCGACGGAAATTCTCGCCGAACAGCATTTCCGCAAATTGTCGCCGTTGTTGTCAGCACTCGGCGTGCGCTGCGCCTGGGTGTCGGGCAGCCAGCGCAAAGCCGAGCGTGCCGCGGCGTGGCAGGCGATTGCCGCAGGCGAAATCGATCTGGCATTCGGCACCCACGCACTGTTCCAGGAGGCTGGCAGCTTCGCCCGCCTGGGCTTGGCGGTCGTCGACGAGCAGCACCGTTTCGGCGTCGGCCAGCGCCTGGCGCTGATGCAAAAGGGCACGGAGCCACACCAGTTGATGATGAGCGCAACGCCGATCCCGCGCACCCTGGCGATGAGTTTTTTTGCCGACCTCGATGTATCCGTCATCGACGCGCTGCCGCCGGGACGCACGCCGATCGTCACCAAGCTGGTCAGCGCCGCGCGCCGCGACGATGTGCTGGCCCGGGTGCGCGAGGCCTGCCTCGCCGGCGGCCAGGCCTACTGGGTGTGCCCGCTGATCGAGGAATCCGAGAAGCTGCAATTGCAGACCGCGCAGGACACCCATGCCGCGCTGACGGCGCAGCTCCCGGAACTGCGCATCGGTCTGGTGCACGGGCGCCTAAAGCCGGACGAGAAACAGGCGGTGATGGCGGCGTTCCAGGCGCACGAAATCGACCTGCTGGTCGCCACCACCGTGATCGAGGTCGGCGTCGACGTGCCCAACGCCGCGCTGATGGTAATCGAGCATGCCGAGCGCATGGGGCTGGCGCAGCTGCACCAGTTGCGCGGGCGGGTGGGGCGCGGCAGCCGCGAATCGGTATGCGTGCTGCTGTATCAGGCGCCGCTGTCGGAACTCGCACGTGCCCGGCTCAAGGTGATTTTCGAGTTGAGCGACGGTTTCGAAATCGCCCGCCAGGACTTGCTGCTGCGCGGCCCCGGCGAACTGCTCGGCCACCGCCAGAGCGGCCTGCCGATGCTGCGGTTTGCCGATCTGGAGCGCGATGCCGCGCTGCTGGAAGCCGCACGCAATCTGGCGCAGCGCTGTCTCGCCGGCCATCCCGACATCGCCGCGCGCCACCTGGATCGCTGGATCGGCCAGCGGCAGGCGCTGTCGTCGATCTAGGGCATGTTAACCCTTGGGCGTTCATCGCCGGGCTGCGGCATAATGCCCCCTTTCCGCTTTGTGAACCGCACGCCGTGCTCGATTCCCGGCAGGGCTGGCTTGCCCACCCGCACTCGCTTCCGCGCTCGCTGCGCAGCTGGCTCAGCGATCACGGTTCGCTCACCCAGCGCCTCAAATCGCGCTGCGCGTCGTTTCGCGTCGCGCCGCTTGCCGTCGGGATGGCGCGCGCCCACGCCGACGAATACGCGCTGCTGGGCATGGCGCCGGGCAGCCGCGCCTATGTGCGCGAAGTCATGCTGCTGTGCGACGGCGTGCCGGTGGTGTTTGCCCACAGCGTGCTGCCGCCGGCCGGTCTGCGCGGCGGCTGGAGCGGCATCACGCGGCTGGGCAGCCGGTCGCTCGGCGATGCCCTGTTCAGCGACCATCGCATCGAGCGCCAGCCCCTGGCCTACCGCCGCGTGCGGCGCGATCATCCGCTGTACCGCGCCACCGCCAGGCAGCAGACGGTAAGCGCGCGCAGCCTGTGGGCGCGCCGTTCCGTTTTCTGCCTCAACAGCCACCCGCTACTGGTAACCGAAGTCTTTCTGCCCGCCATCTACGCGCTATGACCCTGACCGAACGCCTGTCCCACTATGAAAAACTGATGCGCCTGGACAAGCCGATCGGCATCCTGCTGCTGCTGTGGCCCACGCTGTGGGCGCAATGGCTCGCCAGCAACGGCGATCCGGACTGGCTGATCCTGTGGATATTCGTCATCGGCGTGGTGCTGATGCGCTCGGCCGGCTGCGTCATCAACGACTACGCCGACCGCGATTTCGATCCGCACGTGGCGCGCACCCGCGAACGTCCGCTGGCAGCCGGCAAGATAGCGCCCAGGGAGGCCCTGCTGCTGGCGGCCGGCTTGTCCCTGCTGGCGTTTCTGCTGATCCTGCCGCTGAACAATCTGGTGCTGGGACTGTCGGTCGTGGCGCTGTTTCTGGCCGCCAGCTATCCGTTCACCAAGCGTTTCTTTGCGATTCCACAGGCCTATCTCGGCATCGCATTCGGCTTCGGCATCCCGATGAGCTATGCCGCGCTACGGGGCGAAGTCCCGCTGGAAGCCTGGCTATTGCTGACGGCCAACATCTTCTGGGCGATTGCCTACGATACGCAATACGCCATGGTCGACCGTGCGGACGACCTCAAGATCGGCATCAAGACCTCGGCAATCACCTTCGGTCGCTTCGACCTGGCCGCCATTGCCGTGTGCTATGCGGCGACGCTGGGGCTGCTCGCCTGGGTCGGGCTGCAGCGGGAAATGGGCTTGGCGTTCTACGGCGGGCTGGCGGCGGCAGCTGCGATCGCGCTTTATCACATGAAGCTGATCCGGCAACGCGATCCGCGCCAATGTTTTCGCGCGTTCCTGCACAACACCTGGCTCGGCGCCGCGGTGTTCGGCGGCATTGCGCTGGACTATCTGCTGCGCAGCAAGGGCCTGCTCCCATAGCCCCTAGTTATGACGGGCAGGCGACCCGCGACTGCTGGCTGTCCGGATAGGCTTGCTTGATCCCGCCCAGGCTTTTCAGCGCGTCCGGATCTTCGCTGCGAATCACGAAGTAATACTCCGTACCCTGGCGCGCCTGCAATTCGACGCGCGTGCCGAGCACGCCCCTGGCCTCGACTTCGCGCGCCCTCCGGCGCGCGGCTTCATCGTTGGCATACAGGCCGAGCGAAATGGCATTGCGCCAGACACCGTCCCTCACCACAAAGGCATCCGGCACGCCCGCCGCCGCCAGCTCGCTCAACTTGGCAGCCGCCGACTCGGCGCTGGGTAGCGGCGGGAAAATTACCCAGTACCGGGTATTCAGCGGCACCTCGGTAAATGACATCGCGCGTTCGTGCGCCAACGCCTTGAGCTGCTCGCGCACCTGATTGCGTTCCTCCCCGCTTAACCCGCGCCATTCCACACACAGGGCCTCCGCTCTCGCCGCCTGTTGCGGAGGCGGCACGCTCGATGGATGCGCCGACTCGCTGCGCAGGCTGAGACGCTCCACGTTCATCGGTGCATTCTGTCCTGATGCAGGCTGCGGCCAATGGCCGCGCCCGATGAAAAATCCCGCCACCGCAAGGTTGAGGGCCAGCAATGCCCAGGCAATCCATTTCATCGTGACAAACCCTCTCCGGCAACGCGATCTATGCCTTCCAGCACCAGCGCGGGCACATGTTCGGCAGACACCTTCAAATGCGGCAACACCTCCCCGGCATCGCCGCCTGTCAGCAGGCAATGCGGCGGCGCGGCGGCGGCTTCAGCCAGATGCGCATACTGCTGTTGAATCGCGCCGCACAGCGCAGCGACGATGCCGCTCTGCACCGCGTCGGCCGTGTTGCGCGGAAATGTCCGGCACGCCCCCGCCTGCACCGCCACGCGCGCGGTGCCCTGCCGCAGTGCCTGCTGCATCAGGGGCATGCCGGGCACGATCAATCCGCCCAAGAAAACCCCGTCCGCCGTCAGGGCGTCCACCGTCATCGCCGTCCCGACCGACACCACCAGTACGGGCGAACGGGTACGCTGGCGCGCGGCAATCAGACCCATCCAGCGGTCAACGCCGAGTTGCCGAGGGTCCGTGTAAGTATTTTTCACATCCGCAAAGCCGGCTTCAGCCATCAGCCAGCGGGGGACGATGCCCGATGCTTCTAACAGTGCAGTCAGCCGCCGTTCGTGCTCGGCACGTGCCACGCTGGCGATGACGCAGTCCATGCCTGGCGTAAGGCGCTGCGTGAAGCCAGACAGATCGGCGTAATCGTTGTTGCCCTGATCGCACCACCGCCCGGCCTCGGCCACGGCCCACTTCAGCCGCGAATTGCCTGCATCGATCAACAGGCGGCGCCCGCTCATCGTCCGGCATCCAGTCGCAGGCTGATTTCACCGCCACTGTAGATGTTCATGTTGGCCTGCCCGTCGCGCAGCAGAAATGCCCCCGTCTCGTCCACGCCGGCTGCCACCCCCTGAACGCTGCGGGCATCCGGCAGCAGCAGCGCCACCGCCTTGCCGGCATAAGCATCCAGCGCCAGCCAGTCCTCGCGCAGGGCGGCGAAGCCACGCTGACGGAACAGGGTCGACACGGCATGCAGTTCCCGCAGGCAGTCCGCCAGCAATTGATTGCGCCCCACTGTCACCCCCATTTCGGCCAGATCGACCACAGCCTGATCGACCGCATCGCGTTGCGCCTCGTTCAGTCGCACATTCAACCCAACCCCCACCACGGCGAAGGCCGCCCCGTGCATGTCGCCCTGCACTTCGACCAGGATCCCGGCCAGCTTGCGATAGTCCACCAGCACATCGTTCGGCCATTTCAACCGCGCCGGGTGGCGGCTGTGACGATTCACCGCACGCGCAATCGCCAAACCCACGGCGAGGCTCAACCCCGCCAACGATTGCAGACCGCTCTCAAAACGCCACAGCAACGAAAACGTCAGGCTGCCCCCTAGCGCCGAATGCCAATGCCGGCCGCGCCGACCCTTGCCGGCTTGCTGGTGTTCGGCACACAGCAAGCTGCCATCCGCAGCGCCGCTCAGGGCGGCAGCCATCAGGGCTGTGTTGGTCGAATCCACGCTGTCGCGTAGGTTTATCGCATAGGCTGGCGCCAGGGTTCCCAGGTGGCGTGCGACAACATCGCCGTCCAGCCACTCCACAGGATCGGGCAACCGGTAGCCGCGCCCACGCACCGCGTGGACCGTCAGCCCCATCGACTCCGACTGACTAAGCATGTTGTAGATGCTGGCGCGCGAAAGCCTGAACTCATGCGCCAGCGCCTGGCCCGAATGAAATCGGCCATCCGACAGGCGGCGCAGGATCGGGAACAGGGCTTTGCTGGTTCGGGTGTTCACCCGCCGGATTTTACATGGCTTGAGCCGGCGAACTCCCAATAAAAAACCCCCTCGATTTGAGGGGGTTTTGTTGTACCTTTTGGGTACGCATAAGGAGTCTGACGATGACCTACTTTCACAGGCGAATGCCTACTATCATTGGCGCGGGAGCGTTTCACCGTCCTGTTCGGGATGGGAAGGGGTGGTTCCACTCTGCTATGGTCGTCAGACAAAGGGGTGAGGATCAAGGCTAGCCTTGACCCAGCATTCGAATTGTCTGGGGTGCCGATCGTCTTTCGACGTTCAGCCGACTGAACTGGAAGAAGGTGTTGGGTTGAGGTTGTATCGCATACACACACTGCTCTGTATCAAATACAGCGCTTCTCAAAATTATAGGATCAAGCCTCACGGGCAATTAGTACTGGTTAGCTTAACGCATTACTGCGCTTCCACACCCAGCCTATCAACGTCCTGGTCTCGAACGACCCTTCAGTGTGATCAAGTCACAAGGGATATCTTATCTTGAGGCAAGTTTCACGCTTAGATGCTTTCAGCGCTTATC
>NZ_MKUG01000118.1 GCF_001897685.1 Thiobacillus sp. 65-1402
CGCCATAAGATCGGCGCGTTCGAGAACGGCGTCGATGCCGACTATTTTTCGCCGCTGCGCGACTACCCGGATCCGTATCCGCCCGGCGTGCAGGGCGTGGTCTTCACCGGCGCCATGGACTACTGGCCGAATGTCGACGCCGTGACCTGGTTCGCCGAGCGGATTTTTCCGGCCATCCGCGACGCGGTCCCGGGCGCGCAGTTCACCATCGTCGGCAGCCGTCCCGGCGAGGCGGTGCGGGCGCTGGCGCGCCAGCCCGGCGTCGTGGTCACCGGCAGCGTGCCCGACGTGCGGCCTTATCTGGCGCACGCCGTCTGCGCGGTGGCGCCCTTGCGCATCGCCCGCGGCATACAGAACAAGGTGCTCGAAGCCATGGCGATGGCGCGTCCGGTGGTCGCCAGCGCGCAGGCCGCCGAAGGCATCCGTGCCGAAGCCGGGCGCGATTTCATCCCGGCGCAGGACGCAGCCGGATTCGCCCGCGCGGTGATTGCCCTGCTGCGGGCGCCCGCAGCCGCTGCGGCGGCGCGCGATTGCATCCTGGCCCACTACGACTGGACGCGCAATCTGAGCGCGATCGACGGACTGTTCGAAGCGGCGCCGGCCGCTGCCGCTCTGGAGACCTGCCCCGCATGAACGCCCTGCCCGATTCCCTCCCTTCGACTGCGCGCAACGGATGGCTGCTGCCGGCTGCGCTGACCAGCGGCGTCCTGCTGCTGCTGGGCGCCGCGTTCTGGCCGACCGTGCATTCGATGATCGAGGTGTGGGACCGCTCGGAGACCTTCACGCACGGCTACCTGGTCTTTCCCATCAGCGCCTGGCTGGTCTGGCGCAAGCGCGATGCGCTGGCGCAGATCCGGCCGCGTCCCGATCTGCGCGGGCTGCTGCTGCTGGCGGCGGCCGGCGCCGGCTGGCTGCTGGCCGATGCCGGCAGCGTCAACGTCGCTGCGCAATATGCCTTCGTCGTCATGCTGATTGCCGCAGTGTGGTCATTGCTCGGCGCGGCTTTCGTGCGGGCCGCCTTCTTTCCGCTGATGTTCCTGCTGTTCGCCGTGCCGATGGGCGAGTTCCTGATCCAGCCGCTGATGGGGGTCACGGCCGACTTCACCGTGGCGATGCTGCAGGCCAGCGGCATTCCGGTATACCGCGAAGGCACGTTTTTCAGCATCCCCAGCGGCGACTGGTCGGTGGTCGAAGGCTGCTCCGGCCTGCGCTACCTGATCGCCTCGGTCACGCTCGGCGTGCTGTACGCCTATCTCACCTACCGTTCGTGGCAACGCCGGCTGCTGTTCTCGCTCGCCGCCATCGTCGTGCCGATCTTCGCCAACAGCGGACGCGCCTACCTGATCGTGATGATCGCCCACCTGTCCGATATGAAGCTGGCGCTGGGCATCGATCATTACATTTACGGCTGGGTGTTTTTCGGCCTCGTCATGCTGCTGCTGTTCTGGGTCGGCAGTTTCTGGCGCGAAGACGGCCAGCCCGAGCCCGCTGCCGCGTCCGGGCTTGCGCCGTCCGCAGGCGGCGCCGCTGCGCGCCCGCTGCTGCCGGCGGCGATCGCGGTGCTGGCAGTGGCCGGCCTGTGGCCGGCCTACGCCGGCTGGCTCGACGCGCGCGCGCTGCCGGCCATGCCCGCATTGCAGATTCAGGCGCAGGGCGGCTGGCAGCCCGGCGAGGATTTCACCGGCTGGACGCCGCACTGGATCGGTGCCGACCGCCAGCTGCGCCGCGCCTACACCCAGGCCGGGCGCAATGTGCTGCTCGAGCTGAATTACTACGCCACCCAGCGGCAGGATGCCGAGCTCATCAACTCGCAGAATTTCATGATCCGGCAGAAAGACCCGCTGTGGTCCAACGTCGGCGAAACGCTCGCCACGGTGCAGATCGGCGGCATGACGCGCCAGGTGCGGCAGGCCAGACTGCGCGGCAGCAATGGCCAGCGCCTGCTGGTGTGGCAGTGGAACCTGATCGGCCGGCATGCCACCGTCAACGATCAGTTCGCCAAGCTGAGCCTGGCCTTCGAGCGGGTGCTGCTGCGGCGCGACGACGGCCTGTCGGTGCTGATCGCCACGCCCTACGAGGATGCGGAGATCGAGACCGCGACCGCCGCGCTGGCGCGCTTCGCCGCAGACATGGAGCCCGCGATCGGGCGCTCGCTCGACCAGGTTGACGGGCCGTGACCGCACACATCGTGCATGTCGTCCATCGCTTCGACACCGGCGGCATGGAAAACGGCATGGTCAATCTGTTCAACGCCTTGCCGCCGCGGCGCTACAGGCACACGGTGGTGGCACTGACCGACTACAGCGATTTCCGTCAGCGCATCAGCGCGCAGGCGGTCGAATTCCATGCGCTGCAGCGCGCACCGGGGCACGGCCTCGGCTGGGCGGCGCGGCTGTGGAAACTGCTGCGTCAGCTCAAGCCCGACCTGGTGCACACCCGCAATCTGGCCGCGCTGGAAGCGCAGTTCGTCGCCGCCGCCGCCGGCATCCGCGCCACCGTTCACGGCGAGCATGGGCGCGACGTGTTCGACCTCCATGGGCGCAACTGGAAATACAATTTGTTGCGCCGCGCGGCCCGGCCTTTGGTGTCGAATTACATCGCCGTGAGCCAGGACCTCGAAACCTGGCTGCGTCTGACCATCGGCGTGCCGCCGCACAAGCTGCACCAGATCTACAACGGCGTCGACAGCGCGAAATTCCATCCGCGCGCGGGGGCGCGGCCGGCGTTCGCCCACCCCGAGAGCATCGTTTTCGGCTCGGTGGGGCGCATGGTCGAGGTCAAGGATTACCCGATGCTTACGCGTGCTTTCATCCAGCTGGTGCATCGGCAGCCCGAGCGGGCCGAGCGCGCGCGGCTGGTCATCGTCGGCGAGGGCCCGGCGCGCGAGGTCTGCCAGGCCCTGCTGCAACAGGCCGGCCTGGCGCATCTGGCCTGGCTGCCGGGCGAGCGCCACGACATTGCGGAGATCATGCGGGCGTTCGACGTATTCGTGCTGCCCTCCAAGAACGAGGGCATCTCGAATACCGTCCTGGAAGCGCAGGCGAGCGGCCTGCCGGTGATCGCCACCGCCGTGGGCGGCAATGTCGAACTGGTGAAGACGGGCGTCAACGGCATGCTGGTGGCGCCGGGCGACGTCAACGACATGGCACAGGCCTTGCTCGGCTATCTGGACTCGCCGGCGCGCATCGCCGAACACAGCGGGCAGGCGCGGCGGCAGGCCGAGCAGCGCTTCAGCATTGCGGCCATGGCCGAGGCCTACGCCAGGGTATACGATCGAACGCTGGGACGCCGTCAGGCAGCCTGAAAACTCGACAGCAACAGGGACAAACGACAAGCTATGTGCGGCATCACCGGCATTTTCGACACCAGCGGGGCGAACGAGATTTCGCGCGAACTGCTGCATCGCATGAACGAAACCCAGTTTCACCGCGGCCCCGACGAAGGCGGCCTGCATCTGGAACCCGGCCTCGGGCTGGGGCACCGGCGGCTGTCCATCATCGACCTGTCCACCGGCCAGCAGCCGCTGTTCAACGAAGACGGCTCGGTGGTGGTCGTGTTCAACGGCGAAATCTACAACTTCCAGCAACTGGTGCCCGAGCTCGAAGCGCTCGGCCACGTCTTCCGCACCCATTCCGACACCGAAGTCATCGTCCACGCCTGGGAGGCCTGGGGCGAAGCCTGCGTCGCGCGTTTCCGCGGCATGTTCGCCTTCGCGCTGTGGGACCGCAGGCAGGAAACGCTGTTCGTGGTGCGCGACCGCTTCGGCGTCAAGCCGCTGTATTACGCCTTTCTCGACAGCGGCGAATTCATTTTCGGCTCGGAACTGAAGTCGCTGATGGCGCATCCCTGCCTGGCGCGCGACATCGACCCGCTGGCGGTCGAGGAGTATTTCGCCTACGGCTACGTGCCCGAGCCGCGCACCATTTTCAAGCGCGCGTACAAACTGCCGCCGGGGTTCACGCTCACCCTCAAGCGAGGCCAGGCGCGCGCATTGCCCAGGCAGTATTGGGACATGCCTTTTACGCCGGTGGCGGTGAAGGACGAGGCCGACGCGATGGACGAGCTGGTCGAGCGGATGAAGGAATCGGTCCGCCTGCGCATGATCGCCGACGTGCCGCTCGGCGCGTTCCTGTCGGGCGGCGTCGATTCCAGCGCGGTGGTGGCGATGATGGCGACGCAGTCGGCGGCGCCGGTGAACACCTGCTCGATCGGCTTCGACGACCCGGCCTTCAACGAGATCGAATTCGCGCAGCAGGTGGCCGACCGCTACCGCACGCGGCATCACGTCGAAACCGTCGCCGCCGACGACTTCAGCCTGGTCGGCAAGCTCGCCCAGGTATACGACGAGCCCTATGCCGACTCGTCCGCGCTGCCGACCTACCGGGTGTGCGAACTGGCGAGGAAGCACGTGACAGTCGCGCTGTCGGGCGACGGCGGCGACGAACATTTCGCCGGCTACCGGCGCTACCGCTGGTTCCGCTACGAGGAGCGGATGCGCGCTGCGATGCCGCTCGCGCTGCGCCGCCCGCTGTTCGGCACGCTCGGCCGCCTGTATCCCAAGGCCGACTGGGCGCCCAGGGTGCTGCGCGCCAAGACCACCTTCGAGGCACTGGCGCGCGATACGGTCGAGGGCTATTTCCACGGCGTTTCGCTGCTGTCGGATGCGCAGCGCAGGCAGCTGTTTTCGCTGTCGTTCAAGCGCGAACTGCAGGGCTACCAGGCGGTGGAGGTGCTGCGCCGCCATGCGGCGGTGGCGCCCACCGACGATCCCCTGTCGCTGGTGCAGTATCTCGACATGAAAACCTATCTGGTCGGCGACATCCTCACCAAGGTCGACCGTGCCAGCATGGCGCACGCGCTCGAAGTGCGCGAGCCGCTGCTCGATCACGAGCTGATGGGCTGGGTCTCCGGGCTGCCCACCGATCTCAAGCTGCGCGGCACCGAGGGCAAATACCTGCTGAAAAAGGCGATGGAGCCGTATCTGCCGCGCGACGTGCTGTACCGCAGGAAAATGGGATTCTCGGTGCCGCTGGCCGCCTGGTTCCGCGGCCCGCTGGCCGCCACCATCCGCGGCGTGGTGCTGGGCGAGCGGCTGGCCTGCAGCGGCCTGTTCAACCAGGATTTTCTGCGCGAGGCGGTCGAGGCCCATCAATCCGGCCGTCGCGATTATTCGGTGATCCTGTGGACGGTGCTGATGTTCGACGCCTTCCTGGCGCAGGTGCTGGGCATGGACGACACGCAGCGCGAGGCGGCATGAAGATCCTGCACGTATTCGACCACACCCTGCCGCTGCACTCCGGCTACACCTTCCGCAGCGCGGCGATCCTGCGCAACCAGCGCAAGCTCGGCTGGGAAACGTATCACCTGTCCGGCCCCAAGCAGCTCGATTGCAGCGTGCCGGAAGAGGACGCCGACGGCCTGCATTTCTACCGCACCCCGAAACCGTCCGGCCTGCTCTCCCGGCTGCCCGGCGGCGACCCGTTCGCGGTGATGGGAGCGATTGAAAAACGCCTGCTGGGATTGGCGCGCGAGCTGCAGCCCGACGTCATCCATGCGCATTCGCCAGTGCTCGACGCGGTGCCGGCGATACGCGTCGGACGCAAGCTGGGCATTCCGGTGGTGTACGAAATCCGCGCTTTCTGGGAGGACGCCGCAGTCGACCACGGCAGCACCAGAGAGGGCAGCCTGCGCTACCGGCTCACCCGCGCGCTGGAAACCTGGGCGGTAAAAAATGCCGACGCGGTGACGGTCATCTGCGAAGGCCTGCGCCGCGACCTCGTCGCGCGCGGCATCGCTCGCGGCAAGATCACCGTCATTCCCAACGCGGTCGACATCGACCAGTTCGCGGTCGGCGGCAAGCCCGACCCCGAACTGAAAATGAAGCTCGGCCTCGGCACCAGCCGCGTGCTCGGCTTCATCGGATCGTTCTACGCCTACGAGGGGCTGGACCTGCTGATTGCCGCGCTGCCGGCCATCCTCGGGCAGATGCCCGACGCGAAGGTGCTGCTGGTCGGCGGCGGGCCGCAGGATGCGGCCCTGAAGCGGCAGGTGATGGCGCTCGATCTGAAAGAGCGCGTGGTGTTCGCCGGGCGGGTGCCGCACGGCGAGGTGAATCGCTACTACGACCTGATCGACGTGCTGGTGTATGCGCGCCACCCGATGCGGCTGACCGAGCTGGTCACGCCCCTGAAGCCGCTGGAAGCGATGGCGCAGGGGCGGCTGATGGTGGCGTCCGATGTCGGCGGCCACAAGGAGTTGATCGAGGACGGCAAGACCGGCACCTTGTTCCGGGCGGGCAACGCGGAAGACCTCGCCAGCAAGGTGGTGGCGCTGCTGAAGGGCGAGCAGGGCTGGGACAGCATGAAGCGCAACGGCCGCCAGTTCGTGGAGTCCGAACGCAATTGGGCGGCCAGCGTGGCGCGCTATCGGGACGTGTACGGCAGCCTCGTGAAACCGGGCATGGAGGCGGCGCTTGGCTGAGACGGACACAGTCGAGCCGCGACGGGCCGGCCTGGTCGTGTTCAGCTCGCTCTTCCCCAGCGCGGCACGCCCCGGCGCCGGCCTGTTCATTCGCGAGCGCATGTTCCGCGTGGCGCAGCACCGGCCGCTCTGCGTCGTCTCGCCGCAGCCGTGGTTTCCCGGGCAGTCGCTGATCCGCCGGCTGCGCCCGGGCTACCGTCCGCCGGCGCCGGCGCTGGAAATGCAGCAGGGCATCCGCGTGTATCACCCGCGTTTCCTGGCGCTGCCCGGCCTGCTGCGCCGGCTGGACGGCATGGCGATGGCGCTGGGCAGCTTTTTCCTGCTGCGCCGCCTCCGGGCCGAGGGGGCGCGTCTCATCGATGCCCACTTTGCCTACCCGGACGGCGAGGCCGCGATCCGGCTGGGGCGCTGGCTCGGCCTGCCGGTGACGGTCACCCTGCGCGGCACCGAAGTGCCGCATAGCCATGATCCGGCGCTGCGTCCGCGCCTGGCGCGCACGCTCAAGGCCGCCACGCGGGTGTTCTCGGTGTCCGATTCCCTGCGCCGGCTGGCGCTCGAGCTTGGCGCTGCCGACGAGAAAACCGAAGTCGTCGGCAACGGCGTGGATACCGGAATTTTCCAGCCGGTCGACCGGACCGCCGCGCGCACCCGGTTCGGGCTGCCGGCCGGCGCGCGCGTGCTGATCTCGGTGGGTGGGCTGGTCGAGCGCAAGGGCATGCACCGCGTCATCGACTGCCTGCCGGCGCTGCTCATGCGCCACCCGGATCTGCATTACCTCATCGTTGGCGGCGGCGGCCCGGAAGGCGACATGCGCCCCGAACTCGATGCGCAGGCTGCGCGGCTGGGCCTGACCGGGCGCGTGCACTTTCTCGGTGCGCTGCCGCCGGATGAACTCAAGTGGCCGCTGTCGGCAGCCGACGTGTTCGTGCTGGCGACCCGCAACGAAGGCTGGGCCAATGTATTTCTCGAGGCCATGGCCTGCGGCCTGCCGGTCGTCACCACCGACGTCGGCGGCAATGCCGAGGTGGTCTGCCGCGCCGAGCTCGGCAGCGTGGTGCCGTTCGGCGACACGGCGGCCTTGCAGCAGGCTCTGGACGCCGCGCTGACTGCGCATTGGAACCGCG
>NZ_MKUG01000119.1 GCF_001897685.1 Thiobacillus sp. 65-1402
GCGGCAGGCGATGGCGGATCAGGCTGTCGAGCGCCGCCCCGGGTTGCGGGGCTTCGTCGAGTTTGGTGAGGATGCAGGCGACCGCGCCCTGGCCGAAATGCGTCATCGCCTGCTCGATTGCCGCGCCCTGCTGGCCGGCGGAGATCACTGCTAGGCGGCGCACGCCGAGGGCGTCGAGCGCCCGCCCCTCACGGCTGCGCGGATCGGATGGCGAAAAACCGGCGGTATCGACCAGCACCAGCTTGTTGGCGGCAAGTTCAGGCAACAGCCGCGCCAGCCGGGCCTGGTCTTCCGCCACATGCAGCGACACGCCCAGCAGGTCGGCATACACCGTCAATTGCTCCGCTGCGCCGATGCGGTAGGCGTCGGCCGCCACCAGCGCCACCTTTGCCGCACCGTGCGCATCCGCCGCGCGGGCGGCGAGCTTGGCCAGCGTGGTGGTTTTGCCGGAACCGGTGGAGCCCACCAGCGCGTAGCACCCCCCCCTGGCCAGCAGATCGGCTTCGCGCCCCTGTAGCGGCAGATTGCGGATCAGCACCTGGCGCAGCCAGCGCAAGGCGGCATCGGTATCGAGCCCGCGCGGCAGACGCGCGGCCAGGGTGCGGGCGAGCGTGCTGCCGAAGCCGGCGGCGAACAGGGTCTGCATCACGGCCACCCGCGCCGGATCGCGCCGCCGTGCCGATCCCCAGGCAAAGCCCGCCAGCTGGTTCTGCAGCAGGCCGCGCAGGCGCGCCAGCTCATTCAGGATGCGCGAGCCGCCGGCCGCGTCCGGCGCCTCGCCGGCAGGCTGCGCCGCCAAATCGCCGTAGGCGCTGGCCAGCAGCTCGACGCCCTGCGGATGCGGCCGGGTGGCCAGCACCACGGCGTCGTCGCCCAGCTCGCGACGAATGCGCGCCAGGCCTTCGCGCGCATTCGCCGCCACGAATACCTGCGCGCTCATGCTCCCTCCTCGATGGTCAGTTCCGTGCTCACCTGCACCATTTTATCGGCAGGCACCTCGGCATAGGCGATCACCGAAAGCTGCGGCAGGTTGCGCCGCAACAATCGCGACAGGATGGCACGCAGGCCGGGAGAAATCAGCAGCACCGGCGGGTAGCCCGCTTCCTCCTGCTCGGCCAGCGCACGTTCGGCCGCTTCGTTCAGCGCATCCAGCGTAGCGGGCGACAGCAGGGCTTCGCCTTCGTCGCCCATCTCGTTCAGCAGGTGGGTTTCGGTGGCTGCGGCCAGGCCGATGACGTGCAGCGCGTTGCCGCCTTCGAACAGGCGGTCGACGATGCTGCGCCCCAGCGCCGCGCGCACGGTTTCCACCAGTTCGTCGATCGCCTGATTCTTCGGCGCGCGCGCCGCCAGCGTTTCGAACAGGGTGCGGGTGTCGCGGATCGAGACGTTTTCCGCGATCAGCTGCTGCAGCACCGCCTGCACGCTGGTCAGCGGCAGATGGCGCGGCGTCACGTCCTCGACCAGCCCGGGATGGCTGCGCGCCAGCGTGTCGAGCAGTTGCTGCACCTCGGTGCGCCCCAGCAGTTCCGGCGCGTGCTGGCGGAACACGGCTTCGACCTGGCGCGCAATGAGCTCGGCCGGTTCCAGCACCACAAAACCGCGCAGTTCGGCTTCCTCCTTCCGCCCCGCCTCGATCCAGGCCCCGGCCAGTCCGGTCAGCGGATCGGCCCCGGGCGTTCCGTCGATGCGCCCCAGCACGTCCCCCATGTCCACCGCCAGCACCTGGCCGGTAGGCAACTCGCCGTGCGCCACGTCGACGCCCTTGAGGGTGATGCGATAGCTGTTGGGCTTGAGGTCGAGGTTGTCGCGCACGCGGATCAGCGGCACCACCAGTCCCATGTCGGTGGCGAAGCGGCGGCGCGCCTCGGTGATGCGGGTCAGGGCCGCACCGCCCTGGTTGCGGTCGACCAGCGGAATCAGCCGATAGCCGACTTCGAGCGCCAGCACGTCGACCGGCGGGATGTCGTCCCAGGTGACGTCGGCCGGCGCGACCTCTTCTTCCATCAACGCCAGCGGCTCGACATCGAATGCCGCGCTCTGGCGGCGCTTCAGCCAGAAGCCCAGCCCGCCCAGCGCCGCGGCGATGGTCAGAAACGCCAGGTGCGGCGTCCCCGGAATCAGTCCCAGCACGCCCAGCACCGCAGCCGCGACATACAGCGTTTGCGGACGGCCGAATATCTGGGTGGAAAATTCGCGGCTCAAATCCTGCTCGCTCGACGCGCGGCTCACCACGATGCCTGCCGCGGTCGAAATGATCAGCGCGGGAATCTGCGTCACCAGCCCGTCGCCCACCGTCAGCAGCGCATAGCGCCCGAGCGCTTCGGTGACCCCCAGGTTGTGCTGCAGCAGGCCGACCGCGATGCCGCCGATCAGGTTGACCACGAGGATGATCATGCCGGCGACGGCGTCGCCGCGCACGAACTTCGAGGCGCCGTCCATGGCGCCGTAGAAGTCGGCCTCGCGGCCGATTTCGTGGCGGCGTGCGCGGGCCTCCCCTTCGTTGATGAAGCCCGCATTCAGGTCGGCATCGACCGCCAGCTGCTTGCCCGGCATCGAATCGAGGGTGAAGCGCGCCGCCACCTCGGCGATGCGCCCGGCGCCCTTGGTGATGACGACGAAATTGATGATGACCAGGATCAGGAACACCACGAAGCCGACCGCGATGTTGCCGCCGACCAGGAAATTGCCGAACGACTCGATCACCTTGCCCGCCGCGTCCGGGCCGGTGTGGCCCTGCATCAGGATGATGCGGGTCGACGCCACGTTGAGCGACAGGCGCAGCAGCGTGGTCAGCAGCAGCACCGTGGGAAACACCGAGAAATCCAGCGGGCGCCGCGCGTTCAGGCTCACCAGCAGCACGATCATCGCCAGCGCGATGTTGAGCGTGAACAGCACATCGAGCATGAAGGTGGGCAGCGGCAGCACCATCATCGCCAGGATCAGCAGCACCAGTCCGGGCACCGCCAGCCGGTTGAGCGGCATGCCCAGCACCATCGCGCCCTGCGCGCTCACCCGATCACCTCGTCAATGCGTTGCCCTGCCCGTTGCTGGCGGTCGCGCAGTCGAGCCCGCATTTCCGGATGGACCTCGGATTCGCGCGCTTCGGCCAGCACCTCCTGCCAGGTCATCGCGTGACGCCGCAGATAGCGCCACCAGCGCCAGCCGGCGTCGAGCGCCGCCGCCAGCGCCAGCGCCGCCGCCAGCGCCAGCACGCCGCGCCCCACCCAGGCGGCGGCCGCAGGCAGCGCCGCGCCGATCCCGCTGCCGGCCAGGTCCTGCAGCTGCGGCCAGCCGCTCGCCAGCGCCCAGCCCACCGCCGCGGCGGCGAGCACCAGCTTGAGCAGCGCCTGCGTTCCATCGAACAGCGAATCGACGGAAAACAACCGGGCAAAGGGCTTGAAAGGGTCGGCGCGGGTCAGCTCGGCCCGGGCGAAGCGAGGCGCGAACACCCAGCCCGAGAGCAGCACCGGCGCCACCAGCGCCGCGACAAAAATGACGCCCAGCACCGGCAGCAAAGCCCATAGCGCAGACCAGGCCGCTTCAAGGAAAACCGGGGCAAGCGGCGTCGCCGCGTGAATGAATGCCGCCTCGATCATCGCCTGCAGGGCATTCAACAGCCGCGGCGCCAGCCAGCCCAGCATGCCCAGCGCCGACAGCAGCACGACCCACGCCGTGAGTTCGGCAGAGCGCGGCACGTCGCCCGCGCTGCGCGCCTGTTGCAGGCGCTGCGGACTTGCCGGTTCGGTACGGGAAAGATCAGTCTCCTCGGCCATGCTTGTCTCGAATTTTGGGGGAGTCTAGCACGAGGCGGGACAGGCTTTCTGCGGTCGAAACAGCAGGCGCCCCGGTCGGACAGCGGGGTTTTCGATCGGGCTGTTCGTCAACCCGCCCGATTCCAGGCACGCCGGCCGGCGTTGAAGAATATCGAAGGCGGGATCGATCTGGCGGTACGGCGGCCGATTAACTGGCCTCGTCGATCCACGCCATCTGGATCGCCTCGAGAATCTTCTCGCCCGAATGGTTGGGGTCGTCGTCGAAATCGGGCAGTTCCATCACCCAGCCATGCAGATCGGTGAAGCGGATGGTGCGCGGGTCGATTTCGGGGTGCGCCTCGGCGAGTTCGATGGCGATGTCGAGGGTGTCCGTCCACTTCATATCAATGCCCTTCCTTGACCATGTTGATGGTGTATTTGGGAATCTCGATCACCAGGTCGCTGCCGGCCACACGCGCCTGGCACGACAGCCGCGACTGCGGCTCCAGGCCCCAGGCTTTGTCGAGCAGATCGTCCTCTTCCTCGGCGGAGGGCGCCAGCGAATCGAAGCCTTCGCGCACGATGACGTGGCAGGTGGTGCAGGCGCAGGATTTTTCGCAGGCGTGCTCGATCTCGACGCCGTTGGCGAGCAGGGTGTCGCAGATGGTGTCGCCGGGTTTGGCGTCGATCACGGTGCCTTCGGGGCAGAGTTCGACGTGGGGCAGTACGATGAGTTGGGGCATGGCTTTTTGAATACGGCTGAATTGGGATACGGTCAGGCGGCTTTGGATTGCCGGCTCGGCAAGGCGGCGAGTGCGCCGTCCCATAATTGTAACCGCGCGTCGACGGCGGTTTCGGCCGCCGCTTCGGCCTCGCGCCATTTTCCCGGGTCATCGCCACATAGGGCGGCGAGCAGGTGCAGCGACAGCGGCGCGTGGGAATCCCCGTCCAGCTGGACGTGGCGGTTGAGGTAATAGTGGAAGCTCGGCGCCTGCGCTTCGGTCACCGCCATGCGCGACAGCAGCGCGCGGAACATCGACGGGATGATGTGCTCGCGGCCCAGCGCCAGCGCGGCGGCAACGGTGTGCGGCTTGCCGCTGGCAAGAAAATCGAAGGTGGTGCGGGTGAAAGCGACGGACGGCGCGGGTGCCAGCCCTGCGTCGAGGGCCGCGGCGATCCCCTGCTCCGCCACTTTCTGCACGAAGCGCGCAGGCACGCCGGCATCGGCGCCGATTTCGCGCATGGCTGCGAGATACAGCATGAAGTGGCTGGTATGGCCTTCCTGTCCCGGCGGCGCGACGTCGGTTTCCTCTTCAAGCACCATCTCGTTGATGAAGCGCTGCACCGAGGCGTCGCCGCCCGGCAGCCACGGCCAGCGCGCGGGCGCGACTTCGTTCTGCAGGTACTTGATCAGCGACATGAAGTCCCATACCGAATAGACGTGATGCTGCATGAACACGCGCAGGTCGCCCGGCGTGGCGACAGCCGCATAGATCGGATGCGCGTCGAGCCGCACCCGCAGGGATTCGATGAAATCTGCGTTCAACATAATCAGGTTCAACCAAACGTTTCCAGTTTTTGCCCGGCCATCGCCCGGCGTACGTTTCTATCCATGCGGCGCTGGGCGAATTCGGTGGTGGCCGTATTCAGCGCTTCGATGCCGCGCTTGATGGCCAGATGATGATCAGATTTGGCATCGGGACTCGACAGCAGGCTTTCAAGGGCGCCGATGCCGGCCTCGATCGCCGCGCTTTCCGCAGCGTCGAGCAGTGCGCCGTCTTCCGCCATGGCCGCCCGGGTGGCGGCGATCAGGCTTTGCGCATCGACGATCTGCTCGTTCAGCGCGCGCGCGTACATGTCGTCCTTGGCGTGGGTGAAGGCATCCTTCAGCATGCGGGTGATGTCTTCGTCGCCCAATCCGTACGAGGGCTTGACCTGCACGCTCGCTTCGACGCCGCTGCTTTGTTCGCGCGCCGACACCGACAAGAGCCCGTCGGCATCGACCTGGAAGGTGACGCGGATGCGTGCCGCGCCCGCCACCATCGGCGGAATGCCGCGCAGTTCGAAGCGTGCCAGCGAGCGGCAGTCGGACGCCAGCTCGCGCTCGCCCTGCAGCACGTGCACGCTCATCGCGGTCTGGCCATCCTTGAAGGTGGTGAATTCCTGCGCGCGTGCGGTGGGAATGGTGGTGTTGCGCGGGATGACCTTCTCGGTTAGCCCGCCCATGGTTTCCAGACCCAGCGACAGCGGGATCACGTCGAGCAGCAGCCAGTCGTCGCCGGTGCGATTGCCCGCCAGCACATCGGCCTGCATGGCCGCGCCGAGCGCGACGACCTTGTCGGGGTCGAGGTTGGTCAGCGGGGTCTGCCTGAAGAAATCGGCCACCGCCTGGCGCACGCATGGCATGCGCGTCGAACCGCCCACCATCACCACGCCTTTCACGTCGTTCGCGGCCAGGCCCGCGTCGCGCAGCGCCTTGCGGGTGGGGGCGAGCGTCTTGCTGACCAGGCCCGCGGTCATGGCGTTGAACGTGGCCTGGGTTAGCGTCGCATCCATCATTTCGCCGGTCGACAGCACCGCAGTGACGCGCACCTCGGTATGTTCGGTCAGAGCTTCCTTGGCGTCGCGCGCCTTGGTCAGCAGCAGCCGCATGTCGCCCGCCGACAGCGGCTCGAAACGAGCCTGCTCAAGCATCCAGCAGAAGATGCGCTGATCGAAGTCGTCGCCGCCCAGCGCCGAGTCGCCGTTGGTGGCCAGCACCTCGAACACGCCTTTCGACAGCCTCAGGATGGAAATGTCGAACGTGCCGCCGCCGAGGTCGTACACCGCATAGACCCCCTCCGACGCATTGTCGAGGCCGTAGGCGATCGCCGCCGCAGTCGGCTCGTTCAGCAGGCGCAGCACGTTGAGGCCGGCCAGCTGAGCGGCATCCTTGGTGGCCTGGCGCTGGGCGTCGTCGAAATACGCCGGCACGGTAATCACCGCGCCGACCAGTTCGCCATCCAGCGCGGCTTCCGCGCGCTGGCGCAGGGCTTTCAGGATTTCGGCCGACACCTCGACCGGACTTTTCACTCCGGCGGCCGTTTTCAACTGCACCATGCCGGGCGCATCGACGAAGCGATACGGCAGGCTGGCGATGTCCTCGATATCAGCAATGCCGCGCCCCATGAAGCGTTTGACCGAGGCGATGGTGTTGTGCGGATCGCTGTTTTGCGCGGATTTCGCGGCATAGCCGACGTCGACCTGGCCCGTTGCGTGATAACGCACGACCGAAGGCAGCAGCGAATACCCGGCTTCGTCGTCCAGCACCACGGCCAGGCCGGAACGCACCGTGGACACCAGCGAATTGGTGGTGCCCAGATCGATGCCTACCGCCAGCCGATGCTGGTGGGGAGCGGTGGACATGCCGGGTTCGGCAATTTGCAGCAGAGCCATCTTAACTTTCCAGTTCTTCGTAGACGTCGCCGACTTCGGCGATGAGTTTGTCCATGAACCGCAGCTGGCGCACGGCTTCGGAGGCCGCCGCAAAGTCGCGTGCCGCGTCGATCAGCTCGGCCAGTTGCGCCTCGATGCGGCGATGCGCTGCGCGCAGCTCGTCGGACAAGGCGTCCAGTGCCGTTACGCTTTTGCCCGCGCGCGCGTCCTCGATCGACTCGCGCCATTCCATCTGCTGCATCAGGAATGCCGGGGACATCTTGGTGTTGCTGGCATCGAGCGTGTCGATCCCCTGCAGCCGCAGCAAATACACGCCCCGGTTCACCGGGTGCTTGAGCGTCTGGTACGCCTCGTTCACCTGCGTCGCCCACTGCATCGCCACCCGCTGCTCGGATTCCGGCTGCGCGGCGAAGCGGTCCGGATGCACGGCATTCTGCAGTTCGCGATAGGCAGCGTCGAGCTTGTCGCGGTCGAGCGCGTAGGCAGTGGGCAGGCCGAACAGTTCGAAGTGGGTGCGGGAGAAATCCATTATTTAGGGGCTAGGGGCTAGGGGCTAGGAGCTAGGATTTAGGGGGATTTGTGCTTCGCGCCTTTAAAAACGGGGCGGCCTCGGGCCGCACCGTCCCTAGCCCCTAGATCCTAACTCCTAGCCCCCGCAGTTCAGACGTTGAACGACTCGCCGCAGCCGCACTCGTTCTTCACGTTCGGGTTGTTGAACTTGAAGCCCTCGTTCAAACCTTCGCGGGCGTAGTCGAGTTCGGTGCCGTCGATGTAGGGCAGGCTTTTCGGGTCGACAAACACGGTTACCCCGTGGCTGGTGAAAACCTCGTCGCCGGCGGGCGTCTCGTCGGCGAACTCCAGC
>NZ_MKUG01000120.1 GCF_001897685.1 Thiobacillus sp. 65-1402
ATCCGCGACATCCTCAACGAATACAAAAGCCAGGGCATCCGCCATCTGGTCGCGCTGCGCGGCGACCTGCCGTCGGGGTCGATGGACGTCGGCGAGTTCCAGTACGCCAACGAGCTGGTGGAATTCATCCGCAAGGAAACCGGCGACTGGTTCGAGATCGAAGTCGCCGCCTACCCCGAAGTCCATCCGCAGGCGCGTTCCTATGCCGAGGACATGATCAACTTCAAGCGCAAGGTCGACGCCGGCGCGAATGCCGCGATCACGCAGTATTTCTTCAACGCCGACGCCTACTTCGGCTTCGTCGAGGACGCGCGCGCCCACGGCGTCAGCATCCCCATCGTTCCCGGCATCATGCCGATCGGCAACTATGTGCAGCTGGCGCGTTTTTCGGACGCCTGCGGCGCCGAGATTCCGCGCTGGCTGAGGAAGAAGCTGGAAAGCTATGGCGACGACCTGGCGTCGATCCGCGCCTTCGGCCTCGACGTGGTGACCGACCTGTGCGACCGCCTGCTCGCCGGCGGCGCGCCGGGCCTGCACTTCTACACCATGAACCAGGCGGGGCCGAGCACCGTCATCTGGCAGCGGCTGGGGCTGTGACGCCTTGCGCCAGCCTCGTTCCGCAAGACGCGCGCTGCCGGGCTGCGGCGCGTGACTGAGGCGTTGCCGCCGGGAAAACAATGAACCCGCCCCAACCGGCACACAGCAAATCCAGCGCCCTCGCGCTCGGCGCGCTCGGCGTCGTCTTTGGCGATATCGGCACCAGCCCTCTTTACACCATGAAGGAGGTCTTTGGCGGGCATCACCTGGCGCTCACCCAGGACAACGTCCTGGGCATCCTCTCGCTGGTGTTCTGGTCGCTGATGCTGGTGGTTTCGCTGAAATACGTCAGCGTCATGATGCGGGCCGACAACAAGGGAGAGGGAGGCATTCTGGCCCTGCTTACGCTCGCCCAAGGGCAGGCCCCGCTGGGCTCGCGCATCCGCTGGGTGCTGATGTCGCTGGGTTTCCTCGGGGCCTCGCTGTTTTTCGGCGACAGCCTGATCACCCCGGCCATTTCCGTGCTGTCCGCCGTCGAGGGACTGGAAATGGGCGCGCCGGCGCTGCATCCCTTCATCGTGCCGCTGGCGCTGGGGATTCTGGTCGGGCTGTTCGTCATCCAGCGCCACGGTACGGCCGCCATCGGCAAGCTGTTCGGCCCGGTCATGCTGCTCTGGTTCGCGGTGCTGGGCCTGCTCGGGGTGCTGGGCATCCTGCGCAATCCGCAGGTGCTCGCCGCCCTGTCGCCGACGTACGCCCTGCATTTCTTCGCCGCGCACGGCGTCGCCGGCTTCCTCATCCTCGGCGCGGTGGTGCTGGCGATCACCGGGGCCGAGGCCCTGTATGCCGATATGGGGCACTTTGGCCGCCGGCCCATCCAGATGGTCTGGTTCGCCTGCGTCCTGCCGGCCCTGGTCCTCAACTATTTCGGGCAGGGCGCGCTGCTGCTCGCCAGCCCGGAGGCGGTGCGCAATCCGTTTTACATGCTCGCGCCGGAATGGGCTCTCTACCCCATGGTCGGTCTGGCCACCGTGGCGACCGTGATCGCCTCCCAGGCCGTCATCTCGGGCGCCTTCTCGGTGACCCGCCAGGTCATCCAGATGGGCTATGCGCCGCGCCTGATCATTCGCCATACCTCCGCCGCCGAGGCCGGCCAGATCTATATCCCCTTCGTCAACTGGACCCTGATGGTCGGCGTCGCCCTGCTGGTATTGGGCTTCCAGAGCTCGAGCAACCTGGCCGGCGCCTACGGCATCGCCGTTACCGGCACCTTTGCCATCGATACCGTTCTGGTGTGCATGGTCATGCGCGTGCGCTGGGGGCTAGGCCTCGGCGCGACGCTGGCCGGCATGCTGACCTTCCTCGCCATCGATCTCGCCTTTTTCAGCGCCAATGCGGTCAAGATACCGGACGGCGGCTGGTTCCCGCTGGTCGTGGCCATGCTGGTTTTCACCCTGCTGGTGACCTGGAAGCGCGGCCGCGAGATCGTGCAGCAGCGCCTGCAGGAGACTGCGCAGCCGCTCGCGCCTTTCGTGGACGTGCTGCTGGCGCATCCGCCGATCCGCGTGCCGGGGACCGCCGTATTCATGACCGCCGACGCGCATGGCGCGCCATCGGCCCTGCTGCACAACCTCAAGCACAACAAGGTGCTGCACGAACGGGTGGTGATCCTGAATGTGCGCTATGCCGAAGTCCCGTATGTCGCCGCCGACAGGCGGCTGGAGATGACGAAACTGGCCGAAGGCTTTTATCACGTCGTCGTCCGCTACGGCTTCATGGACGACATCGACATTCCCCTGGCCTTGTCGGAATGCGCTTGCGGCATGCAGTTCGAGCTGATGGACACCACCTTCTTCTTCAGCCGGGAAAACCTGATCCCCACCCGCGGCGCCGGCATGTCGCCCTGGCGCGAGCATCTTTTTGTCACCATGGCGCGCAACGCTGCCAGCCCGATGACCTTTTTCCGCATCCCGGCCAACCGGGTGATCGAACTGGGCACGCAAATCGAAATATGAGACTCGCCGCATCGTCCGGATGCGGCCAGCAATGCCCGAAAAGCCTACAGCCAGGCGATGCGCTGCTGCAAGGCGGCCAGATCGGCCGCCACATCCTTGAGCGTGGCGCCGTCGTCGCCGGACCCCGCAACCACGGCCTTGTCGGCGACCGGCACCAGGCTGTCGAGCTTGAAGCGGCCCTTGCCGGTCTGGTCGCGCAGAAAGCAGCCCTCGTCGAAGAACAGGCGGTCGCCGCTGGCGTCGATTTCTTCGGAGTCGACCGAATCGTAGCCGATCAGCCGGCGAATCCCGGCCAGTCCGTCAGCCAGTTCGACCGGACTGACGGTTTTCCGGTTGGCATCGATCAAATAGGCTTTCATGGCGCGCCTTTCCGGTTGTTGGGGGTCAGGGCAAACAGGCCTTGAGTGCCTTCAGGCAGTAGTCGACGTTCGCCTGCTTGGCAGAATAGCCCATCAGGCCGATGCGCCAGATCTTGCCGGCCATGTCGCCGAGGCCGGCGCCGATTTCCAGGTTGAACTCATTCAGCAGGCGAGTGCGCACCGCGGCCTCGTCGACGCCTTCCGGCACGTAGATCGAGTTGAGCTGCGGCAGGCGCGCGGACGCCTCGACCACGTAGCGCAGGCCCATGCCTTCGAGCCCGGCCTTGAGCTTGTCGTGCATGGCACGGTGGCGCGCCCAGGCGTTTTCCAGGCCTTCTTCCTCCAGCATCACCAGCGCTTCGTGCAGGCCGTACATCGGGTTGATCGGCGCGGTGTGGTGGTAGGTGCGCTTGCCGGCGGACTGCCAGTAGCCGAGCACCAGGTTGAGGTCGAGGAACCAGCTCTGCACCGGCGTCTTGCGCGACTTGATCTTTTCGATGGCGCGCTCGGAGAACGACACCGGCGACAGGCCCGGGGTGCACGACAGACACTTCTGGCTGCCGGAATACGCCGCGTCGATGCCCCACGCATCGAGCAGGACCGGGGTGCCGCCGAGGCTGGTGACGCAGTCCATGATGGTCAGCGCGCCGTGCTCCTGCGCGATCTTCGCCAGCGTCGCGGCGTCGCTCTGCGCGCCGGTCGAGGTCTCGGCATGGACGAACGCCAGCACCTTCGCATCAGGGTTCGCCTTGAAGGCGTCGCGCACCTTCTGCGGATCGACCGGCGCACCCCAGGCGTCGTCGACGATCACCGGCACGCCGCCGGTGCGCTTGACGTTTTCCAGCATGCGGCCGCCGAACACGCCGTTCCTGCACACGATCACCTTGTCGCCCGGTTCCACCAGGTTGACGAAGCACATTTCCATTCCCGCCGAGCCGGGCGCCGAGACCGGGAAGGTCAGCGCGTTTTCGGTCTGGAACGCCATGCGCAGCATGGACTTGATCTGCTCCATCAGGTCGACGAAGGCGGGGTCGAGGTGGCCGATGGTCGGGCGCGCCATCGCGTCGAGGATGCGCTGCGGCACGTCGGAGGGGCCGGGGCCCATGAGAATGCGTTTGGGGGGGATAAAGGAAGCCGTCATAACCTTGGTCTCTGTGTGGAAAACATCAACTAAAACAAAGGTTTGATTCTACGGGGAAACGGCGATGCGGAGAATCAGGCGGGCGGTTCGCCCATCAGCGGCTTCATCGCCGTGAGCAGGCTGTTGAAGATACGCGGGTGCTGCTTTTCCTGCTCGGCGAGCATCTGCTTCATCGCATAGCGCTGCTGCGGCTTGGCGAAGCATGCCGGGCAGTTCTCGAAGATCACCGGCAGGCCGGCGTCGGCGGCGAAGGCGCGGGTCTGGCGTTCGCGCGCGTAGGCGAAGGGGCGGATGATGCGCAAATCGCCGGCGTCGTTCAGATAATGCGGCGACATGGTCCTGAGCTTGCCGCCGAACAGCATCGACATCATCAGCGTTTCGGCGAGGTCGTCGAGGTGCTGCGCCAGCGCGACGACGTTGCAGCCCTGTTCGCGGGCGACGCGGTAGAGAATCCCGCGGCGCATCCTGGAACAGTATGCGCAATAGGAGTCGCTGTCTTTCGTCAGCGTCTTTTGCGCTTCGGCCAGGATCGGCTGCGACTCCAGGAAGTAGGGCACGCCGAGTCCGGCCAGATAAGGCTTGAGGGGCGCGGGGTCGAACTGGTCGGATTGCGGATCGACCGTGCAGGCCAGCAGTTCGAACTTCACCGGGGCCTTCTGCTGCAGGTGGTGCAGCGTGTGCAGCAGCGACAGCGAATCCTTGCCGCCCGACAGCCCGAGCAGGATGCGGTCGCCGTCGCGGATCATGCGGTAGTCGCCGATGGCGCGCCCGGCGGCGGTGACGAGCGAGCGGGAAGGCTTGATCCAGCCGTTGGGAATGTCTTGATTCATGCGGAGAACTGCAACGCGTGCAGCTGGGCGTAGCGGCCACGTTTGGCGATCAGGTCGACGTGGCTGCCGATTTCGACGATGCGGCCGCCTTCCAGCACCACGATGCGGTCGGCGCGCTCGATGGTCGACAGGCGGTGGGCGATGACCAGCGTGGTGCGGTTTTTCATCAGGGCTTCGAGCGCGGCCTGCACGTGGCGTTCGGATTCGTTGTCGAGCGCCGAGGTCGCTTCGTCCAGAATCAGCAGCGGCGCGTTCTTCAGGATCGCGCGGGCGATGGCGATGCGCTGGCGCTGGCCGCCGGAGAGCCGCATGCCGTTTTCGCCGATCAGCGTCTCGAGGCCGTCGGGCAGCGCCTGGATGAAGTCCCAGGCGTGGGCGGCGACGCAGGCGCTGCGGATCTCATCGAGGGTGGCATCGCGCTTGTTGCCATAGGCGATGTTGTGTCCCAGGGTGTCGTTGAACAGCACCACGTCCTGCGATACCAGCGCGATGTGGCTGCGCAGGTTCTGCAGCCGGATGTCGCGGACGTCGATGCCGTCGAGCTGGATGGTTCCGCAATCGGGATCGTAGAAACGCGGCACCAGATTGGCCAGCGTGGTCTTGCCCGACCCCGAGGCACCGACCAGCGCCACGGTTTCGCCGGGGGCGATGTCGAGGGTGATGCCGTCCAGCGCCGGAACGGTCTTGCCGGGATAGCTCAGCGTCACGTCGCGAAGCGCGAGCCGGCCTTCGGTGCGGCTGAGGATGCGGCTGCCGCTGTCGCGCTCGGCGTCCTGGTCGAGCATGGAAAAAATCGTCTCGGCCGCCGCCAGCCCGCGCTGCAACTGGTCGTTGACTGCGGTCAGCCGTTTCAGCGGTGCGAACAGCAGCAGCATGGCCATGAAGAAGGCGACGAAGCCGCCGACCGTGGTGGTGTTTTCACTCGCCTGCCCGGCCGCGATGTAGACGATGATCGCCAGCGCGACCGCGGCGATGAACTGGATCACCGGCTCGTACACCGCGTTGGCGGCGACGCGCTTCATCTCGAACAGGCGCGCCAGATTGGCAGCCTGACGGAAGCGCCCCTGTTCGTACTCCTCGCCGCCGTACAGCTTGACCACGCGGTGCCCGCCCACCGCCTCGTCGACCACCTGGGTGAGGTCGCCGATGTTCTGCTGCGCCTTGCGCGACAGGCCGCGCAATCGCCGGCTGGCGATGCGCACCACCCCCAGCGTGAGCGGTACCAGCGCGAACACGATGAGCGTCAACTGCCAGTTGAGCCACAGCAGGTAGCCGAGCAGTCCCAGCACCGTCACCGTGTCGCGCACCAGCGTGGTGAGCGAACTGGTGGCCGACTGCGTGACCTGGGTGACGTTGAACGCCAGTTGCGCGATCAGCTGGCCGCTCGGGTGCTGATCGAAATAGCGCGTCGGCAGCGTCATCAGCTTGTCGAACATGGCGGCGCGCAAATCCATCACCAGACGGCTGCCCACCCACGCCATGCAGTAGGTGCTGACGAAGCTGGTGATGCCGCGCACGATGAACAGCGCCAGCAGCAGCAGCGGTACCCAGCGGATGAAGTCCCGGTCCTTGGCGACGAAGCCCTCGTCCAGCAGCGGCTTGAACAGCGCCGGCAGCATCGGCTCGGTGGCGGCGGTGAGGATCAGCGCGACGAGCGACAGCGCGAACATGCGCCAGTAGGGCTTCACATAGCCCAGAAGGCGCAGGTACAGGGCGCGGCTGTCCGGGGCCGGCTTCACAGCAGCAGCAGGGTGGCGAGCCCGAGGAAGATGAAGAAGCCCATGCTGTCGGTGGTGAAGGTGAGCAGCACCGACGAGCCGACCGCCGGGTCGCGCTTCAGGCGTTCCAGTGTCATCGGAATGAAGATGCCGGCCAGCGCCGCGACCAGCAGATTCAGCAGCATCGCCAGCGCCATCACCCCGCCCAGCGCCGGGCTGTCGTACAGCAGCCAGGCGAAGACGCCGACCACCGAGCCCCACACCAGGCCATTGAACAGGGCGACGCCGAGCTCCTTCACGATCAGGCGGCGGGCGTTGGCCGGGGTGATCTGGCCCAGCGCCAGACCGCGGACGATCAGGGCGATGGTCTGATTGCCGGAGTTGCCGCCAATGCCGGCGATGATCGGCATCAATGCCGCCAGCGCGGCGAGCTTCTCGATCGAGCCTTCGAATGCGCCGATCACGCGCGAGGCGAGGAAGGCGGTGGCGAGGTTGATCGACAGCCACATCCAGCGGTTCTTCGCCGAACGCCACACGGTGGAGAACAGATCTTCCTCTTCCTTCAGGCCGGCCATCGACAGCATGTCGGCATCCGCCGATTCGCGGATGTAGTCGACCACCGCGTCGACCGTGAGACGTCCGATCAGCCGTCCCTGCATGTCCACCACCGGCGCCATCACCAGGTCGTAGCGCTCGAACGCCTGCGCTGCCTCGTGCGCCTCGTCCTCGGGGTGGAACTTGACGAAATCCTCGACCATCACCGCCGCCACCGAGGCCTCGGGGTCGGTGGTCAGCAGTCTTTTCAGCGGCAGCACGCCGATGATCGCGTCGTCGCGGTCCACCACGAACAGCTTGTCCAGCTGGTCGGGCAGCTCGCCGAGACGGCGCAGGTAGCGCAGCGCGACTTCCAGCGTGACGTCGGCGCGGATCGTCACCATCTCGAAGTCCATCAGCGCGCCCACAGTGTCCTCCGGATAGGCCAGCGCCGACTGCAGGTGCGCGCGCTTCTGCGCGTCCAGACTGGTGAGCAGTTCCTGGATCACGTCGTACGGCAGGTCGGCCGCGATGTCGGCGATCTCGTCGGTGTCGAGCGATTCGGCGGCGGCCAAAAGCTCCGCCTTGTCCATGGTCTGGATCAGCGATTCGCGCACCGAATCGGAGACCTCCAGCAGAATCTCGCCGTCGTGTTCCGCCTTGACCAGATCCCACACCAGCCGGCGCTCGTCCAGCGGCAGCGCTTCCAGAATGTAGGCCACGTCAGCCGGATGCAGCGTTTCCATGTGCCGTTGCAATTCGGTCAGGTTCTGCTTGTGCACCAGGTTCTCGACCAGATCCTGGCGCGGCCCGCCCTGCTTATGGACGAGCTCCTCCACCAGCCGCATCTTGGCGAGCAGGGTCTGCACCTGCGCCAGGCTGGCTTCGAGGTTGTCCTGCGACTGGTTTTCGAGGGCGTCGGTCATGGAGAGCGGTCGGGGAAAAGCCCCGCGATTGTAACGCGCTATGGGTTGCGGACGGGCGGCACGCTGTTCATTTGGCTGGCCCCGGTCATACGGCGCCAGGCGGCCGGCTCAGAGCGGCACGGACGCAAGCAGCCTCAAGGGGGTGGGGTGGTGAACCAGATGTTTGATTCTCGGCCTGAACGGCCCGTCAGGCAGATCGTCACATAAGCCAGCTACTCGGCCCTAAGCAGTCAAAGCGCCGTTCAACGTTTGGATTAGGGAATCCCTGAACAAGTCCCCCACATTTGAGCATTCTGATTTCAGCATTTGCGCGTGCCACCGACTTTGTGAAGAAGCCAAGCAGAGCCGGCGCTAGAAATTTCTGCTGGAAATGGACGCCGTCGTGCCCTGGTCGAGGCTGCAGGCAGTCATCGAACCCATCTACCCCAAGCCCGGCAACGGCCGTCGCCCCTACGAACTGTCGACCATGCTGCGCACTCACTTCATGCAGCAGTGGTTCAACTAGGTGTGATGACACGCCCTAAATCAATCAGAAAATCAAAATCTTACGCGTGTCTACAACTAAAGTTGTATAGACCGCAGCAAGCCGGTAGGACACAGTGCAGAAAACGCCGCCGACGCAATGTCAGGTGTGCTTAAAAATATACAACAGGGGGAGGTTCAAGCCATGGCAAACCATGCCATTGTCGCGTGCGGTCCGCGCGTGCAGATGCAGCGAAATTCATCGCGACGGGGGGCCGGTACTAACGCTATTTTGTCCCGGCGCGTGATCGACGCCATTGCCCTCTACGCCACCTATACCCAGGTCGATCCCACGGCCAGCGTGGCGTTCATCGCCAATGTCATCACAGCCAGCAGCAACCAGAACAGCAACGTGTCCGATGGCTGGGTGTGGAAGGAAGCAGCGTAAATGCTTGGCCTCAATTACCTGGCGTGGGTTGGGATTGTTTCCTGGATCGTCGTGCCGCTGCTGGCCTTGTTCATAACCGCGTTGCTATGGCGGTATTCACACACTGTTCCGGGCAAAGGATTGGCGCTTGTTGCCGGGGTAGCCATCCTGTCAGTGCCGGCGCTGATCGCGAACGGCATCAAGTCACATTACGACCAGCAGGTGCGGGAGCTGTGCGCAAAGGACGGCGGGGTGAGGGTGTATGAGACGGTGAGGCTGCCAACGGAGAAATTCAATCAGTGGGGGCAGGTCAATTTTTATCGACCTGACCAAGGGGAGAATGCGCTGGGGTCGGAGTATGTGTTGAGAACCGATGTCCAGTACTTTCGTCGCGGAAATATCTCATTGCGCCGCTACCACGTTCAAGTTATTCGACACCGAGATGGGCTTTTGCTAGGTGAGTCGGTTGGGTATGACAGAGGAGGCGGAGACCTTCCTGGTCCTTGGCAGCCATCGTCATTTTCTTGTCCAAAACACCACGGCGAGACCGTGATTGACAGCATTTTTATTTCTAACCAAGGAGTACAGAAATGAGCATCATTCAAGATTATTACAAGCAAGCTGAGTTGGCTTTAGCTGCTTACGGCGACTTGATGATTGGTACACCCAGAATCGCCGATCTTACGAATGACACAGTAGGCATGTCCACTTCCCAAGCCACCGCTTTTGTCACCAAATGGAGCGTGGTTGATCAATATACCGATCCCCTAACCGGCCTATCCGCCACCGTGTTCCAGGAAATCTCCACTGGCAAACGTTACCTTGCCATCCGTGGCACAGAGGACGGGAATGATCTGATTACCGACGTAGTGGATATCGCCCTGCTTGGAACTTCAGCGATTCAAACGCAATACGCCAGTCTCAAGACCAAAGTGCAGGAATGGCTGGGAAACGGAACCCTAGGCAGCACGTTTACCGTAACGGGGCACAGCCTGGGCGGCTTTCTGGCGACTGCGCTCACTGCCGATTTTGCCGCAAACATCACTCAAACGTATCTCTATAACACACCCGGCCTCAACGGTGTGCTGGGCAGCGTGACTGCCGCAATTCTTGAAGCCTTTGGCATTACCGCTCCGGTCGATTCTTCCAAAACCTTCAACCTCAAGGCTGATGCCGGTATTTCTCCCGTCGCTGAATTGGGTGCCCAGGTAGCGCCCATCATCTCCATCGCCATCGAAAACCAGTTCCTCTCTGACGTAAGCAATCCACCCGGCTCCTACAACCACAGCCAGCGCGTACTGACCGACTCCCTCGCCCTCTACGCCGCCTGCGCCCAGCTTGATCCCACGGCCAGCGTGGCGACCATCACCAACATCATCAAGGCCAGCAGCAACCTCAACGTCAACACCCTCGAAACCGCGCTGGACAATGTACGCGAACTTATCTTTGGCGCGACCACGCCCGGCACCGTGCCAGAAGACCGCGAAGGCTATTACACGAACCTCAAACAACTCACCGACTGGTTGAATGCGCTCTCAAACACTGCTCCGGCGCTTAAGCTCGACGCCCTCACATCCTACGGTGGCACCGCCATCGCTGCCAAAGCCCAGGCTGATACTCCCGACGGCCTGGCCTACCGTTATGCCATCGCCACCCTCAACCCCTTCGCCGTCACCGGCGATGCCAGCCTCTATGCCAGCCACAATACGGCTGGCGAACTCAACCGTTATGACCCTACCACCGGAACCGGCACCCTCAGCGATCTTTACCTTCAAGACCGCGCCGCCATGCTGTCGTGGAAGATGAAATTCGACATGGGCGCCGCTGACAGCGACGATCCGCTCACCCCACGCGCCGACAAGCCCTACAGCGAAGAATGGGATAGCTGGAGCATCAGCGGCGACTGGGACTTCATCGACAAAGCCACTGGCATCAAGCTCGTGATCGATGGTGTAGACCTCACCACTACCACCAACCACCAGATCGTCTTCGGCTCCAGCAATGCCGACATCCTTGCCGGCGATAGCTTAATCGACCACCTCTATGGCGGCGCTGGCGCCGACACGCTCACCGGCAACCAGGGCAACGACTACCTCGAAGGCGGGCAGGGCAACGACACCTACATCGTCAATGCGGGCGATGGTTTCGACACCGTCCTCGACAGCGACGGCACAGGCACCATCATCCTCAACGGCCAGACCCTTACCGGCGGCGCCCTCGTCGCCGGCACCAGCAACGTCTGGAAGAACAAAGACCAGGGCATCACCTACACCCTCAAAGGCAGCGGTACGAGCCAGGTACTCATTATCGGCAAAGATGGCAGCAGCGACGGCCTTCGCATCCAAGGCTGGCAGACCGGCCAACTTGGCCTGACCATGGCAGGCGCCATCGCCCCTCCCGCTCTGGCCTCCATCGTCGGCCAGGACGACTACAGCGACAGCCTCACCGGCAGCGGCGACGCCGACTGGATGCAAGGCTTGTCCGGCAACGACGCCCTGGATGGCAGCGCAGGCGACGACCTCATCGAAGGCAGCACGGGCGACGACCTCATCGGCGGCAACAGCGGCAGCGACCTCATCTACGGTGGCTCGGGCAAGGACATGATTCTCAGTGCCACCGGACTCAACGCCCCCCCGCGCGACGCCAACCACGACGGCGTTCCCGAAGACTGGGCGCCGCCTGCCGGTGCTGGCGCCGTGTGGTCACAAGGCCGGACCTGGGGTGTGTATAAAAGTGTCGACGCCAACGGCCCTGTGTATGTTGTCGACGGCGGCGGTTCCTTGAGCGCGGACGATGCTCCCGACATCGTTTTTGCGGGCGACGGCGATGATCAGGTGGTGGGTGGACTGGGCGACGACTATATCGATGGCGGAATCGGTAACGACATCCTGTGGGGGCATGGCGGCAATGACGTCATTGATGGTGGCGACGGCGACGACAGTATTACAGGCGACGGCACCATTTTGTCAGGCTATTACAGTACCTTGGCTGCGTCACTGAATGGCAACGACGTGCTTGATGGCGGCGCGGGAAACGACCAGCTGATTGGCGGCGGTAAAGACGATGGGCTGTTTGGCGGGATTGGCAACGACCAACTGTGGGGAGACAGTCACAATGAAACTGCCCTGGGTGGGCAGTACCACGGCAGTGACTACCTCGATGGAGGCGACGGTGAAGACCAGCTCATCGGCGGCGGCCGTGACGATTATCTGATCGGTGGTGCGGGTGCCGACAAGCTGTGGGGCGATACGGACAGCGAAACCGAATTGTCCGGCCAATACCATGGCAACGACTATCTGGACGGTGGCGACGGCAACGACCAACTGGTCGGTGGGGGTGGCGCTGACATTTTGGTCGGCGGCGAAGGCGTTGATTTGCTGTTTGGCGATGCGCGTCCCGACACCAGCCTGGTGGCCCAATACGAGGGCGACGACATCCTGTATGGAGATGCGGGCGACGATCAACTAGCCGGTGGCGGCGGCAACGACAGTCTTTACGGCGGCGCCGACAACGACACGCTTTATGGCAATGGAGGCGATGACCTCCTCGACGGTGGTCAGGGCAACGACTATCTGGATGGCGGCACCGGCGCCGACATTCTAGCGGGTGGCGCGGGCGACGATACCTACATCGTCGACGATGTGAATGACATCGTGATCGAAGCCGCGGGCGAAGGCAACGACGTGATCAACAGCTCGGCCAGCATCATCCTGCCGGACAACGTCGAATGGCTGAATCTGACAGGCATGGGAGACATTGACGCCACCGGCAATGCCGACGCCAATTACCTCACCGGGAACGCAGGTGCGAACCGGTTGGAGGGTGGCGCGGGCAACGACCAACTCATCGGCGGCGCAGGGGCCGACACCTTGATCGGGGGCACGGGTGACGATGTTTACGTGATTGACGACGCGGGCGACACGCTGATCGAGGCCGTTGGCGAGGGCGACGATTTCGTGCGCAGCACGGTGAGCTACACGCTTGCGGCAAGCCTGGAGCGTCTGGCGCTGGACGGTGCGGCCAATCTCGATGGCACCGGCAATACGCTCGACAACGCACTGTTTGGCAATCTTGGAAATAACACACTCACGGGCGGCGCGGGGAAAGACTACCTGGTCGGCGGAGCGGGCGACGATGTTTACGTCTTCAACCGGGGTGATGGGCAGGATACGGTCGACAACACTGACCTGTTGGGTGCTACCGATACCCTGCGCTTTGGGACGGACATTGCCGATACCGACGTGCTGGGATGGAAATCTGGCACGACGATGCTGCTCAAACTGAAGGGCTCGACCGACCAGATCGCTTTCAGCAATTATTACGGTGCGGATACGGTTAACGGCAGCGCGGTTTCGGACCACAAGATCGACCGCGTGGAGTTTGCCAACGGTGTGGTGTGGGATCAGGCGATGATCCAGACAGTGGTGGATCGTGCCGCGAACAACCATGCGCCGGTTGCGAATACGGCCTTGCCCGTGCTGCAGGCGCGGGCCGACAGCCCGTTCACTTACACCGTGCCCGCCGGCACCATCACCGATCCCGATGCGTGGGATTCGGTCACATACAGCGTGAAGATGCCCGATGGTTCGGAAGTGCCGTCATGGCTGACATTCGACACGGCCAGCGGCATGCTCTCGGGGACGCCGGGCGCGGGTAATGTCGGTAATCTCCAGTTTGTATTGTGGGGCTTCGACAATTACGGGATGGGGGTGGGGCAATATGTCACCCTGGTAGTCGCGCTCGACCAGGCGCCTGTTCTGGCCTCGCCGTCGCCCGATCAGGTTGCCATTCAGGGCAGTGCGTTTAGCTTCACGCTCGCGCCGTCGACATTTGTCGATCCCGATGTGGGCGATACGCTCAGTTTCAGCGCGGCGCTCGACGACGGCAGCGCCTTGCCGTCATGGTTGAGTTTCGATCCGGCGACGCAGACTTTCAGCGGCATACCTACGGCACCTGGCACGCTCAAGGTTCGGGTGACGGCAAAAGATACAGGCAACCTGAGCACGTTTGACGTTTTCGATATCGCGGTGATGGCATCGAATAGCGTACTTAATGGCACGGCCGGTAACGACAGCCTGTACGCCTTGTCCGGCCAGGCCACCGCCATGTATGGCTTCGCGGGCAACGACTATCTGAATGGCAACAGCGCCAGCGACCTGCTGTTTGGCGGAAGCGGCTTCGATGTCCTCTATGGAAACGGCGGCAACGACACGCTGGATGTGGGGCTGGATAGCGGCAATGCCTATGGTGGAGCGGGCGACGATCTGTACCTGTACAACGCTGGTTATGGCAGCGTTTATGTTGGCGAGAATAGCGGCAACGATACGCTGCGCTTCGGCGCGGGGATTCGGGTCGAGGATGTGCAGTTCGAAAGACAAGGGTCCAGTTTACGTGCCAGCTTGGCCGATGGCGGTCAGATCGATATCGGGTCATGGTTCTATGACTACAACTATGTGATCGAGCGTTTCGAATTCGCTGACGGTACGGTGCTCACGGCGAGCGAGATCAACCAGCCTTTGCTGACCCAGGCGGGTACGGTAGACAACGATACCCTGACGGGTACCGGGCTGGATGACACACTTATGGGTATGGCAGGAGACGACACGCTGCGCGGTGATTATGGTAACGACCTGTTGCTGGGCGATCAGGGGAACGATCAGCTATACGGAGAAAACGGAAACGACGATCTGAATGGTGGCGCCGGCAATGACTGGCTGGCTGGCGGTGCGGGCGATGACAGCTACTACCTGGATATCGGTTCGGGCCAGGATCGCGTCCTCGATAGCGCCGGTCTGGATAGACTGTACTTTGCAAGCGATATTCTCGCCGGGCAGCTTGTCCTTACCCGGGTCGATGCCGATCTGCGCATCGGTTTCACCGGTCGGGACGACAGCGTCACCCTGCTGGAATGGTTCAGGCAGCCGCGCAACAGCATCGAGCGTTTCGTCTTCGCCGATGGCTCCGAGTGGAGCGCGTCCAATATAACTGCGTCTTTCAATAGCATCGTAGGCAGCGGCACCGTGGTCGGCAGTGCTGGCGACGATCTGCTGTATGGCGGAACAGGCACGGATACCTTACAGGGCGGCACGGGCAACGACCTGCTGGATGGTGGATCGGGTGCGGATAGCCTGCAGGGCGGTGTGGGGGATGACGTTTATATTGCCGATGGCAGCGACACCATCGTCGAATTGGCCGGCGAAGGGGGCGATACCCTGGTCTGGACTGGCAGCGCGGCGGCGGTTCTGCAAAACGAATTGGAAAATCTGGTGCTCGCCGAATCGGCAGGCTATCAGGCGACTGGCAATGCGGCGAATAACCGGATCGTTGGCAATGGCCAGGGCAATATCCTGGATGGCGGAGCCGGAGCCGACATCCTGGAGGGCGGCTTGGGTAGCGACACATATTACGTCGACAATCCGGGCGATCTGGTGATCGAACGGGTCAATGAAGGCGACTACGATCAAGTGATTTCCAGCATCACTTATACGCTGACCGAACAGGTGGAAAGCCTGACCCTCACTGGCAACACCGCCATCAATGGCACCGGCAACGGGTTGAACAATTCATTGACAGGTAACGATGCGGCCAACGTGCTGGTGGGTGGAGCTGGCAACGATAGTTTGACCGGTCGCCTAGGCGCCGACACTCTGGTAGGAGGAAGCGGCGACGATGCCTACTATCTGGATGGTTATGACGACATCCTGGTGGAGGGAAATGGCGAAGGTTATGACCGCATACTGATTACGCAGGTTAGCGAGCAGAAAGGGAATACCAGTTATGTAGGTTCGTTCACGATGGCTGACAATATTGAAAGTCTCAGAATGACCGGCTATGTGACGCACGCGACACTCTATGGTAATGCGCTCGATAACATAATCGATGCACGTGGAACTAAGGTTTTCGATTCGCAGAGCGGAAACGTAATCTGGTACTACTTGGCCAATGTGGATATCTATGGCGGAGCGGGTAACGACATCATTTACTCATCCGATGGCGGTAACGTGCTGAATGGCGGAGCCGGTGACGATGTGATGTATGGGGGAAACGGCGGGGATTCGTACTATGTGGGCAGCGAGCTTGATCAAGTGATCGAGAACGCATCTTCCGGAACGGACAGTGTGTATTCGACCGTCTCCTATACCCTGGGGGCCAACATCGAGAATCTCTACTTGCTCGGTAGCGCCAATATTAATGGCACGGGCAGTGATCAGAACAACTATCTCTATGGCAACAGCGGCAATAACGTATTGACTGGCGGTGCGGGCGACGACCGTCTGGACGGCGGTGCGGGCATGGATACCATGCAGGGCGGCGCAGGCAACGATACTTACGTCGTGGATGTTGCCGGCGACATCATTGTCGAGAATCTCAATGACGGGATCGATGGAATTGAGAGTAGCCTCACCTATAACTTGGGTACAAATCTTGAGAACCTTACCCTGACAGGCAGCGCGGCCATCGATGGCACAGGCAACGAGTTGAATAACCGGCTCCAAGGCAATATTGCCAATAACAAGCTGGTTGGAGGCGCCGGCAACGATAGCCTTGATGGGAGTATTGGCAATGACACGATGCTGGGTGGGGCAGGCGATGACATTTATTACGTCGACTCAACCAAGGATGTAGTGACTGAAAATGCCAACGAAGGTATCGACACGGTGGAAGCGAGTATTGCCTACACCCTTGGCTCGAATATTGAGAATCTGATTCTGACTGGTGCATCAGGCATCAACGGAACTGGCAACGCACTCAACAACACGATCACCGGCAACGGCGTGGCCAACACGCTGACCGGCGGCGCCGGTAATGACTGGCTTGACGGCATGGGTGGCACCGACAAGCTGATCGGCGGCACGGGTGACGATACCTATGTGGTGGATGCTTCCGGAGAAACCGTCACCGAGCGTTCCGGCGAAGGCACGGATCTGGTGCTGTCCAGTGCAAGCTATGCACTTGCCAACAACGTCGAGAACCTCACACTGACCGGTACCGCAGCGATCAACGGCACCGGAAACGCACTCAACAATGTGATCATCGGCAACAGCGCCGCCAACATACTGTCCGGCGGCACGGGTGCCGACACGATGAGCGGGGGAATGGGCGACGATACCTATGTGGTCGACAACACGCTGGATGTCGTTGCCGAGAGTGCCAACGAAGGAATCGACCTGGTTCGGTCCGGCGTCACCTATACGCTGACGGCCAACGTCGAAAATCTCACGCTCACTGGTAACAGTGCAATCAACGGAACCGGCAATACGCTGGACAATGTGCTGATTGGTAATGGCGCGGCAAATACGCTGACCGGTGGCGCAGGCAACGACAGGCTCGATGGTGGTGCCGGCAACGACACCATGGTGGGCGGTACCGGCAACGACACCTACGTCGTCAACGTGTCCACCGATATCGTTACCGAGAATGCCAACGAAGGCACTGATACTGTCGAATCCAGCGCTACCCTGACGCTCGCCAACAACGTCGAGAACCTTACCCTCACCGGCACCAGCGCAATCAACGGCACCGGCAACACACTCGACAACGTGCTCAAGGGCAACAGCGCGGTCAACAGCCTCTCCGGCCTGGCCGGCAACGACACGCTGGAAGGCTTTGGCGGCGCCGACATCCTCACCGGCGGCACCGGCAACGACACTTACGTCCTGGATCGTGGCTATGCCGCCGACACGGTGGTCGAGAACGACGCCAACGTCGGCAACACCGATATCGCTCAGTTCCTGGCAGGCGTAAGTGCCGAGCAGATCTGGTTCCAGCACGTCGGCAACAACCTCGAAACCAGCATCATCGGTACCGGCGACAAGCTGGTGATCAAGGACTGGTACCTCGGCAGCGCGTATCACGTCGAACAGTTCAAGACCACCGACGGCGCCCAGACCCTGCTCGACAGTAATGTGCAAAATCTGGTGAACGCCATGGCAAGTTTCGCGCCGCCGGCTGCCGGGCAGACCACCTTGCCGCAGAACTACCAGGATGCCTTGGCCGGCGTCATCGCGGCCAACTGGCAGTAACGGTGGTTCATCCTCATCCTCGGCCCTCTTCCTTCAAAGGGAACACTGATTGATTCGCTTATCGCGAGGAACGAAGCGATGTGGCAACCCAGAAGTTTTTGTTCTCGCGGACATTCTGGATTGCTTCGGCTGCGCCTCGCAATGACCGAGTGAGTTAATCAACCTTCCCAGGAAGGGGGCGACGGGGGACAGCCTGCGGATCGCATATGCAAACAGAAAACACTTCCATGCCATCGGTGGATTCCGGGCTCGCCTGCCTGGTCATGCTCGCGCGCTTTCATCAGATCGCCACCGATCCTGGTCAATTGGCGCATCAGTTCAAGGCCCCCGGGAAGTCTTTCGGCGGGAATGAAATCCTGCTCGCAGCCAAACATCTGGGCCTGCAGGCCAAACCGGTCAAGGCCACGCTCGACCGTCTCGACCGCACGCCATTGCCCGCGATGGCCGTGGACAGCAACGGTGGTTATTTCATCCTCGCGCGCTTCGATACCGACAAGGCGCTGATCCACGACCCCAAAGCCGAACGGCCGCAGGTCGTTTCGCGCGACGAACTGCTGACGCGCTGGACGGGCGAGCTCATTCTCTTCACTTCGCGTGCCTCGATGATTGGCGAGATGGCGAAGTTCGACTTCTCCTGGTTCGTTCCGGCCGTCGTCAAGTACCGCAAGCTCCTGGGCGAGGTCCTGCTGGTGTCGTTTGTGCTTAACCTGTTCGCCCTGATTACCCCGCTCTTCTTCCAGGTGGTGATGGACAAGGTGCTGGTGCACCGCGGGCTGACCACGCTCGACGTGATCGCCGTCGGCCTCTTGGTGGTATCAGTCTTCGAAGTGGCGCTGTCGGGCCTCAGGAGCTACGTCTTCGCCCACACCACCAGCCGCATCGACGTCGAACTGGGCGCCCGGCTGTTCCGCCACCTGCTGCATCTGCCGCTGGGTTATTTCCAGGCACGCCGAGTGGGCGATTCGGTGGCCCGGGTGCGTGAGCTGGAGAACATCCGTGCCTTCCTCACCGGTAACGCGATCACGGTGGTGCTCGACGTACTGTTCTCGGTGGTATTCATCGGCGTGATGCTGTATTACAGCGGCTGGCTCACGCTAGTTGTACTGGCATCGCTGCCGCTGTATTTTGTGATCGCTTTGCTGGTTACGCCTTTGTTGCGCGCGCGGCTGCACGAGAAATTCAATCGGGGGTCGGAGAATCAGGCCTTCCTGGTCGAAACCGTAGCCGGCATTGATACCCTAAAGAGCATGGCCGTAGAACCGCAGATGCAGCGCCGCTGGGACGCCCAACTGGCAGGCTATGTCTCGGCTGGGTTCAAATCCGCCACGATTTCCACGCTGGCCCACGAGAGTACCAACCTTGTCGGCAAGCTCGTCACCGTGGGTACGCTCTGGATGGGGGCCAAGCTGGTGATAGAGGGCCAGCTCAGCGTTGGCCAACTCATCGCGTTCAACATGCTGGCTGCGCGCGTGGCGCAGCCTATCATGCGGCTGGCGCAGCTATGGACCGACTTCCAGCAGACAGGCATCTCGGTGCAGCGGTTAGGCGACATTCTCAACGCGCCGGCCGAGGCGGTTGGCGCGAAGAACAGTCTGCCGCCCGTCGCCGGCCGTATAACCTTCAACCAGGTCCGCTTCCGCTATCGGCCCGACACCCCCGAGGTGCTCAAAGATATCAGTCTCGATATTGTCCCCGGCGAAGTCATCGGCATCGTCGGCCGTTCCGGCTCGGGTAAGAGCACGCTGACCAAACTGATCCAGCGCCTGTACGTGCCGGAACGCGGCAGGGTATTGGTTGATGGACTGGATTTGACGCTGGCCGACGGGTCGAGCCTCAGGCGACAAATCGGCGTGGTGCTGCAAGAGAATGTGCTGTTCAACCGCACCTTGCGCGAGAACATCGCCTTGGCGGACCCGGGTGCACCCTTGGAGCAAGTAATAGCTGCTGCCAAGTTGGCCGGCGCGCACGAATTCATCCTGGAGTTGCCGGAGGCCTATGACACCGTCGTCGGCGAGCATGGTTCGACTTTGTCCGGCGGCCAGCGCCAGCGCATCGCCATTGCCCGTGCCCTGATGACGCAGCCGCGCATCCTGATCTTTGATGAAGCGACCAGCGCGCTGGATTACGAATCCGAACGCATCATCCAGAACAACATGCAGGCTATCTGCCAGGGGCGCACGGTCATCGTCATTGCGCACCGCCTTTCAGCCGTGCGCCATGCCAACCGCATCCTGGTGATGGATCACGGGCAGATCGTCGAGGCGGGAACGCACGCCGAACTGTTGCAGCATGAGGCGGGGCATTACTCCCGCCTGCATCGGTTGCAGCATGCCTGAGGGTCGAGACATGAAACGCCACGCCATAGCCGGCCTCTTCAAACGCTACGTTAAAATCTTCCGCCACGCCTGGTCACAACGGCAGGCAACCGACACCCCTGCGCTGCACCCCCACGAAGCCCAGTTCCTGCCCGCCGCCCTGGCCCTGCGCGATACCCCAGTTCATCCCGCGCCGCGCATCGCGCTGTGGCTCATCATGGCCTTCGCGCTGATTGCGCTGCTGTGGGCGGTGTTTGGCCGCATCGACGTGGTCGCGACGGCGGTCGGCAAGATCATTCCCAACGATCGAACCAAGGTGATCCAGCCGATGGAAACGGCCGTACTCAAGGCGATTCATGTGCGCGACGGAGAGGACGTCCAATCAGGGCAAGTGCTCATTGAGCTGGATGCCACAACTGCTGCGGCCGACAGTGAGCGCCTGCGCAGCGAAGCCTTGGCTGCCCGGTTTGAAGCTCTGCGCGCGCAAGCCCTGCTGGCCGCCCTGGCAAATGGCCTCCCACCCAGGCTGGAGCCCCTGGCAGATGCCGACGCCAACCGCCTGGTAGACGAACAAAGTCAGGCCACCGGTCAATATCAGGAATACCAGGCCCGCCAGCTGCAATTACAAGCCGAGATCACCCGCCGCCGGGCGGAACTCCAGGCCACCCAGGATCAGGTCGCCAAGCTCGAACAGACCGCCCCCATCGCCCGCCAGCGTGCACAGGATTACCAGAGGTTGGTGAAGGAGAACTTCATTTCCCGACACGGCTATCTGGAACGCGAGCAGGCTCGCATCGAGCAGGAACAGGATCTGGCGACCAGCCGATCCAGGGTCGCTGAAATCCGCGCCGCGCTGATGGAAGCGCAACGGCAACAGGCCACGCTCGCCGCCGAGACGCGCCGCCAGCTGCTGGATCAGCTCAATCTGGCATCACAAAAAGCCGCGTCGCTACAACAGGAATGGGTCAAAGCCGATCAGCGTGGCCGCCTGATGTACATGACCGCCCCGGTGGCCGGCACCGTGCAGCAACTCGCCGTCAGCACGGTGGGCGGAGTGGTCACGCCAGCCCAGCCCCTGATGGTGATCGTGCCCAAAGATAATGTGCTAGAAGTCGAAGCCATGCTGCCCAACAAGGATGTCGGCTTTGTTAACCCCGGACAGGATGCCGAGGTGAAGGTGGAGACCTTCCCCTTCACCAAGTACGGCACGATTCACGGCAAAATCATGCAGGTATCGTCCGATGCCATTCAGGATGAAAAGCTGGGGCTGATTTATTCGACCCGAGTGAAGCTTGCCCGGGACTCGCTGAAGGTAGAAAACAAGACCGTGCGCCTTACCCCGGGCATGGCGGTGACCGTCGAGGTCAAGACCGGCACGCGGCGGGTGATCGAGTATTTCCTGAGTCCGCTGATGCAGGTGACGAGCGAGAGTTTGCGGGAGCGGTAAGCACTCTGAGTCGAAACCTCAGCGCGGCACCTGCGCACTCCCCATATACCGGCTGATCACCGCGACCCGCCGCTGATACGCGCGCGAGCTGCGGTGGTTCTCGTACCAGCGCGGGTTCGGCGCCATCGCGGCCATGCGGGCGGCCTGGTCGCGGCTGAGGCGGGCGGCGGAGGTCTTGTAGTAGCGGCGGGCGGCGGCTTCGGCGCCGTAGATGCCGTTGCCCCATTCGATGACGTTGAGGTAGACCTCGAGGATGCGGCGCTTGCTCCAGGTGGATTCGATCATCAGGGTGATGACGGCTTCCTGGCCCTTGCGGATGAAGCTGCGCTCGCCGGAGAGGAACAGGTTCTTGGCGAGTTGCTGGCTGATGGTCGAGCCGCCGGCGACGAGGCGGCCTTTCTTCAGGTTCTTTTCGACGGCTTTCTGGATGCCTTCGACGTCGAAGCCCTCGTGCTCGATGAATTTTGCGTCCTCGGCGGCGACGATGGCGCGCTTCAGGTGGATGGAGATACGGTCGTAGGGCACCCACTTGTGACGCAGTTCGGCGTCGGGGTTTTTGTCCTGCTGGCGCGCCAGGCCGGCTTGCATGAACGAGGTGGAGGTGGGGTTGTGATCGATCCACCACAGCACGTGCGCGAAGATCCACAACTGATACAGCAGCACCAGCGCGATCGCCGCGGCGATGCCCTTACCGAGCCAGCGCAATGCGGTGCGGATCACGTGCGCGGCCCCCGCGGGGGGGACGCCGCCGGACTCTCGTCTTCCAGGCGGTCTTGGTGCAGCGCCGCGATGACGGGCGCGGTGTCGGGCCGCACGCCGCGCCACAGGTAAAACGCTTCGGCCGCCTGCTCCACCAGCATGCCGAGGCCGTCGGCGGTGGCTGCGCCGTGCGCGCGGGCGAAGCCGAGGAAAGGGGTGTCGCGCCCGTACATCATGTCGTAGGCCAGCGCGCCCGCGGCGAACACGCGCGGCGACAGCGGCGGCAGCTCGCCGGCGAGGCTGGCGGCGGTGGCGTTGATGACGAGGTCGAAGGGGGTGTGCAGTGCGTCGAAGCCGCAGGCGGCGACGCCGCGGCCGAACTGTTCGGCGAGTTCCTGCGCGCGGCCGACGGTGCGGTTGGCGATGACGAATTCGGCGGGCCGCAGGTCGAGCAGCGGTTCGATCACGCCGCGCGCCGCGCCGCCGGCGCCGAGCAGCAGAATGCGCTTGCCGCCCGACACGCAATGCAGGTTGCGGGTGAGATCGGCCACCAGTCCGGCGCCGTCGGTGTTGTCGCCGCGGATGCCGCCGGCATCGAACGTCAGCGTGTTCACCGCGCCGGCCTGTTCGGCGCGCGGGCTGAGGCGGCTTGCCAGGGCAAACGCCTGTTCCTTGAACGGCACCGTGACGTTGGCGCCGCGACCGCCCGCCGCGATGAACTGCGCCACGCTGTCGGCAAAGCCGTCGAGCGGAGCGAGGATCGCCTCGTACGTCATGTCCTGCCCGGTTTGACGGGCAAACGCGGCGTGGATCAGCGGGGATTTGGAATGGGCAATCGGGTGCCCGAATACGGCGTAACGGTCGGTCATGGCGGCCGTAATTCTAACTGTTGATGCGCGTATTGCCTCCTGCCGCGAGGTCGGCGATCAGGTTTGTGCCCAGGGCAGGTCGCGCCGTTTCCAGCCGTTCAATTCGTTGCGGTGGCCGGTGGCCTTGTTGAGGTCGCCTTCGAAGCCTTCCAGCACGTTGTAGCAATGGTTGCGGCCGGCTTCGGTGCAGGCGGCGGCTGCCCGGTGCGAGCGC
>NZ_MKUG01000121.1 GCF_001897685.1 Thiobacillus sp. 65-1402
CTTCCGAGGCACCGTCGAATACCGGCGAGGCAAACGGCACGCCCTTGGTCAGGTTGCGCGCAAGTTCGATCACTTCGTCGTCGCTGAAGCTGTCGAGATCCTCCGACTTGCCTGACTGGTTGTAGATCTCCTTCAGGAAGTGGCGCATATCCTTCACCAGCGTCTTGGTCTGCGCCGCCAGCATTTCGCCGATACGCTCGCCCAGGCCCTTGGAGGCCCAGCCGAGGTGGGTTTCCAGAATCTGGCCGATGTTCATCCGCGACGGCACGCCGAGCGGGTTCAGCACGATGTCGACCGGGCGGCCGTCGGCCATGAAGGGCATGTCTTCGACCGGAACGATTTTTGACACCACGCCCTTGTTGCCGTGGCGGCCGGCCATCTTGTCGCCGGGCTGCAGGCGGCGCTTGACCGCCAGGTAGACCTTGACCATCTTCTGCACGCCGGGCGGCAGTTCGTCGCCGGCGGTGAGCTTTTTCTTCTTCTCTTCGAACATTGCATCGAATTCGATGCGCTTTTGCGTGAGGCTGTCCTTCAGCGATTCGACCTGACGGCTGGCCTCGTCGTCGGCCAGACGGATGTCGAACCAGTCGTGGCGGTTCACCGATTCCAGATAGTCCCGGGTGACCTTGCTGCCCTTGGCGAGCTTCTTCGGGCCGCCGTTGGCGACCTTCAGGTGCAGCAGCTTTTCCAGTCGCGCAAAGGTGTCGTCCTCGACGATACGCATGCGGTCGGTCATGTCCTTGCGGTATTCCGCCAGCTGGGTGTCGATGATCGACTGCGCGCGCTTGTCGCGCTCGATGCCCTCGCGGGTGAACACCTGCACGTCGATCACCACGCCGGACATGCCGGACGGCACCTTCAGGCTGGTGTCTTTCACGTCGCTGGCCTTTTCGCCGAAGATGGCGCGCAGCAGCTTCTCCTCCGGAGTCAGCTGGGTTTCGCCCTTGGGCGTGACCTTGCCGACCAGCACGTCACCCGCCTCGACTTCCGCGCCGATGGCGATGATGCCGGAATCGTCCAGACGGCCCAGCTGGCGCTCGGCGAGGTTGGAGATGTCGCGGGTGATTTCTTCCGGGCCCAGCTTGGTGTCGCGCGCCACCACCGACAGCTCCTCGATGTGGATCGAGGTGTAGCGGTCTTCGGCGACCACTTTCTCGTTGATCAGGATCGAGTCTTCGAAGTTGTAGCCGTTCCACGGCATGAAGGCGACCAGCATGTTCTGGCCCAGCGCCAGCTCGCCCATGTCGGTCGACGCGCCATCGGCGATCACGTCGCCGCGTGCGATGACATCGCCCACCTTCACCAGCGGACGCTGGTTGATGTTGGTGTTCTGGTTGGAGCGCGTGTACTTGATCAGCGAATAGATATCCACCCCGACCTCGCCCGCACGCGCTTCTTCGTCGTGCACGCGGATCACGATCCGGCTGGCGTCGATGTAGTCGACGATGCCGCCGCGATACGCAGTGACCACCGTGCCGGAGTCGACCGCGGCGGTGCGCTCGATGCCGGTACCGACAAAGGGCTTCTCCGGACGCAGACACGGCACCGCCTGGCGCTGCATGTTGGAGCCCATCAGCGCGCGGTTGGCGTCGTCGTGCTCGAGGAACGGGATCAGCGAGGCTGCCACCGACACGATCTGCGCCGGCGCCACGTCCATGTACTCGATGCGGTCCGGCGTCGACAGCGTGAATTCGTTCTTGTAGCGGCACGACACCAGGTCGTCCTTGAACTTGTCCTTCGCATCAAGTTCGGCGTTGGCCTGCGCGATCACGTACTTGCTTTCTTCGATCGCCGACAGGAACTCGATCTCGTCGGTCACCCTGTTGTTGACGACTTTTCTATACGGCGTTTCGATGAAGCCATACCAGTTGGTGCGCGCGAACAGGGCCAGCGAGTTGATCAGGCCGATGTTCGGGCCTTCCGGCGTTTCGATCGGACACACGCGACCGTAGTGGGTCGGGTGCACGTCGCGCACTTCGAAACCGGCGCGCTCGCGGGTCAGGCCGCCGGGGCCCAGCGCGGAGACGCGGCGCTTGTGGGTGATCTCGGACAGCGGATTGGTCTGGTCCATGAACTGCGACAGCTGGCTGGAGCCGAAGAACTCCTTGATCGCCGCCGACACCGGCTTGGCGTTGATCAGGTCGTGCGGCATCAGGTTGTCGGATTCCGCCTGCGACAGGCGTTCGCGCACCGCGCGTTCGACCCGTACCAGGCCGGCGCGGAACTGGTTTTCAGCCAGCTCGCCCACCGAACGCACGCGGCGGTTGCCGAGATGGTCGATATCGTCGATTTCGCCGCGGCCATTGCGCAGCTCGACCAGAATCTTGATGACGGCAACGATGTCTTCGGTCGACAGCGTGCCGGCGCCGGTCAGTTCGTCGCGGCCGATGCGGCGGTTGAACTTCATGCGGCCCACGGCCGACAGATCGTAACGCTCTTCGCTGAAGAACAGATTGCCGAACAGCGCCTTCACCGCATCTTCGGTGGGCGGTTCGCCCGGCCGCATCATGCGGTAGATCGCGACCTTGGCGGCATATTCGTCCGTGGTGTCGTCGGTGCGCAGGGTCTGCGAAATGAAGGCGCCGTGATCGAGGTCGTTGGTGTAGAGCGTGTTGAATTTTTCAATGCCAGCCGCGGCCAGCTTGGTCAACAGATCCTCGGTGATCTCGTCGTTGGCGCGCGCCACCAGCTCGCCGGTGCCGGTGTCCACCACATCATGCGACAGCACGCGACCCACCACGAACTCGGCCGGCACCGCCCACTTCTTGACACCTGCCGCATCCAGCTCGCGAATGTGCTTGGCTGTGATGCGCTTGTCCTTGGCGACGATGACGTGGCCGTCCTTGCCGCAGATGTCGAAGCGTGCAATCTCGCCGCGCAGGCGCTCGGGCACCAGTTCGAACTGCACGCCCTGGGTGTTGATGTAGAAGGTGTCTTTGCTGAAGAAATCGTCCAGAATGGTGGCCGGAGTGTAGCCCAGCGCTTTCAGCAGGATGGTGACCGGCATCTTGCGGCGACGGTCGACGCGGAAGAACAGGATGTCCTTGGCGTCGAACTCGAAGTCCAGCCACGAGCCGCGGTAGGGAATCACGCGCGCCGAGAACAACAGCTTGCCCGAACTGTGGGTCTTGCCACGGTCATGCTCGAAGAACACGCCGGGGGAGCGGTGCAACTGCGACACGATCACCCGCTCGGTGCCGTTGATCACGAACGAGCCGGTCGGCGTCATGAGCGGGATCTCGCCCATGTAGACCTCCTGCTCCTTGACTTCCTTGATCGTCGGCTTGGACGCTTCCTTGTCCATGATGACCAGGCGCACCTTGGCGCGCAGCGGCGCACAATAGGTCAGACCACGCTGCTGGCATTCCTTGATGTCGAACACCGGCTCGCCCAGCGTGTAGCTGACATACTCCAGGCGGGCATTGCCGCTGTGGCTGACGATGGGAAAAATCGAGGTGAACGCGGCCTGCAAGCCTTCGTTCAGGCGCTCTTCGCGCGAGCGGCCTTCCTGCAGGAAAGCGCGATAGGATTCAAGCTGGGTCGCCAGAAGAAAAGGCACCGGAAGGGTATTGGTACGGCTGGCAAAGCTCTTGCGCAGACGTTTTTTCTCGGTAAAGGTATAAGCCATGGGGTCTCCTTGACGATCAGGGGCGGGCGGGCACGCGGGCTACGTACCGGCGCTTGTGAGGCACACGCAAAAAGCAAAAATGCCCGGAAGCCGAATCCGGGTTCCGGGTATTTGCTGCTTGCGTCTGCCGCGGGTTTCCCCGCAGCACACCGCAGAAATAAGCGTGGCGAAATAAATGCGTCACCGGAATGAGGCGGCGCATTTGCACGCACCGCCTTAATTGCCGTTGACTTATTTGACTTCGACGGTAGCGCCAGCTTCTTCCAACTGCTTCTTCAGCGCGTCGGCATCGGCCTTGGACACGCCTTCCTTCACAGCCTTGGGAGCGCCGTCGACCAGGTCCTTGGCTTCCTTCAGACCCAGGCCGGTGGCAGCGCGCACGACCTTGATGACTTCGACTTTCTTCTCGCCAGCGGAGTTCAGCATCACGGTGAACTCGGTCTGCTCTTCAGCAGCAGCAGCAGCGCCGCCGGCAGCGGGGGCAGCCACGGCAACCGCAGCAGCAGCGGCGGAAACGCCGAATTTCTCTTCCATTTCCTTGATGAGCTCGGACAGCTCAAGCACGGTCATGTTAGCGATGGCGTCCAGAATGTCAGCTTTTGCAACAGCCATTTGTATTACTCCTGTCAATTATGCTTCAGATTAAAAAAACAATATCGTCGATGGGTTGTCGACAGACCGCTCAAGCGGCCTGCTTGTCGCGCACCGCCGCCAGTCCGCGAACGAACTTGGTCGGCACTTCGTTGAGCGTGCGAACGAATTGCGCAACCGGGGCCTGCATGGTGCCCAAGAGCTTGGCCAACAGTTCTTCGCGGCTGGGCATGCTGGCCAGATTCCCCACATCCTGGGCGGACATGATGAAGTTGGGCATGGCACCGGCCTTGATCACGAACTTGTCGTTGGTCTTGGCAAACTCGTGCATCACTTTGGCAGCCGCCACCGGATCTTGGGAAATACCGTAGGCAAGCGGGCCGACCAACTGGTCGGCAATGCCTGCAAATGGCGTATCCGCAACCGCTCGGCGCACCAGCGTATTTTTCAATACGCGCAGATAGACCCCGTCCTTGCGCGCTTTCACACGCAACTGGGTCATGTTTTCCACCGTGATGCCACGATACTCGGCAACGACAACCGTCTGGGCGGCCGCAACCTGCGCGGCGACCTCGGCAACGACGGCTTTCTTTTCTTCAAGATTCAGACTCAAGGTCTTACCTCCTTCTCAGTTACGGAGCATTGCCCGCTTGTGCCCACGGGATGCTCCGGCTGGCGACCTTGACAGGAAAACCCTGCTGGGGAACGCCATCTGCGTAGGGACCGGCGAAGACAAACAGAGGACGGAATCCCATCACCCATCTGCCACCCGCCGGCAATTAAATCCTTGCGGATGCCTACGGTCTTTGACAACCCGCCAGCCAAACCTGCCAGCTGACGGCCCAAAGTTCATTCAGGCACTCTTTGCAGAGATGCCCGTATCAGGAATCACGCGCTGACGCTGGCCTGGTCGACGCGCACGCCCACGCCCATGGTGCTCGACACCGACAGGCGCTTGAAATAGATCCCCTTGGAGCTGGCGGGCTTGGCACGCTGCAACGCGTCCAGCAGAGCCGCCAGGTTCTCTTTCAGGTCATCGATGCTGAACGAGGCGCGGCCGATCGTGCAGTGCACAATGCCCCCCTTGTCGGTGCGATACTGCACCTGGCCGGCCTTGGCGTTTTTCACCGCGCCCACCACGTCAGGCGACACCGTGCCCACTTTCGGGTTCGGCATCAGGCCGCGCGGGCCCAGGATCTGGCCGAGCTGACCGACGACGCGCATGGCATCGGGGGTTGCGATCACCACATCGAAATCCATCTTGCCGGCCTTGATTTCGGCTGCAAGATCGTCGAAGCCGACGATATCCGCACCGGCGTCGCGCGCCTTCTGCGCGTTGTCGCCCTGGGCGAACACGGCCACGCGAACCGTCTTGCCGATCCCTTTCGGCAGCACCACCGCACCACGCACCATCTGGTCGGATTTGCGGGCATCGACGCCAAGATTGACCGCGACGTCGACCGACTCGTCGAACTTGGCGGTTGCGGTTTCCTTGATCAGCTGCAGGGCATCGGCCACCGGATAGTTGCGGTTGCGGTCGATTTTCTCTTTGAGTGCGCGCAAGCGCTTGGATGCATTAGCCATCTTAGACCCCCTCCACGATGATGCCCATGGAGCGGGCCGTACCGGCGATGGTGCGCACTGCCGCGTCCATGTCGGCCGCAGTCAGGTCGGGCTCCTTGGTCTTGGCGATTTCTTCGAGCTGGGCGCGGGTGATCGTCCCCACCTTGTCCAGGTTCGGCTTGGCACTGCCCTTGTCGAGCTTGATCGCCTTCTTGATCAGCACCGTCGCGGGCGGCGTCTTCATGATGAAGGTGAAGCTCTTGTCCGCGAACGCGGTGATCACCACCGGGATCGGCAGACCGGGCTCCATGCCCTGCGTCTTGGCGTTGAACGCCTTGCAGAACTCCATGATATTGAGGCCGCGCTGACCGAGCGCGGGACCGATGGGGGGCGACGGGTTGGCTTTCCCCGCCGGCACTTGCAGCTTGATATAGCCGACAATCTTCTTTGCCATGATGGCTCCTAATTAGTGAGTACCAGCGCGCTTTGGGTCACCCTACTCGCGCTCCTCTCCGGAAAAACCGGATTCCGCTTCCCGGCGTTAATGCCGGAACTCAGCTTTTTTCGACCTGGCCGAACCCCAGTTCGACGGGCGTCGCCCGGCCGAAAATCATTACCGACACGCGCAATTTGCTCTTGTCGTAATTCACTTCTTCCACATTGCCATTGAAGTCGGTAAACGGGCCATCAATGACCCGAACCACCTCACCCACCTCGAACAACACCTTGGGCTTGGGCTTCTCCACCCCCTCGCGCATCTGATCGAGGATGGATTGCACTTCTTTTTCGGAAATGGGAGCAGGCTTGGTTGCAGTGCCGCCGACAAACCCGGTCACCTTGGGGGTGCTCTTCACCAGATGCCAGGTGTCGTCGTCCATCTCCATCTGCACCAGGACATAGCCGGGGAAAAACTTGCGCTCGGCGGTTTTTTTCTGACCGCCCTTCATTTCCACCACTTCCTCCACCGGCACCAGGATTTCGCCAAAGCGATCCTTCATGCCGGCGCGCTCGATGCGCTCAACCAGATTGCGCGCGACGCTTTTCTCGAAGCCGGAGTAGGCATGAACCACATACCACCGCATACTCAACTCCCCCGTCCCATGGCCAACTTGACCAACCACATCAAAATACCATCCACCGCCCACAGAAACAGCGCCATCACGATCACGAACAGCATGACCACGCCGGTCATCTGGATGGTTTCCTTGCGGGTCGGCCAGACAACCTTCTTGGCCTCGTCACGCGCGTCGAGCGCGAAACGGAAAAACTGCCGGCCGGGAGTCGACATTCCGGCAACGACGCCGGCCAGCACGAGGCCCGCCAGCACGGACAGCACACGCACCACGGTCGGCGCGTCCGCAAAAAAATAAAAGCCGGCCACCCCTGCGATGACCAGCAACACTGCTACCAGCAGCTTGAGTTTGTCAGCCATGAATGCTGTGCGCCTTGCGGCTTATCCTGTGGCAGGCCAAGAGGGTCTCGAACCCCCAACCTTCGGTTTTGGAGACCGACGCTCTACCAATTGAGCTATTGGCCTGTATTCTTAAAGGCCGGCTCCAGCGTGCATTCCGCACGCCAGGCCGCCTTGTAGCAAACCGCCCGCCTTACTCTTCGATCTTGGCCACGACGCCGGCACCAACGGTGCGGCCACCTTCGCGGATGGCGAAGCGCAGACCCTCGTCCATGGCGATCGGTTGAATCAGCGATACCTTGATGCTAACGTTGTCGCCAGGCATCACCATTTCGGTGCCGGCCGGCAGTTCAATGCTGCCGGTGACGTCGGTGGTGCGGAAGTAGAACTGCGGACGGTAGCCATTGAAGAAGGGGGTGTGGCGGCCGCCTTCGTCCTTCGACAATACGTAGATCTCGGCGCTGAACTTGGTGTGCGGCTTGATGGAGCCGGGCTTGGCCAGAACCTGGCCGCGCTGGACTTCTTCACGCTTGGTGCCGCGCAGCAGCACGCCGACGTTGTCGCCGGCCTGACCTTGGTCGAGCAGCTTTCTGAACATCTCGACGCCGGTGCAGGTGGTCTTGACGGTCGGGCTGATGCCGACGATTTCGATTTCTTCGCCAACCTTGATGATGCCGCGCTCGACACGACCGGTGACGACGGTGCCGCGACCGGAGATGGAGAAGACGTCTTCAACATGCATCAGGAAGGGCTTGTCGATGGCGCGCTCGGGCTCGGGGATGTAGGAGTCGAGGGCTTCGGCCAGCTTCATG
>NZ_MKUG01000122.1 GCF_001897685.1 Thiobacillus sp. 65-1402
CGACGGGCAGGGACGGCCGAGGTCGGCCATCATCAGCTCGGCGGCGTGGGCCAGGTCCGGCGCGGTATTGAGCAGGGTGCCGTCGAGATCGATGACGACGGCCTTGATGGGGAGGGGGAAGCTTTTCATTTCTTGGGATCTAGGGGTTAGGGGCAGAGGCAAGGGACTAGGGGCTAGGATTTAGGGGCTAGGGAGTGAGCGGCCTTGGGCCGCGATCAATCAATAAAAAGTGAGGCGCGAAGCACAACGCCCCCTAACCTCTAGCTCCTATCCCCTAGTCCCTACCCCCCAATGCTCAAACCTTCGCCAGTTCCGCGCGCATCGCGGCGATGATGCTGTTGTAGCGCTGCGGGTCGCTGTCCTTGGCGGCGCCGAACACGGCCGAGCCGGCGACGAAGGTGTCGACCCCGGCGCGCGCCACTTCGGCGATGTTGGCGGGGCCGACGCCGCCGTCGATCTCGATGTTCACGTCAAGGCCGCGGTCGTCGATCATCTTGCGCACGGCGCGCGCCTTGTCGAGCACGTAGGGGATGAACTTCTGGCCGCCGAAGCCGGGGTTGACGCTCATCAAGAGCACCATGTCGAGCTTGTCCAGCGTGTATTCCAGCACGTCGAGCGGGGTCGCCGGGTTGAACACCAGGCCGGCCTTGCAGCCGTTTTCCTTGATCAGGCCGATGGTGCGGTCGATGTGCTCGGAGGCTTCCGGGTGGAAGGTGATGTAGGTGGCGCCCGCCTTGGCGAAATCGGGGATGATGCGATCGACCGGCTTGACCATCAGGTGCACGTCGATCGGCGCGGTGACGCCGTGCTTCCTCAGCGCCTCGCAGACCAGCGGGCCGATGGTGAGGTTGGGCACGTAGTGGTTGTCCATCACGTCGAAGTGGACGATGTCGGCGCCGGAGGCGAGCACGTTGTCGACTTCCTCGCCAAGCCGGGCAAAGTTGGCTGACAGGATGGACGGGGCGATGCGGTACGTCATGGGAAGCTCCGGGATTTTTTGGGAAACCCGGCCATTTTAGCAGCCCGCCGCGCCATTGCGTTACACTCCGCGCATCCCAATCCGTCGAGCATTCCCGTGGCCGAAGGCAAGAAATACCATATCAGCGTCAACGTCAACACGACCTACCTGGCCGAACAGAGCGATCCTTCGGCCGACCGTTACGTGTTCGCCTACACCATCACCATCGCCAACACCGGCACCGTGGCCGCACAACTGATTTCGCGCCACTGGATCATCACCGATGCCGAGAACGTCATCCAGGAAGTCAAAGGCCTCGGCGTAGTCGGCGAGCAGCCCTTGCTGCGGCCCGGCGAGAGCTTCGAGTACACCAGCGGTACCGCGCTGGCGACGCCGGTGGGCACCATGCGCGGCACCTACCAGATGGCAGCGGAAGATGGCAACAAGTTCGACGCCGAAATTCCCCAGTTCACGCTGTCGATGCCGCGGGTTCTGCACTGAGGCAGGGGTCGGAAGGCAGGAGTAAAGCGTAGCGCGGCGAAGCCGCACAGGCTCCCTGTATCCTATTTTTTCATCGTCCACCACACGATGAACAGCAGCAATCCGAGCGCGATTCCCGCCTCCAGCAGCAGCCAGCCCAGCCCCTGGGTCTCCATTAAACCCGTCTCTCCATTGCTATACTCGGCGCATGTTTTTGATGGGGCCATCTTCACCCGTGATGCTGTTACGCACAAGCCCGTGGCTGTTCGCCCTGCTGTTGTCGGCCTGTGCGGTGCAGCCGCCGGTGGTGCCGCCCGTTCCTCCGGCACCGGTGCCGATGCCGGCGCCGGTCCCGCCCCCCGCACCGCAACCCGAACCCGCTCCCCCCGCCGCTCCCATCCCCGTTCCGGCTGCAGCCTATCCCACGCTCAGACCGGTGGACTGGACGGCCGTGGCCTTCTGGCAGGACGACAGGGCCGGCGAAGCCTGGACTGCCTTCCTGCGCAGCTGCGCCACGCTCGGCAAGCGCACCGCGTGGCAAGCGGTCTGCACCGATGCGGCGGCGATGCCGCCTCCCGACGACGCGACCGTGCGGGCATTTTTCGAGCAGCGTTTCCAGCCCTATCAGGCCAGCCAGGAAGACGGCAGCACCGAAGGCATGATCACCGGCTACTACGAGCCCCTGCTGAAGGGCGACCGCGTGCGTAGCGCGCGGGCACGCTTCCCGCTCTACGCCGCCCCCGACGATCTCATCACGGTGGATCTCGCCAGCGTCTACCCCGAACTGAAAAACCTGCGCCTGCGCGGGCGGCTGGCCGGCAACAAGCTGGTGCCCTACCCCACCCGCAAGGAAATCGAGGCGGCCAACGGCAACGGCTTCAAGGGCAGGCCGATTGCCTGGGCGGAAGACCCGGTGGAGCTTTTTTTCCTGCAGATCCAGGGCTCGGGCCGCATCGAACTGCCGGACGGTTCGCACCTGCGCGTCGGCTACGCGGACCAGAACGGCCACCCCTATCTATCCATCGGCAAGCTGCTGGTCGAGCGCGGCGAACTGAAGCTCGAACAGGCCTCGATGCAGGGCATCAAGGACTGGGGCGCGAAGAATCCCGACAAGCTGCCGGAGCTGCTCGCCAGCAACCCCAGTTTCGTATTCTTCCGCGAACTGCCCAACGACCTGCCCGGCCCGCTCGGCGCGCTCGGCGTGCCGCTCACCGGCGGCCGCTCGATCGCCATCGACCCGCGTTTCATTCCGCTCGGCGCACCGGTCTTTCTCGCCACCACCCAGCCCAATTCGCCGCTGCCGCTGAACAAGCTGGTGATGGCGCAGGATACCGGCGGCGCCATCCGCGGCGGCGTGCGCGCCGACTTCTTCTGGGGCTTCGGCAACGCGGCGGGGGAACTCGCCGGCCGCATGAAACAGCGCGGCCGCATGTGGGTGCTGCTGCCGAAGGATTTCCCGCTGACCACCGTCCGCCGCTGAGCGCGGCGGCTGCGATCGACCGGCCTTATTCATCCCCGCGAGGGGGCAGCCGCCGCCCGCTTGACCTTTCCATCGTGGTAGGGTTTATGGTGTCAGCATCTGCCTCAACCGAGAATCCACGATGAACCCCTCCAACGCCTCCCCGCTCGCCGTCGGCATCCAGGGCATGACCTGCGCCAGCTGTGCGGCGCGCGTGGAAAAAGTGCTCCGGCAGCTGCCGGGCGTGACCGGCGCAACGGTGAATCTGGCGACCGAAACCGCGACCGTCACGGGCACGACCGATGCGGCGTCGGTTCAGCGCGCCATCGAGCAGGCCGGCTTCAGCGTGCCGACCGAATCGCTGACCCTCGACATCGCCGGCATGACCTGCGCGAGCTGCTCGGCGCGGGTGGAAAAAGCGCTCGGCAAAGTGCCCGGCGTACTCCATGCCAGCGTCAACCTGGCCACCGAGCAGGCGGCGGTCGAGGTGGCGCAGGGCACCTCAGCCGCCGCGCTGATCGCCGCGGTGGAGCGCGCCGGCTATGGCGCGCAACTGCCGCAGGCGACAAGCGCAAGCCCAGCCGCCCTGGCGCGCGCACTGCCCGACTGGTGGCCGGTGGCGCTGGCGATAGCGCTATCGCTGCCGCTGGTCGCGCCCATGCTCGGCAGCCTGTTCGGCGTGCACTGGATGCCGCCGGGCTGGCTGCAAATGGCGCTGGCGACGCCGGTGCAGTTCTGGCTCGGCGCGCGCTTCTATCGCGCCGGCTGGAAGGCGCTGCGCGCCGGCAGCGGCAACATGGACCTGCTGGTGGCCGTCGGCACCAGCGCGGCCTATGGCCTGAGCGTATACCTGCTGCTCACGCGCGGCGACCCGATGCATCTGTATTTCGAGGCCTCGGCGGTGGTGATCAGCCTGGTGCTGCTGGGCAAATGGCTGGAGGCGCGCGCCAAACGCCAGACCACCGAGGCCATCCGCGCCCTGCAGGCCCTGCGCCCGGCCACCGCGCGGGTGCGCCTCGACGGCATCGACCGCGACATGCCGATCGACGCGATCCGGGTGGGCGATCTGGTGGTGATCCGCCCCGGCGAGCGGGTGCCGGTCGACGGCGAGGTGATCGAAGGCGAAAGCCAGATCGACGAATCCATGCTCACCGGCGAGTCCCTGCCGGCCGACAAGCAGCCGGGCGATACGGTGACCGGCGGCGCCATCAACGCGCACGGCGTGCTGCTCGCGCGCACCACGGCGGTGGGAACCGAGACCACGCTGGCGCGCATCATCCGCATGGTGGAAAACGCGCAGGCCGCCAAGGCGCCGATCCAGCGCCTGGTGGACAAGGTGAGCGCGGTGTTCGTGCCGGTGGTGATGGGAATCGCATTGCTCACCTTTGCCGGCTGGTGGGCGCTGGGCGGCGACGCCGAACAGGCCATCCTCAACGCCGTCGCGGTGCTGGTGATCGCCTGTCCCTGCGCGCTCGGCCTGGCCACCCCCACCGCCATCATGGCGGGCACCGGCGTCGCCGCGCGCCACGGCATCCTGATCAAGGACGCCGAAGCGCTGGAACTGGCGCACAAGGTCGACACCGTGGTGTTCGACAAGACCGGCACCCTCACCGACGGCACCCCGCACGTGGCGGCCTGCCTGGCGGCGGACGGCCACGACGAAAGCGAGGTATTGGCCATTGCCGCCGGACTGCAGGCAGGCAGCGAGCACCCGCTGGCGCGCGCGGTACTGGCGAAGCACGCCGCTTCCGGCAGCGCCGCCCGGCCGGCACGCGCGCAGCAGGCGCTGCCGGGGCGCGGCATTGCCGGCGAAGTCGACGGCACGGAATACTGGCTGGGCAATCGCCGCCTGATGAGCGAGAACGAGGTCGCCACCGCCGCGCTCGACGCCGCCGCGGCCGAACTGCAGGCCGCAGGCCGCACCGTGTCGTGGCTGGCGCGCGCCAGCGACCGCCGCGCACTCGGCGTGCTGGCCTTCGGCGACGCCATCAAGCCCACTGCCGCCGCGGGCGTGGCGCGCCTCAAGGCGCAAGGCATCGCCACCGTCATGCTCAGCGGCGACAACCGCGGTGCCGCCGGGGTGGCGGCCCATGCGCTCGGCATCGACAACGTGCTGGCCGAAGTGCTGCCGGCGGACAAGGCCGCGCACATCGGCCAGCTCAAGACCACGGGCGGCACGGTGGCGATGGTCGGCGACGGCATCAACGACGCCCCCGCGCTCGCCGCCGCCGACGTCGGCATCGCCATGTCCTCCGGCAGCGACGTCGCCATGCACACCGCCGGCATCACCCTGATGCGCGGCGATCCGGCGCTGGTGGCCGACGCCATCGACATTTCGCGGCGCACCTACAGCAAGATCCGGCAGAACCTGTTCTGGGCCTTCGTCTACAACGTGGTCGGCATTCCGCTCGCCGCGGCGGGCCTGCTGAATCCGGTCATCGCCGGCGCGGCGATGGCGTTTTCCAGCGTCAGCGTGGTGAGCAACGCGCTGCTGCTGCGGCGCTGGCGTCCCGCCGGGGACGCGCGATGAACATCGGCGATGCCGCCCGCGCCAGCGGCGTGTCGGCCAAGATGATCCGCCATTACGAGCGCATCGGCCTCATCCGCACCAGCAGCCGCACCCAGGCGGGCTACCGGCAATATCACGAACGCGACGTGCATCTGCTGCGCTTCATCCGCCGCGCGCGCGATCTCGGGTTTTCGCTCGACCAGATCGGCCAGCTGCTGTCGCTGTGGGACGACCCCGGCCGCGCCAGCGCCGACGTCAAGCGCCTGGCCGAAGCGCACATCGCCGATCTCGACGCCCGCATCGCGGCGCTGACCGAGATGCGCACCACCCTGACCACGCTCGCGCAGGCCTGCCACGGCGACCACCGTCCCGACTGCCCCATCCTGCAAGGCCTGGCCACCCCGCCCCCTGCAAGCTGAACCGGCTAACGCGGCCGTCCTTCCCAGTCGTACTCCACCTCGATCAGCACCTGCGCGCGCACCGGGCGGCCGCCTTTTTGCGCCGGGGCGAAGCGGGCATCGCGGAACGCCTTCAGCGCAGAATCCTCGAACATGCCGGGCGGAACGGCGCTCACGACATCGACGTCGCTGACGCGGCCATCGGCCTCCAGCTTCAGTTGCAGCCGCACCTTGCCGGACAGCCGCTGACGGTCGGCGGCGCCGGGATAGTCCGGCACGATCTCGCGCAAGGCATGCGGAGGCACATCGACGTCGCGCACACTGTAATAGGTAAGGTCGACTGCGCTGCTGATCGTCACGCCCGGCAGCGGCGCGGAAGCGGCCGGGGCAGGCGGGGGCGCAGCGGATGCGGGCACTGCGGGTTGCGCTGCGGTGGCGGCCGGCGCGGCTTGCACGGGAGACGGCGCTGCCGGCACGGCCACCGGCAGCCCCTCCGCCGCCTCGCCCGGCGCAAGCCGGGGGCGATCCTGCACGGAGTCGTCCGGCGCCTCCGCTGCGGGCGCGAGTGGCGGCACGTCCACAGCAGGCAACGCGGCGCGCGGCGACTCCAGCCGCGCCTCGATCACCGGCGCCCCCGTGTCCACCGCCGACGGCGGGGCCACCTGCACCAGCGCGATCAGCGCCGCATGCAGGCCCAGCGAAATCCACACGGCTGCCAGCGGCCGCCGCAGCCGCAGCGGGATCACCGGTTCGTCGAGGGAAGCGTTCACCGGCAGCGAGACCCGCCAGGGTATTCATGCCCGGGAGGATGTGCACAGCCCCCCGGGTACGTTTTGACTGCGCGGCAAACCGGAGGCACTGGCCTAGAATGGCGGCCAGCAAAACACCCGGAGAAGACCATGAAAAGACTCGTCATCGCGGGCGCCATCTTAGCATCGGCGCTGGGCGCGCCGGCCTTCGCCGGCGCCGTCGAACTGAGCAAGACCATCATCCAGGCCGCCGACGGTTCCGAGGTGCCGGTCGAGATCGCCACCCCCGCCGGCAAGGGCCCGTTCCCGCCGCTGCTGTTCATCCACGCCAAGCGCGGCTACGAAGGCGACGAACGCGCCCACGTGCGCGAACTCGCCGAGCAGGGCTTCCTGGTCGTCGCGCCCGACTGGCAGAGCGGCCGCTTCATCGAGCGCTGGCCGTCGGCGCACAATCCCGACACCGAACTCGATGTGGAAGCCGGGCTCGACTATCTGAAATCGCTGCCCAACGCCTGCAAGCAGCCGGTCGGCATCGTCGGCCTGTCGCGCGGCCCGTATTACGCGATCCGGCTGGCCGCCAAGCACGGCAGCGACATCGCCGCCATCGTCAGCTATTACGGCCACATGCAGAATCCCAACGCACCCGAGCCGGACCAGCTGTTCCGCATCGCGCCCGAAATCATGCAGCTGGCCACACCGATTTTGTATCTGATCGGCGAGCAGGATTACGAACTGCGCCGCATGAACGGCGGCCGCGCGTTCTATGCGCTGTGGGAGCGCGGCGTGCCGGTCGAATACCAGGTCTACCCGATGGCGCGGCGCGCGTTCGACTTCCGCCCCGACCAGACGCCGGAGGAAAAGATCGCCACGCGGCATGCGCGCGAGCGGGCGAAAAACTGGCTGGCGCAGTGGATGAAATTGACGCCGGAGATGCGGTGCCAGTGAGAAAGGGCCCCACGACGCCGACGCGGCGGGATCGCTGTCCGAGCGCATCGCGCTGATGGCCGGCGGCCCGCGCGCCTTGCCCCGCCATGCAGGTGCGGCTAGACTCTCGGGGTTGCTTTCTACCGCCTGTTTCGTGAATTCTCCCCGCCCTGCCTGCCATGCCGCGCCGACGTGAGCCCCGCCCCGCGCCCGCGCTGGAACTGAAAACCACGCGGCTCGCCGGGATACAAGTCATCCTCAACAGCGCCGAGCACGCTGCGCTGGACACCCATCTCACCACGCTGTTTGCGGCGACGCCGGATTTCTTCGGCGGCGAGGCGGCCGTGTTCGAGTGCGGCCGCCTGCCGGCCGACGCGGCATCGCCCGACTGGGTCTGGCTGGCGCAGGAATTGAAAAACCGGGGCTTGAATCCATTCGCGGTGCAGAATGCGTCGGCCGAACTGGCCGCAGCCGCCACCCAGGCCGGGCTGCTGGTGCTGAATCAGGCCGCACCGGCACCGGCTGCCGCCGTCGCGGCGGAACCCGAGCCCGAAGCCGCCGCGCAGGCCGTTGCGGCCAGCGTCCCCACCCGCATCATCGACAAGCCGCTGCGCTCGGGGCAGCGGGTGTACGCGGCGGGCGGCGACATCGTGGTGCTGGCCGCGGTCAATCCCGGCGCGGAAGTGATCGCCGACGGCAGCATCCATGTGTATGCCCCGCTCAAGGGGCGGGCGCTCGCCGGCGCGCGTGGCGACACCGCGGCGCGCATCTTCACCACGCAGCTTGAAGCCGAACTGGTGTCGATCGCGGGCGTGTACCGCACCTTCGAATCCGCACCGGACGCCGCCGTGGCAGGCAAACCGGCGCAAATCCGGCTGGCCGACGCCAGCCAGATCGTCATCGAACCTCTCCATCCCCAGTAAAAAAGGAAGCGCTGTGGCAACCATCATCACTGTGACCTCAGGCAAGGGCGGCGTCGGCAAGACCACCACCAGCGCCTCGATCGCCAGCGGCCTTGCGCTGCGCGGCTTCAAGACAGCCGTGATCGATTTCGACGTCGGTCTGCGCAACCTCGACCTCATCATGGGCTGCGAACGCCGCGTGGTGTACGACTTCGTCAACGTCATCCAGGGCGACGCCAACCTGCATCAGGCGCTGATCAAGGACAAGCACGCCGACAACCTCTTCGTGCTGCCCGCCTCGCAGACGCGCGACAAGGACGCGCTCACCGAGGAAGGCGTGGAGAACGTGCTGAAGGAACTCGCGCACCAGGGCTTCGACTACATCATCTGCGACTCGCCCGCCGGGATCGAGCACGGCGCAGTGGTGGCGCTCACCTTCGCCGACCAGGCCATCGTCGTCACCAACCCGGAAGTCTCGTCGGTGCGCGATTCCGACCGCATCCTCGGCATCATCCAGTCGAAAAGCCGCCGCGCCAGCGAAGGCCGCGAGCCGGTGAAGGAACATCTGCTGGTCACCCGCTATGCCCCGAAACGCGCGGTGGAAGGCGAAATGCTGACCTACACCGACATCCAGGAACTATTGCGGATCCCGCTCCTGGGCGTCATCCCGGAATCCGAGGCGGTGCTGCAGGCCTCCAACCAGGGGATCCCCGCGATCCACCAGAAAGGCACGCCGGTGGCCGACGCCTATCAGGATGCGATCGGCCGTTTCCTCGGCGAGGAGCATCCGCTGCGTTTCGTCGACTACGAAAAACCGGGCTTGATCAAGCGCCTGTTCGGAGGCAAGTAAGATGTCCTGGCTCACCCTCATTTTCGGCGAAAAGAAACCGACCGCCTCGGTTGCCAAGGAGCGCCTGCAACTCATCATCGCGCACGAACGCGCGGGACTCTCCGGCCCCGACTTCCTGCCCGATCTGCAAAAAGACCTGGTCGCGGTGATTTCCAAGTACTTCCCGATCGATCCCGCCGGCATCAAGGTGGGCCTCGAGAAGCAGGGCAATTACGAAGTGCTGGAAGTCAACATCGTGCTGCCCGAGGGGCGCTGACCGGCAGCGCCGCTCAAGGCTGGCGACGGGAGCGACTGCCGCCCGCTAGGTCATAGCGGAATTCGCATAGGCATGACCGCCGCGGCCGCGCTTGGCCTCGTACATGGCGGCATCCGCCAGACGGATCAGCGCATCGGGGTCAGCGTCGTCGTCGGGATAGAAGGCGATGCCGATGCTCACGCCCACCCGGCACGCATGGGAACCGATCTGAAACGGATCGCCCAGTATCCGGGCCAGCTTATCCGCCACGCTGCCGGCGCTCTCCCGCTCCCGCACCCCGGGCAGGAGCATCCCGAATTCGTCGCCCCCCAGGCGCGCCAGCACATCCCCCCGGCGCTTGGTGCTTTCCAGGCGCGCCGCCACCTGCTGCAGCAGCGCATCGCCGACGTGGTGGCCGAACTGGTCGTTCACCTGCTTGAAGCCGTTGAGGTCCATCATCAACAGGGCAAAACCGCCATTGTGCCGATGCTCTCCCGTGGTATGGCGCTCCAGACAATCCTGGAACTGGGCGCGATTCGGCAGCTGGGTCAACGGATCGGTGCGGGCCAGATGATCGAGGGTGTCGTAAACGTCCTGCAGGGCATGCAGTTCCCGGATCGCCCCGGTCGGCACCAGGTCTTTCCTGCCGGCCTCGCCATGCTGGCCGTAGCGCTGCAGGCGACGCAGCAGGTCCGTGATCGGCTCCAGCATCGTCCTGCGCAGCACCCGGTACAGCAGCATTGCCACCGCCAGGGTCAGCAAGGCGGCCACCAGCAGGATATTGCGCCGCGTCTCGCCAAGCTGGCCGCGCAGGGCCGCGACATCGCTCAGCATGGTCAGCCGCAACACCTCGCGCCCGCCGCCGTCCCGCAGCGCATAGTCCACCTCCAGGGCGCCATGATCGCTGCCCGCCGCCGGCCATGACGCGGATCGATACAGTTCGCCGCCCGTCACCGATTGCATGCGCAACGGCATGCCCAGGGTCTTGTCCAGGCCGACCAGGCTGGGGGAAGGGTCGACCACGACCTCAAGATAGCCGCGCAGGAACAGGCCGCCGACCGGCACGATCAGGCTGTGCAGCGGCAGCGGGGCGGCGCACAGGGCGGAGAGGGATTGCAGGCGCTGCGGGCCGCGGCGCCGTTTCGCCGCCTCCAGCACGCCGGGGCAGGCGGCCTTTTGTGCGGAAGCCCCGCGCACGCCCTCGCCGGCCTCGGCGAGCAGCCTGAAGTCGGAGCTGAACAGCCGCAACTGGAGCAGCCGGATCTCGCCGGCGGTCACAAAATACTGATGGAACTGGTCGTCGAGCAGATGATTGACGGCGGAATAGTCGCCCGCCTTCAGCAACCGCTCGAAGGTCGGATCGCTCTGGATGCTGAGGCCCAGGGAGCGGGATTTTTCTTGCAGACGTTCGATGCGCTCGCCGACCGCCAGCCCCACCAGGCCGCTCAGGTCCTGACGCTGATTGTCCAGGGTGAGGCGATGGTAGATCTCGCCGGTCACCAGCGCCAGCGACATGCCGAGCACGCCCATTGCCAGCACCACCAGGCCGCTCAGTACGCGCAGGGTGATCGGGCGGCGCAGCATGCCGCTACTGCCGCAGGAAAGGATAGTCTTTCTGCTTCCACTCCTCGAAGCCGCCGCGGAACCAGTACAGCCTGCGGTAGCCACAGCCTTGGGCGATCCTGATCGCGATCACGCTGCGCCCGCATTTGACCCCGTTGCAATAGAACAGGACCGGAGTGTCAAGCGTGGCGATGAAATCGCCCAGTGTCGCGCAGGCGGTCTGGGTGTCCGGCAGACTGATCGATCCCTGGATATAGCCTTGGCGCCGGTCCACAGCCATCCGCGAATCGATGACGACCAGCCCGGGCAAACGTTCGGCCAATTCGATCAGGCCCTCGGCATTCAGCGTGGTCACGCCGGCGATGGCGTCCGGCACCGCGATTTTCCCCGGCGGGGA
>NZ_MKUG01000123.1 GCF_001897685.1 Thiobacillus sp. 65-1402
GTTCTCACACGCAGCCGGTCGGCTTCGGGGTGCCGGCGTAGCGGCCGGCCTGCTTGGCAGGGCCGAACGGGAACAGGTCGAACAGGAATTTCTTGTCGCCCCATTCGTCGCCGAATTCTTCCTTCAGGCCCTTCTGCAGGAAGCGCAGGTTGGGCGCGGTGCCGTTCTGCGCGAACTGGTCGCGCATGTAGTGGATCACCTTCCAGTGGTTTTCCTGAAGTTCCAGCTTGTCTTCCTTGGCCAGCTCGACCGCCAGCTCCTCGGACCAGTCGTCCAGGTTGACCAGATAGCCTTCGGGGTCGGTTTCGACGATTTTTCCGTTGATTTCGCGTTCCATAGTGCAGTCCTTGCGATGAAAAATAACGAGGGATGGGCGCAACGATAAAATAACCAAGTAAATTAGTCAACAACTTCGTTTTTGCAAGACGCCATGCGCCTTTTGGCGGAAGCGCATCCCCGTATGGCCCGCTGCGCCCAGCCTTTTCAATCGAAGATAAAAGAACTTTTTTGTATGAAATACGCAAGAAGGTCGGGTGACCGCGGAAAATAACGGACTAGCCGGCGGGCAGCCTGGCGGGGCGGCAAGCCATGCCCTTGGGCGTGCCGGCCTGGAATGCCAGCCATGCGGGCTGCGATCCTGCGTTGATCTGGTTGGTGGCACCGGCGACGGGGCGCCCGACGCGGGCGTACCGCCAGCCGATGCTAATGATCGCGAAGACCGGGAAGACGATGGCGAGGGTGCGCAGGCGGCGCATCGCCAGGGGGGCGGCGGGAACGCGCCGGTGCGCTGCGGGCTTATCTCTCCGCGGGGTGCGATTCGCCCTGCGCCTGCCGCAGCCAGGCGTAGTAGGCGTCGTACATCAGCATGCCGTGCTGCAACATGGCGTGGTCGTCCGCGAACAGCGCCGACAAGCCCAGCGACTGCGCCAGCAGCCCGGCGCATTGCGGCGCCAGATTGAGCCGCGCGGTGTCGGCGCCACGCACGATGACGGCGAGTTGCTGCAAGGCCGGGTCGCGCAGATCGTGCAGGCGCAAAAAGGCGTCGAAACTGCACAGCTCGCCGACATGGCCGTATTCAGCGCCGGGGATGTCGTAGGGGGTCGCGCCGGTTTCTTGCGCGACTTTCAGCACTTCGGCGGCGGGCACGTAGAGAAACTCGGCGGCCGGATCGATGAAGCGCGCAATCAGCCAGGGGCAGGCGATGCGGTCGATCTTCGGCCGCTCGCGGGTGACCCATTTCATTTGGCGGCGACCTTGCCGCCTGCCGCCTTCCAGGCCTCGAAGCCGCCCTCGATGAAGCGTGCCTTGACGCCTGCCGCCTGCAGGCGGTCGACCACGCTGTTCGATACCGCGCCGCCGCGCACGCAGTAGACCACCACGTCGAGCGTGCGCGGGACGGCGCCGATCCAGGCGTCGATCTTGTCCGGGTTCTTCCACAGTGCGCCGGGAATGGTCTCGTTCGACGCCGCGTAGTCGGCTTCGCGCCGCACGTCGAACACCAGGGTGGCGTCGGGGTTCAGCCTGGCGGGCTTGATGGTGCGTGCCAGTTCCTCGCATTTCTCGGTGGGACTGGAACAGCCGCAACGCTTCGGTGGTTGGATCTTGATCTCCATGCTGTCCTCACAAAAACAATGAATAAGCCAGCCCCAGCAGGGCGCATACGCCGATGACCTGCATGATGTCGGCCTTGTATTTCCACAGGGCGACGAAGGCGGCAATCGCGACGACGACGGGGAACACTTCGAAGCCGCCGGCGAACGGCGCCGCTGCCGTGCCCTGCGGCCAGAAGGTGTGCCAGGCGAAGAATACCGCCAGATTGAGGATGACGCCGACCACCGCGGCGGTGATGCCGGTCAGCGGCGCGGTGAAGCGGAGTTCGCCGCGCGTGGCCTCGATCAGCGGCGCCCCCGCCAGGATGAAAAAGAACGAGGGCAGGAAAGTGAAGAAAGTCGCCACCGCCGCGCCGGCAAAACCGGCGGCCAGCGGGTTCGCGAGCACCTCCTTGGCGACGCCGCCGAGATAGCCGACCCAGGTGACGATCATGATCAGCGGCCCCGGCGTGGTTTCGCCGAGCGCCAGGCCGTCCATCATCTGTGCGCCGGTGAGCCAGCCGAAATGCTCCACCGCGCCCTGGTAGACGTAGGGCAGCACGGCATAGGCGCCGCCGATGGTGAGGAAGGCGGCGCGGGTGAAGAAGTCGCCCATGCGGTAGAGATCGGGCGCGCCGTGGAGCGCCGCCATCGCGCCCAGCCAGATCAGCACGAACACGGCGCTGGTCGCGGCGAGCTTGCCCCAGGAGAACTTCGCGTGGGCCGGCGGCGGGGTGTCGTCGTCGATCAGCGCCGGGCCGTGCTGCCGGTGGCCGCCGCCGTGTCCGCCGCCCGCCTTGAATTTGTGCGGCATGAACTTGCCGCCCAGCGCACCGAGGATCGCCGCCGCGAGCACGATCCACGGAAAGCCGACGTCGAACACGAAGATGCCGATGAAGGCGAGCGCCGCCATCCCCCACAGCACCTCGTTCTTAAGCGCGCGCGAACCGATGCGCCAGGCGGCGAACAGCACCACCGCCACCACCGCCGGCCGGATGCCGTAGAAGATGCCCTGCACCAGCGGCACGTCGCCCCACGCCAGATACAGTCCCGCCAGCCCCGCCAGCAGCAGGAAGCCGGGCAGGAAAAACAGCACACCCGCGATCACGCCGCCGCGCACGCCGTGCATCAGCCAGCTGATGTAGATCGCCAGCTGGGTCGCCTCGGGGCCCGGCAGCAGCATGCAGTAGTTGAGCGCGTGCAGGTAGCGGTGTTCGGAAATCCAGCGGCGTTTTTCCACCAGCTCCTGGTGCATCATCGCGATCTGCCCGGCCGGGCCGCCGAAGCTGATGAAGCCGAGCTTGAGCCAGTAGGGGAAGGTGTCGCCCAGGGTGACGGGCGCGGGGCGGGAGGTTTGTGCGGTGTCCAAGAATGATGCTCCAAGCGTGAGTGGATAGAACCAGACTTGGACGGGACACCGTCTTGCGAGCGGAGCTCAGACGCCGGGGGCTGGCGCCCCGACGCTGCGATTCTAGCCTCGGCCGGTGCGGCGCGGCAACGTCTTTACGGCGCTGGGCGTGCGGCGCGGCCGGGCGCTCGCTCGGCTCATTCCATACACTTAAATTAATGGTTCCTATAAAAAAACAAGACTGTTATGTATGGATTGGCCGCTCTACGATTCTACGCAGAGTCATCATTCGGACTGATGTATGGCGTCAATTTGGCTTTCATGTGCGTGGAAGCGGGATAAATCCAGCTCAGCCGAAATGGGGAAAATCCCCACATAAAGTTTATGGTTTTGCTGTGGGGCGCGCGCATGCAAACGTGCGCCGGCGGCGTCGCAGACGCCATGTGTAGACGATTCTTGAACGGGAGGCGCTGACGCGGTGGACAAACTGGCGATTCTGCTTCCGGCCATGCCCTTGCTGTCGGCGCTGTCGATCGCGCTGCTTGCCGATCGGCCGCGGCGCCACATCGCGCGCCTGAGCGTGGGTTTCGCTGCGCTCACCTTGTTGTTCGCCGCCGCCGCGCTCACCTTCTATCTGGCCGAGGGGCAGCCGCACTGGGTGTCGCTTGGTAGCGGCTGGGGCAGCCTCACCCTCGATCCGCTGGCCAGCCTGATGGCGCTGATGGTCGCCGGCATCAGCCTGGTGGTGCATGTCTACGCGGTGCGCTACATGGCCGAGGAGCCGGGCTACGCGCGCTTCTACATCCTGCTCGACCTGATGGCCGCGGCGATCCTGCTGATGGTGGCTGCCGGGGATCTCGTCACGCTGCTGGTGGCGTGGCACCTGATCGGGGTGCTGCTCTACTTCCTGCTCGGCCACGACGTCGCGCGGCCCGCCGCCCAGCGCTATGCCTTCTGGTCGTTCTTCACCTATCGCCTCGGCGACCTGCCGCTGATCCTCGCCGCGGTCCTGCTCTACCAGGCCTACGGCACGATCTCGCTGCCGGCGCTGTTCGAGCGGATCGCCGCCGACCCCGGCGCGCACGCGGTGCTCGGTGTGCCGCTGACGACGGTGGTGGCGCTGCTCGTCGCGCTCGCCGCGTTCGCGCGCTCGGCGCAGTTTCCCCTGCACACCTGGCTGCCCTACACCATGGAAGGGCCGACGCCGGTGTCGGCGCTGATGCACGCCGGCATCGTCAACGCCGGCGGCTTCATCCTCAACCGCTTCGCCCCGGTGTTCGTGCACGCCGGCGAAGTGCTGCACCTGGTGTTCGTGGTCGGTCTCGTCACGGCGATCCTCGGCTCGGTGCTGATGCTGATGCAGAACGACATCAAGAAGTCGCTCGGCTATTCGACCATGGGCCAGATGGGCTTCATGTTCGTCGAAGCCGGCGTCGGCGCGTTCTCGCTGGCGATCTACCATCTGATCGCGCACGGCCTGTTCAAGGGCACGCTGTTCCTCGGCGCCGGCAGCGTCATCGGCAACGCGCGCAAGCACGACGGCGTGCCGCACGACGACGTCTACACCTTCGTGGTCGAGCGCAAGCCGGTCGCCTACCGCCTGCCGTGGGTCGTCGCCGCGGCGCTCACCGTGGTGGTGCCCTTCTTCATCCTCGGTCTGTCGCACTGGCTGGTCGACGACGACTTCGTCGGGCGCCAGGGCGCGATCATCCTGCTGTTCTTCGGCTGGGTCACCGGCGCGCAGCTGCTGTTCGTGACCTACCGCCTGCGCGCCGGCAGCCCGTGGCGGCTGATGGCGATGATCATCCTGTCGCTGGTCATCGTGGTCGCCGGCTATACCTGGATCGGCCACGCGTTCGACGTCTTCCTCTATCCGGACCGCGCGTTCAGCGACCGCCTCTACGCGGCAGCCAGCATTCCGCTCGGAACCTTCGAGGTACTCGCGGCCATCCTCACGGTCGCAGTCGTCGGCGGCTGGCTCGCCACCTACTACGCCACCGCCAACGGCGGCGCGCGCAGCGGCGAGGCCTCGCCGCTGCGGCTGGCGCTGTATTCGCTGCTGTCGCGCGAGTTCTACGTCGCCGACGTCTACACCTGGCTGACCCAGGCCGTACTCGGGCTGTCGCGGCGGCTCAACGTCTGGCTGCGGTGGGTGTGACATGGCGACACTGCTGATCGCCGCCCTGTTCCTGCCGCTGTTCCCGCTGAGCGTCGTGCTCAACGGCGCCCTTGCGCGGCTGCGCGAGCCGGTCGCGCGCTGCGCGCTGCTGCTCGCATGGCCGCAGCTCGGCGTGGCGCTGCTGCAGCTTGCCCCGCAGGCCGTTCCGCAGGCCTTCGTGCCGTGGGCGCTGGCGACTGCCGGGTTCTACGCCCTGCGCCTGCTCACCGTGCGCGACATGGGCCAGTGGGCCGGTTTCCTCGCCACCTCCGCGCTCGCGCTGAGCTGGGCGCTGGCCGCCGGCGGCGCCGGCCGCGCGGAGCTGCATGCGTTCGCCTTCTGGTTCGGCCTGCCCGCCGCCCTGGTGGCGCTGCTCGCGCGTCCGCTGGCGCGCCGCTTCGGCGCCGCCTATGCGGGGCTGCAGGGCGGGCTCATCGGCAACCTGCCGCGCCTGTCCGGGATGCTGGCGCTGACGGTGCTGGCGGCCGTCGCCACGCCGCCCTTCCCGGGCTTCTTCGCGCTGCTGAATCTGCTGCACGTGCTCGACTGGAGCGGTGCGCTGGGCGTGCTGGCGATCTGGCTGGTGTGGGGCTGGGCCGCGACGCGGCTGCTGCAGGGCTTCATCTTCGGTGCCGGCCGCGCCGCACCTCTCGGCGACATCGGGCGTGCCTCGACTTTGCTCTATACCGGCGTGCTGGGCGCTTTCGCGATCGCCGGCCTCACTCTGACGGGAGGGGGCCTGTGAACCTTGCGCTCGGGCGGCGTCTCAAGATCCGCGCCATCGTCCACGTCGCCGGGGAGCCGATCCCCTACTTCTGGCCGATGCGCACCTTCATCCACCACAACCCGCTCTATGGGCTGGAGCACCTGCCGTTCGACGAGGCCGTGACGGCGGGCGAGCGCCTGTTCCGTGCGCGCGGCTATCTGCCGCGCGCGCTCCAGCAGCGCCATCTGGCCGCGGGCAAGGTCGACCGCGCCGTGCTGGCGGGCCAGGTGGCGCGCTTCCTGGCCGGGCAGCGGGACATCGCGGGACTCGATCTGCAGCGCCTGCTGATGATGCTGCTGACCGGAATCGAGACGCCGATCGGCGCGCCGCCCGCACTCGCCGACGCGGCCGACATCCATGCCGTGCTGGCCGGCCTGGCGCTGCCGCCGCGCGAGATCGGCGGCACGGCGCTGGCGGCGCAGGTCGGCGCCGACATGCCGCCGGGCCGGCCGCTCTACGCCATCGTCGACATGCTGTTCGGCACCGAGATCGGCGCGACGCTCGACGAACTGGTGATCAAGAGCTGCCTCGACTTCTTCGACGAGGGCCAGTCGGTGTGGCAGATGCCGGGGCGCGAACAAGGCCTGTTCGCCGCCTGGAGCGCGGTGGCGCGGCGCAACCTGCGCCTGTTCATCCGCGGCCTGCACATCAAGCGCATCCTCGCCGCCGACGACACGCCGGAGGGCATCATCGCCCACGTCATGGACGAGCTCGGCGTGCCCGAGGACGACTGGATGAACCACTTCACCTGCGAGCTGACGCGGCTGCACGGCTGGGCCGGCTTCATCCGCTGGCGCGCGGGCGCCAAGCACTACCACTGGGCGCGCCACTATCCCGCCGATCTGGTCGACTATCTCGCGATCCGCCTCGTGCTGGGCCTGGCGCTGCTGCGCGAGCACGCCGAGCGCAAGGGGACGCCGGCGAACCTTGCGGAACTGGCGCGCTTCGTCGAGTCGCATCCGGCGGAAGCCTATCTGCGGCGCGAATTCCACGGCGGTCACGTGCTGCCGGAGATGGCACACGCGGTGGAGGATGCGATCGCCGCGCGGCAGCCGGCGCGCATCGCCCGCCTGTTGCCGCAGTACCTTGCGCGTAAGCGTGAGCACGAAGCACGGTGTCATGCCGACGCCTTGCGCCAGCTTGCCGCACGCGCCGGCATGACCGACGCCTTGCTGCGCCTGGCGCCAGACGATCTTGCCCGCCTGATTGCAGTGCTCGTCCGCTTCGAGCGCGAGGAAGGGCGCATCTGGCTGGAGGCGCTGGAGGCACGCTATATGGGCAGGCTGCTGCACGGCCTCGATTTGGCCCGGCCGGCGCCGCGCGAGAAACGGCCCTTCGCGCAGGTGATGTTCTGCATCGACGTGCGCTCCGAGCGCATCCGCCGCCATCTGGAGAAGGTCGGCGACTACCAGACCTTCGGCATCGCCGGTTTCTTCGGCGTGCCGGTCAGCTTCATCGGCCTGGAGAAGGGCAGCGAGACGCATCTCTGTCCGGTGGTGGCGAGCCCGAAGAACGTGGTGCTGGAACTCGGGATCGCGCGCAGCGCCGACGACGAGGCCTTCGTCTCGACCCTGGAGCAGGTGGTTCACGAGCTCAAGGCCTCGGTGCTGTCGCCCTTCATCACGGTCGAGGCGATCGGCCTGCTGTTCGGACTCGACATGTTCGGCAAGAGCCTTGCGCCGCTCGCCTACAACCG
>NZ_MKUG01000124.1 GCF_001897685.1 Thiobacillus sp. 65-1402
AAAGCGCCGCCCCGGCACCAGCGATGAGCGCAAGCCAGCACCAGGTCGAGCGCGGCGACACGCTGTTCGGCGTGGCCCGCCGTTACGGCCTGACCGTCGCCCAGCTGACCCAGGCCAACCCCGGCCTCGATGGCGGCCTCAAAGCCGGCCAGACCCTGCGCCTGCCCCTGAACGAACAGGCCGCCCGGCAACCCGAAGCCTTCCGCCACGTCGCCTTCAACCTTCTTCCCGGGAAACCTGCCGGGCCCGTTCATTACACCGTCAAACGCGGCGACAGCCTGCACGCCATCGCGCAGCGCTTCGACGTCAGCCTGGCCGACCTCAAAACCTGGAATCCGGTTTTGGGTAATGATGGCGGCATCCGCGCGGGCCAGCGGATCGTAGTCAAACGCCCCTGAGGCCCGCCGCCGATTCAGCGGCCTTGACCTAGAGCTTCCTAATCGGGCGCAGGCGGCTCATCCGACTTGTCCGACATCACCAGTGCCATGCCGACGGCGGCCAGCACCATCCACAGCACCGCCGCCCAGATGCCCAGCGCATCCGACAGCGGCCCCATGAAAAGCAGCGTCAGCATGGCCACGCCCAAAACCAGGTTGCCGATCCAGAAATTGCGACTGCGTTTGCCGGTATTCAATTGACACTCCATTCAGAAAACGCCTGCCCCTGCGCGGCCACCCAGTGGCAACGCGCCCAGTGCCCGCTGCCCACCGCGGTTTGACCGGGATAGACTTGCCGGCATATTTCGCTTGCATGCGGGCAACGCGGATGGAAATGACAGCCGCTGGGCGGATTGAGCGGCGACGGCTGGTCGCCGCTCAGGCGAACGATGCGCTTCCCGGCCGGCGGCTCGATGCGCGGCACGGCGCTCACCAGCGCCTGGGCATAGGGATGGCGCGGCGCGCGCAGCACTTGCGCCGCCGGGCCCTGTTCGACGATGCGCCCGAGATACATCACCGCCACCTCGTGCGCCAGATAATCGACCACGGCGAGGTTGTGGGTGATGAACAGATAGGCCAGGCCCAGGCTGTCCTGCAAATCCTTCAGCAGATTCAGTATCTGCGCCTGCACCGAGACGTCGAGCGCGCTGGTCGGTTCGTCGCAAATCACCAGTCTGGGCGACACCGCCAGCGCCCGCGCAATCGCAATGCGCTGCCGCTGGCCCCCGGAAAACGCATGTGGATAGCGCCCGCCCGCGTCGTCGGGCAGCCCCACCTGGCGCAGCAACAGCGCCACCGCGTCGCGGCGCTGATTTGCCACCCCCACTCCAAGGGCGTCCATGCCTTCGAGCAGGATGTCCGCCACCCGCATGCGCGGATTGAGCGAACTGAACGGATCCTGGAACACCATCTGCGCCTGTCGCCGCAGGGTGGCTGCATTGCGCGCGGCGACGGTCTCGCCGGCCAGCACGACGCGGCCCGCGGTCGGTTCGATCAGCCGCAGCAGCGCCTTGCCGACGGTGGTCTTGCCGCAGCCGGACTCGCCCACCAGCGCCAGCGTGCGGCCCGGCTGGATCGACAGCGTCACGTCGTCCACTGCGCGCACATGGCCGACGGTGCGCTGGATGAAGCCGCGCCTGATCGGAAAATGCACTTTCAGGCCGTCCACCTGCAGCAGGGCTTGCGCCGCTTGGGTTGAATGCGTCGGCGGCGTCACCGCGCGCGCACTGCGCAGCGGCAGCGCGCCCGCCAGATGGCAGCGCACCCGCTGACCGTCGATCGCTTGCCAGTCGGGCGATTCGTCGCGGCAGCGCGCAATCGCAAACGGACAGCGCGGCGCAAAGCGGCAGCCACGCATCCGGCCGTCGAGCTTCGGCACCTGGCCGGGAATCGTGGTCAGCCGCCCGCCATCGCCGCCCCCCCCCGCAGGACTCCGCTCCGCCATGGGCTGCAGCCCGTGCGGAATCGCATGCGGCAGCGCCTCGAACAGCATGCGGCTATACGGATGTTGCGGGGCCGTGAAAAACGCGTCGCGCGTCCCCTCTTCCAGCAACTCGCCGGCGTACATCACCCCCACGCGGTCGGCGTTCTCGGCCACCACCCCGAGATCGTGCGTGATCAGCAGCATGCCCATATGCTTTTCGCTGCGCAGGTTCCGCAGCACGTCGAGCACCTGCGCCTGGATGGTCACGTCGAGCGCGGTGGTCGGCTCGTCGGCGATCAGGAGCCTAGGCTGGCCGGCCAGCGCCATTGCTATCATCGCCCGCTGGCGCAGGCCGCCGGACAGCTCGAACGGATAGCTGTCGAGCCGCCGCAGCGCGTCCGGCACTCCCACCGAATCGAGCAGCCCGCGTGCCGCCTCCCGCGCCGCCTGCCCGCTCAGGCCCTGATGCAGGGCCAGCGCCTCGACAATCTGATGGCCCACCTTGACGACCGGATTCAGCGCCAGCATCGGCTCCTGGAAAATCATCGCCATGCCGCCGCCACGCACGCGCCGCATGTCGCGCTCGGGCAGCGCCAGCACATCCTGCCCGTCCAGTTGCACCGCCCCTGCGACGATACGGCCGCCGTCCGGCAGCAGGCGCATCAGCGACAGCGCGGTCATCGACTTGCCGCAGCCTGACTCGCCGAGCAGCGCGTAGGTTTCGCCGGCGGCGACATGAAAGGACACGCCATCGACCACGCGCAGGGTATCCGCATCGTGGCCGATTTCGGTGACGAGCCCCGCGACCCGCAGCAGGGGCTTCACCGGCGGCCTCCCAGACGCGGGTCGAAGGCGTCGCGCACACCGTCGGCGAACAGGTTGGCGGCAAGCACCAGCGCGAACATGAAGGCGAATGCCGCACCGAGCTGCCACCATACTGCCGGTTCGCGTGCAAGTTCGAGGCGCGCGCCGTTGATCATGTTGCCCCAGCTGTACATGGAGGGATCGACGCCGACGCCGACGTAGGACAGCACCGCTTCGGCCAGCACCAGCCCGGAAAAATCCAGAACGACCGCAATCAGCACCAGATGGAACACGTTGGGAAAAATGTGGCGGCTGATGATGCGTGCATTCGATACGCCGAAGGCGCGCGCCGCCTCGACGTAATCGAGCGTGCGCAACTTGAGCGATTCGCCGCGCAGCAGTCGCGCCAGTCCGGTCCAACTGGTCATGCCCATGATCAGGCACAGCGCCAGCAGGCGAATGTCGGCGCGCGCGGCGGCGGTGTCGAACAGTTCGGGGTTGGATTCGATATAGACCTGCACGATCAGCACGGCAGCCGCAATCAGCAGCACGCCCGGGATCGAGTTGAGCACGGTGTAGAGGTACTGGATCGCGTCGTCCACCCAGCCGCGGAAATAGCCCGCCACGATGCCCAGGCCGATTGCCAGCGGCAGCGTGACCAGCGTGGTCAGCGTACCGATCACCAGGCCGGTGCGGATGCTTTTGAGGCTGATGTAGAGCACGTCCTGTCCGACCTTGTCGGTGCCGAGCACGTGGTAGCCGGACGCCAGCTGCGCCATCGCGCCGCCCAGCATGAGCAGCAGCGCCAGCATGCCGACGAGCGTGCGGCCGGGCCAGTTCAAGCCGCCTTGTCGCCACCGTGCAAGCCATGTACCGACGGGCAGCTGCAGCCGGCGTGCCTGCCACGCAGCCAGGCCGGCAAGCAGCAGCAGGCCGGCGAGGGCGCCCTGCGCGGCGCCGGCGAGGGTGCGCCGCGCGATGTCGGATAGCCGGTCGCCGGCGTGCTGCAGATGCGCGCCGCCATATTGCAGGCGCGGATAATCGCGCACCGCCACGCCATTCCGCTCGACGAATTCCATGGCATACAACTGCATCGCCAGCGGCGCCGAATAGGTTTTTTCCTGGCGGGTGCGCAGGCCGCCCACCAGCGCGTCGAACGCGCTCATCACCTCGACCGAATACTGCGGCTTGTCGGCCGGACTGTCGGGCAGCCGTTCCCGGTAATGCAGCGAATCGAGCAGGCCGATGACGACGAAGACGCCCAGCACCAGAGCCGCCCCCATCGCCATCGGGCGCTGCGCCACGGCCACCCACGGAGCGCGCAGATGGTCGTGGCGACGGATGAACCAGGCCAGCGCCAGCACGCCCGCCAGCAGTGCAAAAATCAGCGCATCGGTCCACAGGATCACGGGCATGAAATTCATTGCAGCCTCACCCGCGGATCAGCCCACGAATAGGAAATGTCGGTGAGAATGAGGCCGACGATGTAGAGAAAGGAGCCCAGGAACACCATCGCGCGCACCACGGCGAAATCCTGCGCCTGGATCGCGTCGATGGTGTAGCTGCCGAGCCCTGGGATGCCGAAGAAGGACTCGGTGATCAGGCTTCCCATGAACAGCAGCGGCAGCACCACCACTGCGCCGGTGAGGATCGGGATCATGCCGTTCTTCAGCACGTGGCGAAACAAGACCCGGATTTCGGACAAGCCCTTGGCGCGCGCGGTGCGCACATAGTCCTTGCCGATTTCCTCGAGGAAGATCGTGCGGTACCAGCGCGCGCCGCTGCCGATCCCTGCCGCCACGCTGACCAATACCGGCAACAGGATGAACTTGAGCCCGCCGATGCCGCCGGTATAGCCCGAAATCGGCAGCAGGTTCCACAATTTGGCGATGAAATACTGCCCGGCGATGATGTAGAACAGGCCCGAGATCGACATCAGCACCACGCACAGCACCACCCCCCACAGGTCGAGGTAGGTGGCGCGGAAAAACACCATCAGCAAGGCGAAGGTGATGTTGGCCAGCAAGCCGATGACGAACACCGGCAGCGCGATCGCCAGGCTCGGCCCCATGCGGGTGCGGATTTCGTTGCCGATGTCACGGCCGTCGTCGCTTTTGCCGAACTTGAAGACGAACATCGCCGCCGAGTGCTGGAAGAAAATCGTCTCGGTGAACTGCGCGCTGCCCGTTGCCTCCGCATTCAGCAGCAGCGGCTTGTCGTAGCCGTGCTCGGCCTTCCAGCGCTCGATCGCCTCCGGCGTCACGTGCTTGACGCCGAGTTGCAGCCGCGCCATGTCGTCCGGCGTGTTGACGACGAAAAACAGCGCAAAGGTCAGCAGGTTGACCCCGATGAGGATCGGGATCGCGTACAGCAGGCGGCGCAGGATATAGGCGAACATCAGGCGGTCTTTCGTTCATGCCGCCGCCACGCGATCACTGCCGGCGCGATCACGGCCGCCAGCGCAGCGGCCAGCAGCACGATCGGCCACAGCACCGGACGGTTCCATTCGGCGCGCCGGGCTTCGCGCACGGCAGCGTCGATACGGCGGTATTTGAGGGTGTTGTTCGCCATCAGGTTGGGTTTGACGTTATGCACCCAGCCGTGGCGCAGGCCGAAGGCCTTGGGATGGTAGGCGAAGATCCACGGCGCATCGCGGCGCACGACGTCGAGCATGGCGTCGATCACCTGCTGGCGCGCGGGGCCGTTGTCCATGTCCTTCATCTGCTCGAACAGGCGGTCGAACTCGGGGTTGTCGTAGTTGGCGGCATTCTCGCCGCCGCTGCCGACTTTCTTGTGCGGGCCGTAGAGCAGGAAGAAGAAATTTTCCGGATCGGGGTAGTCGGCATTCCAGCCCCATTCGAACAGCTGGGCATTGCCCTTGCGGATCTTGTCCTGAAAACGGTTGTAGTCGGTGCCGCGCACCACCAGCTGCACATTGAGCTTGTCGAGCTGCTTCTTCATCCAGTCGAGCCGCGACTTGGCATCGGGGCCGGATGCCATGGTGTCGAAATACAGCACCAGCGGTTCGCCCGTCTTCGCGTTGCGGCCGTTCGGGTAGCCCGCCTCGGCCAGCAGGCGGCGCGCGGCCTCGATCGGGCGGCGCGCGATCCTGCCGTCGCGTGCTTCGTAGACATAGGGGTTCAGTCCGGCCACGCCTTCGACATAGCCAAACAACCCCGGCGGAATCGGCCCCTGCGCGGGAATGCCGCGGCCATTGAGGAAAATGGAAATGAACTCGTCATAGTCGAATGCGATGGACAGCGCCTGGCGCAATTTGCGGCGGTCTTCGCCAAGGCCGCCCACCACCGGGTCGAGCATGTTGAAACCGACATACCACAGGGACGCCGCCACGGTGGTGACGAGGCCGATGCCCTTGGCGCGCATGGAATCGGTGAGCTGAGGATCGCCGCCGGCGGAGAACTTCACGGCCTGGTCGAAGCTATCGGAGCTGATGCCGGAGCTGTCGTAATAACCCTGCAGAAACTTGCTCCAGTAGGGAATGGTTTCCTTTTCCAGGCTGAACACGGCTTCGTCCACCAGCGGCAGGTGCTTGCCGGCGTCGGCCAGCAGCCCTGCCTGCCTGTCTTCGTCGCTGCCTTCCGCCGGATAGGTTTCGCCGTGGTAGTGCGGATTCCTTTTCAGCACCATGCGGCGATTGGGATCGTTTTCCGCCAGGTAATACGGCCCGGTCCCGACCGGCTGCCAGTCGAGCGTGAGATTGCGCCCGGCCAGACCGGGCTGGGCATAGAAGACGTCGGCTTCCCATGGAATCGGCGCAAAAAACGGCATTGCCAGCCAGTAGATGAACTGCGGGTATTTGCCTTTGACATGGATGCGGTAGGTGTAGCGGTCGACGACCTCCGCCCCTTCAAGTGCGAAATCGTCGAGATTCAGCGCTGCCGCGGGGCGGGATTGAGCCGCTTTTTCCAGCGCCGCACCCAGCGCCTTCAGACCGATGATGTGTTCGGCCATCAGGCCGAAAATCGGCGAACTCAGCCGCGGATTGGCCAGGCGCTTGATCTGATACACATAATCGGCAGCCACCAGTTCGCGCGTGCCGCTGTGCTCGAAGTCATGGATCCGGGTTTTTCCGGCGGTGTCCGCGGCGGTGAGCGCATGGTAGCGGTAGCGCCCCGCCGCATCGCGTGCGAATGCCGGGTGCGGCTGATATTGGATGCCGGGGCGGATACGGATTTCATACACGCTCTTCGCAATGCGTGCAGAGGACGCATCGTCCGGCAGCGCATGCCCCGCTGCATCGAAATAGCGCGCCTGGGGCACCGCATCCGCGGTGAGCGGAATCAGCGTGTAAGGGCGCTGGAGAAAGTGATACTGCAGCGGCGGCTCATAAATTTGGCCGGTGAATTCGATTTCGTTCGCGCTGTAGGAGCGCGCCGGATCGAGATGCTTGGGGCGTTCGGAAAACGCGCTGTACAGGATGTTGGCGTTGGCCGGGCTGCCCGGGTAGGGATTGTTCCAGCTGTCGGAGCAGCCCGCCAGCCACCCCAGCCCTAGCCCCAGCAGGCCCAGTTTGAGGAAAATCGTGCCCGTGCGCGTCATGCCGCAAGTGTACCCAAGCGCGTGCGCAACGTCAGCCGTTATAATCGGCGGCAATTCAATTCTTTCGAGACCATTATGGGATTTCTTGCAGGGAAGCGTTTGCTCGTCACCGGCGTCATTTCCAACCGTTCGATTGCGTATGGCATCGCTGCCGCGTGCAAGCGCGAAGGCGCCGAACTCGCCTTCACCTACCAGGGTGAGCGCATCAAGGACCGGGTCAGCGAATTCGCCAAGGAATTCGGCTCCGATCTGGTGTTCCCGTGCGACGTCGGCAGCGACGAGCAGATCGATGCCCTGTTTGCCGAACTCGGCAAACACTGGGACGGCCTTGATGGCCTGGTGCACTCGATCGCCTACGCACCGAAGGAAGCCCTGGCCGGCGATTTTCTCTCCGCGGTCACCCGGGAAAACTTCCGCATCGCACACGACATCAGCTCCTACAGCTTCGCCGCGCTGGCCAAGGCCGCGTTGCCGATGATGGAGGGCCGCCAGGCGGCACTGCTGACGCTGTCGTATCTCGGCGCGATTCGCTCCGTTCCCAATTACAACGTCATGGGCCTGGCCAAGGCCAGCCTCGAATCCAGCGTGTACTACATGGCACAGAGCCTCGGCCCCAAGGGCATCCGCGTCAATGCGCTATCGGCCGGGCCGATCAAGACGCTGGCCGCCAGCGGCATCGCCAACTTCGGCGAGAAGCTCGACCTGGTCGCCAAGAACGCGCCGCTGCGCCGCAACGTAACGATTGAAGAGGTTGGCAACGCCGCCGCCTTCCTGCTCTCCGACCTGGCGTCCGGCATTACCGGCGAAATCACCTACGTCGATGCCGGCTTCAATTCCACCGCCGGCGCCGAGAGCTGATCTGAACTTTCCCGCAATAAAAAACGCGCCTTGAAGGCGCGTTTTTTATTGCGGCTACGCGACGGCTTATCTTCCCTCGATCGCGTTGGGCTGGACTTTCACTTTCTGGCCGGCGGTAATCAGCGCAACCATCGCCTTCATATCCGCACGCTGCTGCGCCTGCGTGACGCCGGCTTCGATCGACGACAGCAACATCGGATCCAGCGCCGGCGCATCCAGCACGCGGCTCACGCGTACGATGCGATACGAGCCGTCGGGGCGGGCGAAGCCGGTGTAGGCCGGCAGTTTGTCCGTGGCGACGCGGAATACCGCTTTGGCCCCGGCCGCATCCAGCACGGCGGATGGTTGACGCCCCACGATCTGGAAAGCCGACCAGTTCAATCCCGCTTCGTCGCCTTTTGCCAGCGCCTGGAGGGTGGCTTCAGCTTTTTGCGCCAGCAAACGCATACTCTGCTCGGTGCGCAGCCTGGTTTCGATCGCCTGCGACGCCTCGGTCAGCGGACGCAAGCGGGCCGGGCGATGCTCCACCACCCGCGCAGCGACCAGAGTGCCGGGCTGCACTTCAATGGCTTCGGTGTTCTGCCTGGATTTGATCGATTCCGGACTGAACAGCGCGGACGACAAGGCGGCATGATTGAAAGGCGGCGGCGCAGTCCTGGCCGTCATCCAGCCGCTTTGCTGAACCGTCAGCTTGGCGGCGGTGGCGGCGGGCTGCAACGACTGAGCGTTCTCGTACACCAGATTGCTGAAGTTGTCGGCCATGTCGGCGAAGGCTTTTTGTGCCTGCTGCTTGCGCAGCTCGCTTACGACCGCTGCGCGCACCTCGGCCAGGGGCGCAGTCTGGGCAGGCTGAATGCCATCCAGCCGGATGATGTGATAGCCGAAATCGCTTTCCACCGGTCCGCGGATTTCATTGGGCTTCATGCTGAACACGGCATCCTCGAAGGCTTTGACCATCATGCCGCGGCCAAAGCTACCCAGGCTGCCATCCTGCGCGGCCGACCCCGGATCCTGCGACTGGGTGCGCGCCAACTCGGCAAAGCGCTGCGGGTTTTTCTGCAGGGTCTGCGCCAATTCGGCCGCTTTCGCCTTGGCTTTGGCACGCGAAGCCGCATCCGCATTTTTTTCTGCGGCAATCAGGATGTGACTCGCACTGCGCTGTTCCGGCTGCCCGAACTGGGCGGCATGGGAAGCATAGTAATCCGCCACGGCCTGCTCGCTCACCGCGATACCCGCCGCTACGCTTGCCGTATCCAGCACCAGATATTCGGCGCGGATCTGCTCGGGTTCGGTGAACTCGCCCTTGTTGGCCACGTAGTAACGCTCCACGTCGGCGGGCGCCACCCTGATCTGCGGCGCCACCGCGGAAGCAGGCAGATCGGCCCAGGCGATTTCACGCTGTTGCGCCACCAGGCGGGCAATCTGAGCCAGCGATGTGCCGGACGGGAACGCCGCAAGCGAAACCGGGCTGGCAATGGCCTCCAGCATGAAAGCCTGGCGCAATTCATTTTCAAACTGGGCGGGTGTGCGGCCATTCTGGCGCAGCACCGCCTCATACCGCTGCTGCGAAAACTTGCCGTCCTGCTGGAAGGCCGGAATCTGCGCCAGCACCGACGCAATATAGGCATCGGGCGCCAGGAACTTGAGCTTTTGCGCATCCTGCAGCAAGGCTTTACGCTCGACCAGGCTGTCGAGAACCTGCTTGCGGAAGTTTGCCGTTTCGGTAACAGCAGGGTCGAACGCAGGGCCGAGCGCCTCGCGCATGCGGTCGCTCTGTGCCTGAATCTCCCGGGTCAGTTCTTCACGCGAAATCCCCACGTCGCCGACCTCGGCAACCATGCCGCCGCTGTTGTCGCCCTTCATGTAGGAATCCACGCCGAACAAGGCGAAGGTGATTGCGATCAAGGCCAGTATGACTTTGGCCAGCCAACCCTTTGCATGCTTGCGGATTGCTTCGAGCACGGTCATCAACTCCAGAAAAAACATCAGCGCGAATTTTCGCGCACTTTGCGCCTTACGTCTCGCCCGGCGCGATTAATTAAAAGTTACGCATGGACAAACTCAACCGATGCGATAAATAACAAAGCCCCGAAATAAAAAAAGGCGAACTTGCGTTCGCCTTTTTGATGTTGGCGGAGTGGACGGGACTCGAACCCGCGACCCCCGGCGTGACAGGCCGGTATTCTAACCAACTGAACTACCACTCCCTGATGCTGCAGAAACCATGCTACCTAAAACTTGACCCGCTTATTTCCCTGCTGGTGGGTGCTGAGGGGTTCGAACCCCCGACATTCGCCTTGTAAGGGCGACGCTCTACCAGCTGAGCTAAGCACCCGACAAAGACCAAGATTCTACAACAGATTTTCCGATCTTGCCAAATGCATATCGCATTTTTTATTAATTGATGGCGTCCTTCAGGCCCTTGCCAGCACGGAACTTCGGCACCTTGGCAGCCTTGATCTTGATGGTTGCGCCGGTGCGCGGATTGCGGCCTGTACGCGCGGCGCGCTTGCCGACATAAAAGCTGCCAAAACCTACCAGCGTCACCATGTCACCCTTCTTCAGCGCTTTCTTGACAGCTTCAACCGTTGCATCCAGTGCACGACCGGCTGCTGCCTTGGAGATATCAGCCGAGTCGGCAATGGCATCGATCAATTCGGATTTGTTCACGTGTTGTCCCCTTCACTCAAGTGGCACAGGAAAACCCTGTGGGCGCTTTTATAGCAACCCGCAAAACCTTGTGTCAAGCGGTTTTCCGGGCTATCGGCAAAAAAATCCCGCGACTGGCGCGGGATTCCGGCGAGTGGCTGGAAAATACTCAGTGTTTGAGCGCCGCGGCGGCGACCCCTCCCTCTTCCGGAACGGCAATCGCCGGCGTTTCCGCTTCCGGTTCGTCCTGCAAGGGCTCGGGCGTGTGCTCCAATGCCAATTCAAGAACCTGGTCGATCCACTTGACCGGATGAATGTCGAGTTTGTTCTTGATGTTGTCAGGAATCTCGGTCAGATCCTTGACGTTCTCCTGCGGGATCAGCACCGTCTTGATTCCGCCGCGATGCGCAGCCAGCAGTTTTTCCTTCAAGCCGCCAATCGGCAGTACTTCCCCCCGCAGCGTGATCTCGCCGGTCATCGCAACGTCCGCGCGCACTGGGATCCCGGTGAGGATCGACACCATCGAGGTGCAGATTGCGATGCCCGCAGACGGCCCGTCTTTCGGCGTCGCACCTTCCGGCAGATGAATATGGATATCGCGTTTCTGGTAGAAATCCTCCTGGATGCCCAGCTTGCGCGCGCGTGAACGCACCACCGACAGCGCGGCCTGTATGGATTCCTGCATCACTTCGCCGAGCTTGCCGGTGGTCGTCATCTTGCCGCGCCCAGGCAGAGCAACCGCCTCGATGGTCAGCAACTCGCCGCCGACCTCGGTCCAGGCCAAGCCTGTCACCTGTCCCACCTGGTTGTTCTTTTCCGCGATGCCGAAGCTGAAACGCCGCACGCCGAGGTATTTTTCCAGATTGCGCGACGTGACCAGGATCTTGGTGCTCTGCTTCTTCAGCAACAGGGCCTTGACCGCCTTGCGGCAGATTTTTGAAACCTCGCGCTCCAGGCTGCGCACGCCGGCCTCGCGCGTGTAGTAGCGCACGATGTCGCGCAACGCCGACTCGGCAATGGCGAGTTCGCCTTCCTTGATGCCATTGACCTTGAGTTGCTTGGGCACCAGATAGCGCTCGGCAATGTTGATTTTCTCGTCCTCGGTGTAACCCGACAGGCGGATCACCTCCATCCGGTCGAGCAACGGCGCCGGGAGGTTGAGCGAGTTGGCCGTGGCGACGAACATCACGTCGGAGAGATCGTACTCGACCTCGATGTAATGATCCTGGAAGGTATGGTTCTGCTCGGGGTCGAGCACTTCCAGCAGCGCCGACGACGGATCGCCGCGGAAGTCCTGGCCCATCTTGTCGACTTCGTCGAGCAGGAACAACGGATTCTTCACTCCGACCTTGGTCAGGCTTTGCAGGATCTTGCCCGGCATCGACCCAATGTAGGTGCGGCGGTGCCCGCGAATCTCGGATTCGTCGCGTACGCCGCCAAGCGCCATGCGAACGAATTTGCGATTGGTCGCGCGGGCGATGGACTGGCCGAGCGAGGTCTTGCCGACCCCAGGCGGCCCCACCAGGCAGAGAATCGGCGCCTTCACCTTGTCGACGCGCTGCTGCACCGCGAGGTATTCCAGGATGCGTTCCTTGACCTTGTCGAGGCCGTAGTGGTCCTGGTCGAGGACTTTCTCGGCCTTGAGCAGATCCTTGCTGATCTTGGTTCTCTTTTTCCAGGGCAGACCGACCATGGCTTCGATATAGCTGCGTATCACGGTGGCTTCGGCCGACATCGGCGACATCATGCGCAGCTTTTTCAGTTCGCCCATGGCTTTGGCTTCGGCCTCCTTGGACATGCTGGCATCCTTGATGCGCTTCTCCAGCTCCTCCAGCTCGGCGCCCTCTTCGATGTCGCCCAGCTCCTTCTGGATCGCCTTGACCTGTTCATTCAGGTAGTACTCGCGCTGGCTTTTCTCCATCTGCCGCTTGACGCGGCCACGGATGCGCTTTTCGACCTGCAGGATGTCGAGTTCGCCTTCCAGCAAGCCGAGCAGATGCTCAAGGCGCTTGTTGACACCGATCATCTCCAGCACCTCCTGCTTCTGCTCCAGTTTCAGCGGCAGATGCGCGACGATGGTGTCGGCCAGACGGCCGCCTTCGTCGATGCCCGAGAGCGAAGTGAGGATTTCCGGCGGAATTTTCTTGTTCAGTTTGACGTACTGGTCGAACTGCGTGAGCAAGGCGCGGCGCATGGCCTCGACTTCCACCAGTTCCTCGCCCTCGGCGGGCAGAATTTCGGCGCGCGCAGCAAGATGGGTGCCGGTATCGGTCACCTCCAGCACGCGGGCGCGCTGATTACCCTCCACCAGGACTTTGACGGTGCCATCCGGCAGCTTCAGCATTTGCAGGACGGTGGCCACGCTGCCGGTATCGTAGAGATCCTCCGGCGTGGGGTCGTCCTGGGCGGCCGTCTTTTGGGCAACCAGGAGAATGCTCTTGCCGGACTCCATCGAGGTTTCCAGCGCCTTGATCGACTTGGGACGGCCGACAAACAACGGGATGACCATGTGTGGGAACACCACCACATCCCTAAGCGGCAACAGCGGCAGATCGACCTGTTCCTTGGATACGTTGTCGCTCATCATGATTTCCTGGTAAGGGTTTGAGGAAAGGATGCGCGGCATTCAACCACGCTCATCCACAATTGGGGGGCATAGTTTGGAATTCAAGATGGCTGACAGGTTCCCCGTCAGCCATCGGTTCAAGCTCCGGCGGCCAGCGGCTGGTCGCCCTGCTCGGAGTAGATCAGCAAGGGTTTGCCTTCGCCGTTGATCAGGCCGTTGTCCACCACCACCTTGCTGACCCCTTTGAGCGAGGGCAGGTCGTACATGGTATCGAGCAGGGCATGCTCGATGATCGAACGCAGGCCGCGCGCACCGGTGCGGCGATTCAGCGCACGCTTGGCGATGGCGTTGAGCGCATCGTCGCGGAATTCGAGCTCGACGCCCTCCATCTTGAAGAGCTTGGCGAACTGCTTGGTCAGCGCGTTCTTCGGCTCGGTCAGGATCTGTACCAGCGCGGCCTCGTCGAGTTCATCCAGCGTCGCCACCACTGGCAAGCGCCCGACGAATTCCGGGATCAGGCCGTATTTGATGAGATCTTCGGGTTCGACCTGGTGCAGCAATTCAGCGTCGCGCTTGGTCTCGTCGACATTTTTCACCTGCGCGCCGAAACCGATGCCGCCTTTCTCGGTGCGGCCACGGATGACCTTTTCCAACCCGCTGAACGCGCCGCCGCAAATGAACAGGATATTGCTGGTGTCGACCTGAACGAATTCCTGATTCGGATGCTTGCGCCCACCCTGTGGCGGGATCGAGGCAGTGGTGCCCTCGATCAGCTTCAGCAATGCCTGCTGCACGCCTTCGCCCGACACATCGCGGGTAATCGAAGGGTTGTCGGCCTTGCGCGAAATCTTGTCGATTTCGTCGATATAAACGATGCCTTGCTTGGCCTTGTCGACATCGTAATCGCACTTCTGCAGCAGCTTCTGGATGATGTTCTCGACATCCTCGCCCACGTAGCCGGCTTCGGTCAGCGTGGTGGCATCGGCGATCACGAAGGGCACGTTCAACAGGCGCGCCAGCGTCTGCGCCAGCAGGGTCTTGCCCGACCCGGTAGGGCCGATCAGCAGGATATTGCTCTTCGCCAACTCGACTTCGCCGCTGCCGGAATTGCTGCGCAAGCGTTTGTAGTGATTGTAGACCGCGACGGCGAGCGCCTTCTTGGCCTGCCCCTGGCCGATCACATACTGATCGAGAATACCGCTGATTTCATGCGGCGTCGGCAGGTCGGAGCCCGCACTCTTCTGACCGTCGGCCTGCTGGATTTCCTCGCGAATGATGTCGTTGCACAGCTCGACGCATTCATCGCAGATGAACACCGACGGCCCGGCAATCAGCTTGCGCACCTCGTGCTGACTCTTGCCGCAGAAGGAGCAGTAAAGAAGTTTGTCGCTCGAGCCTTTGTCTGCCATGCCAGTTCCTTGCTTAATTGCCTGATGCTTCGTTGCGGTTGGTCAGCACCTTGTCGACCAAGCCGTAGCTTACCGCTTCGTCCGCGCTCATGAAGTTGTCGCGATCGGTATCGCGCTCGATCGCTTCCATGCTCTGTCCGGTGTGTTTGGCCAGCATGTCGTTGAGGCGCGCTTTCAGATACAGAATTTCCTTGGCGTGGATTTCGATATCCGACGCCTGCCCCTGGAAACCGCCCAGCGGCTGGTGGATCATCACACGCGAGTTCGGCAGGCAGTGGCGCTTGCCCTTGGCGCCTGCGGTCAGCAGGAACGCCCCCATGCTGGCCGCCTGACCGATGCATAGCGTGGACACGTCCGGCTTGATGAACTGCATGGTGTCGTAGATCGCCAGGCCGGCCGAAACCGAGCCGCCGGGCGAGTTGATGTAGAAATAGATGTCCTTGTCGGGGTTTTCCGACTCCAGGAACAGCATTTGCGCAACCACCAAGTTGGCCGTCGCATCGTTCACCGGGCCAACCAGGAAAATCACCCGCTCCTTGAGGAGACGCGAGTAAATATCGTAGGCGCGTTCGCCACGGCCGCTTTGTTCGACGACCATGGGAACCAGCCCCAGCCCCTGGGGCTCGAAGGGCCGCGAATTGGAAATACCACGTTCAAAATCAATGCGCATCAGGCACGTCCCATCAATTCTTCAAAGGAGGTTGTCACGTCTTCCACTTGGGCCTGACCTGCAACCCATGCTACCACATTCTCTTCCAGCGCCAGGGACTCGATCTCCTGCATCCGCTGCGGGCTCTGGTAGTACCACTGCACCACCTGTTCCGGCTCCTCGTAGCTCTGCGCCTGTTCCTGAATCAGGGCGCGAATCTGCTCCGGCTGCGCCACCAGCTTGTTCGCCTGCACGATCTCGGCCAGGATCAAGCCCAGGCGGACACGGCGTTCGGCCTGCCCGGTAAACATATCGGCAGACAGCTTCATGGTCTGAACCCCGCGCGACTGCATATCGGCCTCGGTCATCTTCTGCAGACGGTCGGACTCCATCGCCACCAGGCTCTGCGGCAGATCCAGCGTGCTTTTCTGCAGCAGCAACTCCATCGCCTGCTCTTTCAGTTTCGCCTGCACGCGGCGTTTCACTTCGCGTTCCAGATTGGTCTTGACCTCGGCCTTGAGTTTCTCGACGTCACCGTCCTCGACTCCCAGCGCCTTGGCAAATTCCGCATTCACCGGCGGCAGCACAGGAGCCTGCACGTCCTTGACCTGCACCTCGAAATGCGCGGCCTTGCCGGCGAGTTCCTTGGCGGCATACTCGGCCGGGAAAGTCAGATCGAATCCCTTGCTGTCGCCCGCCTTGAGCCCGGTCAGGCTCTGTTCGAAATCCTTCAGCAAACGGCCTTCGCCGATTACCGCGGCGAAGTCTTCGCCCTGGCCGCCTTCGAATGCCGCGCCATCCACCGTGCCCTGATAGTCGAACTTGACCAAATCGCCTTCCATTGCGGCCCGATCGGTTGTCTCGAAGCTGCGCCGCTGCTTCTGCAGCACTTCCAGCGTCTTTGCGACATCGGCCTCGCCCAGGTTCACGACGGGGCGGCTGAGCTTGCCAGTATTCAGCACGTCGATCTTCACTTCAGGATAGACCTCAAAGCTGGCACTGAAAGTCATTTCCGCTGCCGCCGCCTGCCCCGCCTTCGGCTCGAAGCGCGGATAACCCGCGATTCTCAACTGGTGGGCCTGCACGGCCTCGCCAAAGCGGGATTGCAGGGTTTCACCCAACACCTCCTGACGCACGCCGGCGCCGTGCTGACGCACCACCGCGCTCAACGGCGCCTTGCCAGGACGGAAACCATCCATCTTGACGTTGCGCGCCAGGCGCTTCAGACGGCTCTGCACTTCGGTTTCCAGCTGATCCATGGGCACGCTGATATCCAGGCGCCGGGCCAGACCTTCGAGGACTTCAAGATTTGCTTGCATCAAAATACTTCCTGGCTGAATTGAAATGTAAGGGTGAACGGCATAAAGCCGATGGTGCGAAAGGGGGGACTCGAACCCCCACGCCTTGCGGCGCTGGAACCTAAATCCAGTGCGTCTACCAATTCCGCCACTCTCGCGGCTTGGCCGCAAAACTATCGACCAATAAGTGTAATATAATCAAAGCGATGCTGTCACCCAAGCTAACCCGGCATCCTGCCTAAGTCATTATTCCCATTCCGTTTTTTTGTTGCCGGTGCCGGTCGATCACTACGAAAACTTCCCCGTTGCGTCCTGGTTGCTGCCCAAACGGCTGCGCAAACCGGTCGAAGCCATCTACCGGTTTGCCCGCACGGCGGACGATATTGCCGACGAAGGCGACGCCCCCGCAGCAACTCGCCTCGAGCAGCTGGCGGCATACCACGCCGAACTGGATCGCATCGAACGCGGCGAGACCTCAAGCCATCCGGTTTTTGTGCCGCTGGCTGCCGCAATCCGCGATCACGCCATTCCGCTGGCACCGTTTCGCGACCTGCTGTCGGCTTTTGCGCAGGACGTGGAAAAAAAACGCTACGCCGACTTCGGCGAAGTCATGGACTACTGCCGCCGCTCGGCCAACCCGGTGGGGCGCCTGATGCTGCATTTGTACGGCGACCACGACCCGCGCCATCTGGCCTATTCCGACGCCATCTGCAGCAGTCTGCAACTGATCAATTTTTTGCAGGACATCGCGGTCGATTACCGGAAAGACCGCATCTATCTGCCGCAGGATGAACTGGCCGCACACCGCATCGGCGAAATGCAGATCGCGCAGGGCGACACGCGCGGGTTGTGGCACATGATGATGCACAAGCAGATCGAACGCGCGCGCAAGCTGCTGCAGGCCGGTGCGCCGCTCGGCCGGGCGCTCAAGGGGCGCATCGGGCTGGAACTGCGCGTGACCATCCTCGGCGGTGAAACCATCCTGCGCAAACTGCATGCCGACCCCGGCTGCATATTCCACGATCGCCCGGTACTCACCAAAAAAGACTGGGGCATCATGCTCTGGCGCGGATTTCTTTGACCATGGATGTCCATCAGTATTGCCAGGAACGGGCTGCCGCCAGCGGCTCCAGCTTCTATTACAGCTTCGTCTTCCTGCCACCGGACACGCGGCGCGCGATCACCGCGTTTTACGCCCTGTGCCGCGAACTCGACGACGTGGTGGATGAGTGCCACGAAAGCCAACTCGCCCTGACCAAGCTCGACTGGTGGCGCGAGGAGATCATGCGGTTTGCGGCCGGCGCGCCGGAACATCCGGCCACCCGCGCCCTCCTCGATACCGCGCAAGGCCGCAATGCACCCGCTGCCCTGCTGCTGGAAATCGTCGACGGCATGGCGATGGACCTGGATCATTTACGCTACCCCGACTTCAAGTCCCTCAATCTGTACTGCTATCGCGTGGCAGGCGTGGTGGGCGAAGTCGCGGCTGCGATTTTCGGCGGGCCGCGCAGCGCGGACGATCGCGCGGTTCGCCGTTATGCGCACGAACTGGGTCTCGCGTTCCAGCTCACCAACATCATTCGCGACGTCGGCGAGGACGCGCGACGCGGACGGATTTATCTGCCGCAGGATGAACTTGCACGTTTCGGTGCGCGCGAAGCCGACATCCTGGATGGCGTGACCACCCCCGCATTTCAGGCGCTGATGCAGTTCCAGTTCGAACGCGCCGCCGCCTGCTACGAGCGCGCGTTCGCCGCGCTCCCCGCCAGCGCGCGCCACGCGCAGCGCCCGGGGCTGGTGATGGCGGCGATTTATCGCACTTTACTGAATGAAATCCGGCGCGCCGAATTTCCCGTGTTGCGCGCGCGCGTCTCGCTCACGCCAATGCGCAAGCTGTGGCTGGCCAGCAAGACCTGGCTGTTTCCATGACCGCCCGTGTCGCGGTGATCGGCGGCGGCTGGGCGGGCTGCGCCGCCGCGCTGACGCTGGCCGAGGCTGGGGTCAACGTCACCCTGTTCGAAGCCAGCCGCACCCTGGGTGGCCGCGCGCGCGCGGTCGAACTCGCAGGCCGGTTGCTCGACAACGGCCAGCACATCCTGCTCGGCGCGTATGCGCAGACACTACATCTGATCGAGCGCCTGCGCCCCGCCGCCGCGCAGGACGGCTTATGGCGCCTGCCGCTGACCCTTAGCCAGCCACCGGATTTCAGCCTCGCCTGCCCGCGCCTGCCAGCGCCGCTGCATTTGCTGGCGGGGCTGCTCGGCGCACGGGGACTGGGCTGGCGCGACAAGCTCGCCGCCGCACGCTGGGCCTACGCGCTGCTGCACGACACGGCTGCGCCGGATCGGCTAAGCGTCAGCCAGTTCACCCGCTCCCAGCCCGAAACACTGCGCCGCCTGCTATGGCATCCGCTGTGCGTATCGGCCCTCAACACGCCGCCGGAAACGGCCAGCGCCAAGGTTTTCCGCGACGTCATCCGCGCCGCTTTCGGCGGTCGCAATCATGATAGCGACCTGCTGTTGCCGCGGCGCGACCTGACGGCCCTATTCCCTGCGCCCGCTGCTACACGCCTGATCGAATGCGGCGGCCAAGTGCGCCTGGCTTGCCGGGTAACCGCGTTGGATGCCACCGCGGATGCCGTCACCTTGAGCACGCGCGACGGGGCGACCGCCTACAGCCACGTCATCCTCGCCGTCGCCCCGCAACATCTGGCGGGCTTGGCTGCCCCGATCCCCGCGCTCGAATCGGTGGTGCGCGAAGTGTCGGCCTATCGCTATCAACCGATCGCCACCGGCTACGTCCAGTACGATCCGGCTTTCCGGCTGGCCAAGCCGCTGTTCGCCCTGGCGGATGGCCCCGCACAGTTTGTGTTCGACCGCGGCCAGAGCCACGGCCAGGCAGGGCTGCTGGCGTTTGTTGCCAGCACCGCCGCGCAGCTGCCCGCGGACTGGCTGGATCAGGCCGAAGCCCAGTTGCAGCGGATCGCCCAGCCCGGCCCCGCACAGTGGCGCAAAAGCATCGTCGAAAAGCAGGCCGGCTACGCCTGCGTCCCCAACCTGAAACGCCCTGCCGTCCGCACCGCGCACCTGCGCATATTCCTGGCGGGCGATTACACTGCCGGGCCTTACCCCGCCACGCTCGAAAGTGCAGCCGTGAGCGGAGTACAATCGGCCGGCGCTTTACTTGAACAGCTATGAAAAACTATCTTCCCCGCCCTGACCTGCTCGCAGGTCGCGTCATTCTCGTCACCGGCGCCAGTTCGGGTCTCGGGCGTGCCGCCAGCCTGGCGTTTGCGCGCCACGGCGCCACCGTCGCCCTACTCGCACGCAACGAAGCCAAACTCGAAGCGGTCTACGATGCCATCCTGGCCGCCGGCGGCCCCGAGCCCGCCATGTTTCCGTATGACCTGGCCGCCGCCGACGACCGCAGCCTGGAGACCCTCGCCGGCACCCTCGCGCATCACCTGAAACGGCTCGACGGATTGCTGCACAGCGCACACCAGTTTTACAGCCTTACCCCTCTCCACCTGCAAACGACCGAGCAGTGGCAGACCCTGATGCGGGTCAATCTGATCGCGCCATTTGCGCTCACCCGCGCCTGTTTGCCGCTGCTGCGGCAGGCGCCGGATGCGTCGGTCGTGTTCACCGGTGAAACCCACGGCCATCAACCCAGTGCCTACTGGGGCGGCTATGCCGTAGCAAAATCGGGCCTGGAAACGCTCACCCGGATCTGGGCCGATGAACTCAGCGCGGACGAAAACCTGCGGATCAACACCCTGATTCCCGGCCAGGTGGCGACCACCTTGCGTTCGCGCACCCATCCCGGGCTTGCGCCCGAGACGATTCCCGGCGTCGACGACCTGATGCCCTGGTATCTGTATCTGATTGGGTTGGACAGCCGCAGCGTGCGCGGTCAGATCGTGGAATGCCAGGCCTGACGCTCACCCCGTCATGAAAATCGGCCGCTACGAAATTCTCGATGAAATCGGCCAGGGTGCGATGGGCACGGTTTATCGGGCGCGCGACCCGCTGATCGAACGCACCGTCGCCATCAAGGCCGTGCCCATCGCGCAATTGCGGCAGGAAGGTACTGGCGCGGAATCCCGTTTTCTGCGCGAAGCGCAGAGCGCCGGCCGGCTGTCGCATCCCAATATCGTGACGATCTACGACGTCGGCGAGGCCGATGGGCTGGCCTATATCGCCATGGAATACCTTCCCGGCGCGACCTTGCGCGATCTCATGGACAAGGGCCCGATGCCGCTGGATCTGGTGCTCGATACCGCCACGCAGATGGCCGAGGCGCTGGCGTTCGCGCACGAGCACGACGTCATCCACCGCGACGTCAAGCCCGCCAACGTCGTCGTCACCGGGCGGCGCGGACGCATCAAGCTGACCGATTTCGGGATCGCCCATTTCGTCAACAGCGACTATACCCACGCCGGGCAAATGCTCGGCTCGCCGCGCTACATGTCGCCGGAACAGGCAATGGGGCGCGAGGTAAATGGATGCTCGGATATTTTTTCGCTGGGTGCCGTGCTGTACGAAATGCTCACCGGGCAGTATGCCTTCGATGGCGACAGCCTGCCGGCCATTGTTTACCGGGTGGTCAATGAAGCACCGGTCCCTGCAACGACCCTGCGCCCCCAGTTGCCGGCCGACCTGGCCAGGCTGCTGGCGCGCATGCTGCACAAGAATCCGGAAGCCCGGCCGGATGCGCGCACCCTGGTCAGCGCCTTGCATGTGCTGGCGCCTGCAGCGTCACAGGCGCCAGCACCGCCGCCTTCCAAGCAGGTGTCACGCCTGCTGCGGGTAGTGGCATTCGGCGCGCCCGTCGGCGTGCTCTTGTTGATCGGCGTGGGCATCATCGTCATCGAGCACTTCCTCGGCCCGGCCCGCCCGATCCTGTCCCCTCCCGCGCCGCCAGGCGCCAGCCTCCCCCAGGAGGCAGTATCGCAGCCAGATGCGGCCCCGGACATGGAGATGAGCGTGGCAAGCCGGCCCGCCCCCAAGCCGGCCCAGCCGGAGCGCCCACCGGCAGCCGTCGACCAAACAGATCCCTACCTTGCCGGCCTCGACAAAAAGCAGGTCGAGTTGCGCATCAAGCGCGCCGAACTGCGGCTGAAATATACCGAGCAGCATCCCGACGTGGTACAGGTGGACCGGCAGCTCGAACAACTGCGAATCGAGCGCCGCAGGCACCTGCGGCAACTGGAAAAAAACTAGCCGGACTCCCCGTCGGTTTCGCGCTCGGCCGTCGCCGACATCTTGTGCATGCCGAGAGCGGCGCCGTTGAATTCCGCCTCTGCATCCAGCCCCGCGGAGCCGCCTCAGGCTGCCATGCACCGCCAGACCGCCAAGCGCAGCGGCAGCCGCCCATGGCATGCAGCGCCACCGATACCCGGCAAAGTCACGGAATTTCACTCCCGCGGCACTTGGCAGCCAAACCCGAAGACCGCCATTGCCGTCCAGGCGATGCCTTCAAAAAATGGGGAAACCCGCCCCGCCAGCGCGGACTGGGCCGCGCAATGGCACTGCATTGGTGCGCTAACGGCTCTTGGGCGAGCCGGGTTCGGTTTGATCGGGCAAGCTTGGGGGGCGATCGATCAGACTGGCTTCGATACGGTCCAATTCCGCATCCATGTCGGATTGCGACATCGGCGTGTAATCCGAGGCGGATTCAACTGCCTCGGATTCAGGCTTGGGCTTGGTGATCAGGGCGGCAACGATGATACCCAGTTCGTACAGCACCCACAGCGGCACTGCCAGCATGAATTGCGAGATCACGTCGGGCGGGGTGAATATCGCGCCGATAATAAAGGCGCCGACGATGACATACGGCCGGATTTCGCGCAGTTTGGCCACCGACACCATACCCATTTTGACCAGCAGCACCACGGCAACGGGAACCTCGAAGGTAATCCCGAAGGCCATGAACAAGGTCATCACAAAGTCGAGGTATTTGCCGATATCGGTCATCACCGCCACCCCCTCGGGTGCAACGCCGACGATGAAGCCGAACACCACCGGGAACACCAGGAAATAGGCGAACGCCATCCCCAGCAGGAACAGAATGACGCTGGCGATCACCAGCGGCACGCCAAGACGCTTTTCATGCTGGTACAGCCCCGGTGCGACAAACGCCCAGACCTGGAAGAACACCCATGGCAACGCCAACAGGAAGGCGGTCATCATGGTGACCTTGATCGGCACGAAGAACGGTGTCGTGACCTCGGTGGCGATC
>NZ_MKUG01000125.1 GCF_001897685.1 Thiobacillus sp. 65-1402
CGCTTGTCGATCAGGTCGAGCGCGTCGCGCAGGTGCAGGCCGGGGATGGAGCGCCCGGAGCCCTTGAGTTCGCCGCTGTCGCTGGATGCGAATACGACAGTGGGGCGGTGGAACTTGTCCTTCAGGCGCGATGCCAGGATGCCGATCACGCCGACGTGCCAGTCGGGCTGATACGCGGTGAGGCTGTGGCTGTCGTCGGGGTTGAAGGTGGCGAGGATGGCGAGCGCCTCCTCCAGCATGCCAGCCTCGACGTCGCGCCGGGCGCGGTTGAGTTCGTCGAGCCGCTGCGCCAGCTGCTGCGCTGCAGCGGGGTCGTCGGCCAGCAGGCATTCGATGCCGAGCGCCATGTCGTCGATGCGCCCGGCGGCGTTCAGCCGCGGGCCGAGCATGAAGCCGAGGTCGAACACGGTGGCGCGCGCGGGGTCGCGCGCGGCGGCGCGAAACAGCGCGTTGATGCCGGCGCTGGCCTTGCCGGCGCGCATCCGTGCCAGGCCTTGCTCGACCAGGATGCGGTTGTTGGCATCGAGCTTCACCACGTCGGCAACGGTGCCGAGCGCGACCAGGTCGAGCAGGCTGCGCAGATCCGGTTCGGGCCGGTTTGCATACATCCCGCGCTGGCGCAGTTCGGCGCGCAGCGCCAGCAGCACGTAGAACATCACCCCCACCCCGGCCAGGTTTTTCGACGCGAAACCGCAGCCCGGCTGGTTGGGGTTGACGATGCAGGCGGCATCCGGCAGGGCGTCGCCGGGCAGGTGGTGGTCGGTGACCAGCACCGGGATGCCGAGCGCGTTCGCCGCCGCCACGCCGTCGACCGCGGCGATGCCGTTGTCTACCGTGAGCAGCAGATCGGGCCGGCGCTTGTCCCCGAATGGGGGCTCGGCGGCGAGCCTGACGATGTCGGGGGTGAGGCCGTAGCCGTGTTCGAGCCGGTTGGGCACCAGATACTCGACGCGCGCGCCGAGCATGGTGAGGCCGCGCACGCCGACGGCGCAGGCGGTGGCGCCGTCGGCGTCGTAGTCGGCGACGATGAGCAGGCGCTTGTTGTCGCGGATGGCATCGGCCAGCAGCGCGGCGGCGCGCTCGACGTGCAGCAGCCCGGCAGGCGGCAGCAGTTGCGGCAGGCGGTGCGCGATCTGCTCGGGATGGGTGACGCCGCGTGCGGCATACAGGCGTGCCCAGGCGGGCGCGAGGCCGGCCTGCTCGAGTGCGGTGCGGGCATCGGCGGGACAGGGGCGGGTGGAGATGACAGGCATGATGCGATTGTATGGTCAGAAGCGTCCGCCCGATGGGATCGCGGATTCAGAATCCGGTGAATTGCCGATTCTGTATATCGGGCGCTCGCGGTACCATCACGGCATGAGCCATTTACTTCCGCTATCCCGGGTGGTCAAGCTGGTTGGGCAGCCGCGTCATGCGCTGCAGGAAATGATCCGCAGCGGCACGCTGGCGACATTCGACGGCATGGTCGAGCTCGACGAGCTGCTGCGTGCGTTTCCCGAGGTGAAGTGGGACGACGATGCGGAGTTTCGCCGGGTTGCGGAAATCAAGGACAAGGCGTTTGCCAGGCGGGTGCGCGATCTCGTGTTGCCGGACAAGGAGGTGCTGGCGGCACGCTTGAACGAACTGGGCGCCGATTACGCGGCGGCCAAGTCCCTGCTGCAGCATTACGGCAACGTGATGGTCTGGCTGGACGAGAAGATCGACGAAATCGAAGAAGACAAAAGCGCCGAGACGCGCCACGCGCTGCACACCCTGCGCGCGTTTCTGCTGCGCAATCTGGCCGAAATGCCGCCGGATGCGGTGCTGGCGCAGGCGGCGATTGCACAGGAAAGGATACTTAAAGTCATGTCAGCCCACGTCACCATCCAGCCAAGCGGCCACGAATTCTTCGTGGAGGGCAACGACACGCTGCTCGATGCCGCGCTGCGCAACGGGGTTTCGCTCAGCTACGGCTGCAGCAACGGCAACTGCGGCGACTGCAGGGCGCGGCTGGTGTCGGGCGAGGTGAAAAAAGTCCGCGCGCATGATTATGTGCTGAAGCAGGCCGACAAGGATGCCGGGGCGATCCTGCTGTGCGCCTATGCGCCGGTGAACGACGTGGTGATCGAGGCCAATGTGGCAGGCGCGCACGACATTCAGATGCAGCGGCTCGGCGCCAAGGTCAAGTCGGTGGAAATGTTCAATTCGCAGATGGCCGCGCTGCATGTCCTGACGCCGCGCAGCCAGCGCCTGCGGTATCTCGGCGGGCAAAGCATCGAGGTGTCGATCGATGGCGTGCGCGGACGCTACGCCATTGCCAGCTGCCCGTGCGAAGACCGCAACATCGAACTGCAGATTCCGCACCGTCCCGGCGATGCGTTCGCCGAGGCCGTGTTCACCACTCTGAAAGCCGGCGATGCGGTGGCGCTGGAAGGGCCGTTCGGCGAGTTCGTGCTGGACGAGGATTCGCCGCGGCCGGCGATTTTCCTCGCCTTCGGCGTAGGCTTCGCGCCGATCAAGAGCCTGATCCAGCACGCCATGTCGCTGGAGCTGGTCGAATCGATGGACCTGCACTGGCTGGCCGACGCAGCCGGGCATTACCAGGACAACCTGTGCCGCACCTGGGCCGATGCGCTGGACAATTTCAACTACGTGCCGCACGCGGCGACCGACGAGCTGGAAGCTGTGCTGAAAGGCATCGTGGTGGATTATCCCGATCTGCATCGCTTCGACGTCTATGCGGCGGGCACCGCGGCGCAGTTGGAACTGGCGCGCGCGCATTTCGTGCGCCAGGGCTTGCCGGAGGTGCGCTGGTTTGCAGGGGCGACGGATATTTATTGAGCCGGCGCGGATGAGCGCGAAGGCACCGACGGCGCGGCCGTTCCGCATGGCTTCCCGATCCGGGTCCGGGCGGGTTCGGTGAACAGCCGAACGGGGCGGCTGGCGGGCCGGCATTCGCGTTCTGGAATGCGGATTCAGTAATGCTGCGGATCCTGCTTTATCTGTGGGCCTTGCCGGTGACGCTGCTTGGCATGCTGGTTGCGCTGATCGCGCGCAGCAGCGGCGGTGTGCTGCATCGGGTCGACGGCGTGCTGGAGGCCGCCGGCGGCTGGCCGGCGCGGGTGCTGCAGCGCGGTTTCCCTTTCAGCGGATCGGTTGCCGCGATGACCCTGGGGCATGTGGTGGTCGGGGTGTCGCTGGCAGCCTTGACTGCGACCCGGGCCCACGAGCGGGCGCATGTCAGGCAGTTCGAACGCTGGGGAATATTGCTGCTGGTGTTGTATCCGCTGGCCGGCTTGCTCGCCTGGGCGCGCGGCGGCAACCCTTACCGCGACAATCCGTTTGAACGCGAGGCGCGGGCGGCGGAGTGCGCTGCGCGGAATGCCCTGGAACAGCCGGCCTCAGCCGGGACTCACTCCACCGGGCGGTGAGATTCATCGCCCGGGTCGCCGGTGTCGGGGTCGATCCAGTCCGAGATCCCCAGTTCATCCTCGGCTTCGGCCACGGTTTCGCCGGGCTCATAATCGCTGTCGGCGTTGTATTCCATATCCTGCACCGCTTCCAGCAGGCTGCCGAAGGGACCGTATTCTTCGCCGCTTTCGGCGTCGATCCAGTAGCAGCCGTCGGGTCGCTCGATGATGCGAGTGTGGTCGTAGTCGGCTGGCGTTTCGGGTATGGCATGTTTCATGATGCGTCCTCCGTGCCTTGACTATAGGGCGTGAAACCAGACGGGGCAAGCCGGGTTCAGGGCGCGCGCCCGATCAGCGCCAACCCCAGCAGCGCGGCCATCATCAGCGCCAGATGTGCCCAGCTCCACAGGCGGAAATGACGCACCAGCGAGCCGACCTCGCGGTTGGCGATGAAGAACGGACGGCCATGCGCCGGCTTGCGCATGAGGTGGATGCCGTCTTGCAGGCGGATGTCGAGATGGATGCGGTCGACTTCGTCGGATGCGGCCTGGCGTGCGCATTCCCATTCCGCCAGGCTGATTTCGCCGTCGCGATCGGCATCGAAACGCTCCAGCAGGGCGGTCTTGTCCTGCTTCCATTCGGCCAGCAGCGTGGCAAGATCCATTCTCTTGTCGAGCATGGCGTTGGGGCCGCCGAGGGTGACGTGCTCGCCGATGACGTAAATCGTCTCGCCTTCAATCAAGGTCCATTCGGTCTTGCGGTAGCCGCCCGACGTCGCAACCTGCTTGCGCGAGGTAAGGATTTCCGCGCCGTCGGGATCGACCAGCAGGCGGCCGCTGCCGTCGTCCACACCAAATGTGTCGTGCGACGCGCCGGATTCGACGTGTTCCCAGCGGTCGCCGTCTTTGCGTTCGATGCGATAGCGGTACCACAGGCAGGGCAGTCCGCTGACCGGGCTGACCAGGCCGACGCCCGGCGGCTGCCGGCCGCGGCCGACAAGCTCGATGTAGCCCTGCGGCGCCGAGGCGATGCGCGAGGTCGGCGTATCCGCCACCGTGCGATGGCGCTTGAGGTTGGCATACCACGCCCAACAGCTGGTCAGCCCGATCAGCACCAGGGTGATTTGCCAGCCGACACGCGATTGCAGCTTGAAGCCGAGCAGCAGAATGAGCAGGTTGCCGCCGCCCAGTAGGAGGTTGGCGTAGTCGTGCCGCGATTCTGGCGTCCAGCGAAACATCAGTTATTGAATAGCTGCTTGAGGTCGACGTCTTTCTTCTCCGCGGCCGCAAAGCGCAGCAGCGGAAACTGGCGGAAACCGAACAGGCGCGCGACGACGGTGTCGGGAAATTGCTCGACCCGCACGTTGTTGACGTTCACCGAATCGTTGTAGAACTCGCGGCGGTCGGCGATCGCGTTTTCCAAGCCGGTGATGCGCGCCTGCAGATGCTGGAAGGTTTGGTTGGTCTTCAGCTCAGGATAGGCCTCGGCGACGGCGAACAGGTTGCCGAGGCCGGTTCGCAGCGCATTTTCGGCTTGTCCCAGCGCGGCAATGTTGTGGGATTCACGCGCACTCGCCACCTGGTTGCGCGCCTGCATCACCTTTTCCAGCGTCTCCTGCTCGAACTGCATGTATTGCTTGCAGGTCTCGACTAGCTTGGGCAGTTCGTCGTGGCGCTGCTTGAGCAGGATGTCGATGTTAGCCCAGGCCTTGCCGACGTTGTGTTTCAGGGTGACCAGTTGATTGAAGACGAAGATGCCGAAGACGGCGAGCAGTGCGAATGCGATGAGAAGAAGCAGGCCGCCGGACATGATGCGCTCCAGAAAATTGGGTCGCAGAAATAGCGGATGAAGGGCGTTTAACTTGAGCGTGCCAGCATCAAATACGCGCCGCGAGGACGGCCGCGATTTCGCCGTCGTCGAGCCGGAGCGGGTTGGTTTTCATGCTGCTGCCGCGGCTGTCGGCGACGATGCGCGGGATATCCGCGTGCTGCACGCCGTAATGCGCCAGCGGCGGCAGCTTGAGTTCGCGCGTCCAGGCTTCCAGGATGTCGATCAGAGCGGCGTGCGACGCATCCCTTTCCAGTTTTCCCTGTTTGCTTAGCAGACGCCCCACCTGCGCGTATTTTTCCAGCGCCGGATGGGCGGGCTCGCGTGTGCGCAGGGCTTCGATATTGATGCGCGTGGCCGTCGCCACCAGCGTGCCGCATGCGACACCATGCGGAATCGGGAAAAACGCTCCCAGCGGCGCGGCTAGTCCATGTACCGAGCCGAGCCCGGCCTGCGCCAGCGTGATACCCGACACCAGCGCCGCATAGGCCATCCGCGCGCGCGCCGTCGCGTCGCCAGCATCGGCATGCAAAGCCAGCAGGCCGTCGCGCGCGGCTTTCATGCCGCCCCAGGCGAGCGAATCGGTCAAGGGCGAGGCACGGCTGGATACATAGGACTCCAGCAGCTGGGTGAAGGCATCCATGCCATTCGCCGCGATGACGGCGGGCGGGCAGGTGGCCAGCAGGTCCGGATCGACGAGCGCATATTCCGCCACCAGTTTCTCGTCGCGGAAGGATTTCTTGAAGCCCCCCACGCCCTGGCGGCTCAATACCGCATTCTTGGTCGCTTCCGAACCGGTGCCGGCGGTGGTCGGCACGGCAATGAATGGCGTGGCCGGACCGGCATAAGCGAGCTCGGGTCCCACCCCTTCCAGGTGATCCATGACCGAATTGCCGGGCTTGAGCAGGCCGGCAATCGCCTTGGCGGCATCCAGCGCGCTGCCGCCGCCGATTCCTATAACCACATCTATGGGCTCAGCCTGTAAGGCGCGCACGGCCTCGTCCACCATCTCGGGTGAGGGCTCGCCCGAGATGGTCAGATGGCGCCATGAAATGCCTTGCGCTTGCAGTCCGGTTGTCAGGTTTGCCCAGAACGGCGAATGCTTGAACGAGCCGGCGCCGGTCACGAGCAGAGCACAGGAACCATATCGGCGAGCTACTAACGGCAATCTGGCCAATACTCCAGAGCCGAACTCGATGCGCGGCAAACGCGACAGGGTGAAATCAGCGATGTACACAAGCATTTCTCGATAAACAGCGACGTTTGAATGGTAGCGGCTTAGGCGATGGGCTGTCTGCACAATAAAAGTGAGGATTTCCCGGTCATGCCACGCCTTATCTGGTTTCCCCTTGGGCTGCCCGAACGAGATGGATATTCTCAGTCGTTTGAAAACATTGGAAATATTGGATTCATGGCATGCTGGTTTGTTCGATGGGGTGTGTAAGTGTTGACGCGGTTGGGCGGGCTTTGCTATAGTTCCGCTTCTCGATTGACGCGGTTTCATTGCGACAGGCGCGGGGTGGAGCAGTCTGGCAGCTCGTCGGGCTCATAACCCGAAGGTCGTAGGTTCAAATCCTGCCCCCGCAACCATTTCGAAAATAAGTGTTGACGTTTTATGTAAACCACGTAGAATGCGCACCTCTCGAAACGGCAACGCAACGAAAGCCAAGCAGTTAAGAGATTGATCTTTAACAATTTACAGCCGATAGGTGTGGGTGTTGTTGCGGTAGTTGGATCGACTTTGGTTGGTCTGACAACTAGCATAAATGCTCACACTTTAATGAAGTAATTCATTTGAGTTGAGCGACTGAAGTATTAGTAGTAATTGCAGAGATTGAACTGAAGAGTTTGATCCTGGCTCAGATTGAACGCTGGCGGAATGCTTTACACATGCAAGTCGAACGGCAGCACGGGTGCTTGCACCTGGTGGCGAGTGGCGAACGGGTGAGTAATGCGTCGGAACGTACCGAGTAATGGGGGATAACGCGGCGAAAGTCGCGCTAATACCGCATACGCCCTGAGGGGGAAAGTGGGGGACCGCAAGGCCTCACGTTATTCGAGCGGCCGACGTCTGATTAGCTAGTTGGTGAGGTAATGGCTCACCAAGGCGACGATCAGTAGCGGGTCTGAGAGGATGATCCGCCACACTGGGACTGAGACACGGCCCAGACTCCTACGGGAGGCAGCAGTGGGGAATTTTGGACAATGGGGGAAACCCTGATCCAGCCATTCCGCGTGAGTGAAGAAGGCCTTCGGGTTGTAAAGCTCTTTCAGCTGGAACGAAACGGTACGCGCTAACATCGTGTGCTAATGACGGTACCAGCAGAAGAAGCACCGGCTAACTACGTGCCAGCAGCCGCGGTAATACGTAGGGTGCGAGCGTTAATCGGAATTACTGGGCGTAAAGCGTGCGCAGGCGGATTATTAAGCAAGACGTGAAAGCTCCGGGCTTAACCTGGGAATG
>NZ_MKUG01000126.1 GCF_001897685.1 Thiobacillus sp. 65-1402
CATCGTGGTCGAGAGGGGAGGCGACCGCCACGGGCGGGTCGAGCAAAACGACATAATCGCGCTGCAAACGGGCTTCGCAGTCGGAAACCAGAACGAACTGCGCAATGGGATCATTGATTGCCTGGCGGGTGCGTATGTGCAGCAAGGCCTGCCCGGCGGACTGCTCGATGCTCAGCTGCGCGCGCGGTGGCGGCGCGATGCCGCCCACGCTGGCCTCGAGGCTGAAGCAGTCTGCCGTTGCGGCGGCCGGCAGGTCGAGGAGGGGAACGGTGGCGTGCAGGGGCTGCCCGAGGAATGAGCGTACGCCGATTTCGCCCAGCCCGATGGCCGCAGCGGAACCGGCATGGCACAGGCCCAGCAGGAGGCAGGCAGATTTGAGTTTCACGCGATCAAAGAAAAGAAAGTACTTCCCCTATTCCGGACAAGAACGCGCCAACTTTAGGGCGATTCATGAAATAGGCACGATATAGGCGCGATTCCCGGTTTTGGCGTCAGTTCAGCAGCACCAGCGCCCACACGACCGCGACGTTGACGAGCGCGATCATCACCGCCGCGCTGCCCATGTCCTTGGCGCGCTTGATGAGCAGGTGGTGTTCCAGGGAAATGCGGTCGACCGCCGCCTCGATCGCCGAATTCAGCAATTCGACGATCAGCACCAGCAGCACCGCACCGATCATCAGCGCGCGCGCCATGCCCGTTTCCCCCAGAACCAGCGCGAGCGGGATCAGCAGCAGCGCCAGAAACACTTCCTGGCGGAACGCGTCCTCGTGCCGGAATGCGGCGGCGAGCCCCGCCCACGAGTAAACCGCCGCGTTCAGCACGCGCCGCAGACCGGTCTTGCCCTTGAACGGGCTGGCGGGGTCGCTCATGCCCTAGGGCACAAGGGCCGCCGGTTGGTAGGCCAGATCGAGTTCGCGTGCGGCTTTTACGTCGTCGAGGCGCCGTACCGGCAGGCTGTAGGGTGCGCCCTTCACCAGCTCGGCCGTGGTTTCGGCCTCGTGCTTGATCGCCTTCATGGCTTCGATGAAGCCGTCCAGCGTTTCGCGGCTTTCGGTTTCGGTCGGCTCGATCAGCAGGCATTCCGGCACCAAGAGCGGAAAGTAGGTGGTCGGCGCGTGGTAGCCGTAGTCGAGCAGGCGCTTGGCGAAATCCATCGCGGACACGCCGGTGGCGTCCTTCAGCTTCTTCAGCGTGACGATGAATTCGTGGCTGGCACGGCGCTCGGGATAGGCAAGCTCGAAGCCGGCTTCGCGCAGCTTGGCCATCAGGTAATTGGCATTGAGGGTGGCGTATTCGGCGACGCGCTGCATACCGGTCCCGCCCAAGAGGCGCGCGTAGATATAGGCGCGCATCAGCACGCCAGCGTTGCCCATGTTGGCGCTCATGCGGCCGATCGACTGCGGCAGGTCGGCCTCGGTTGCCAGCCGATAGAAGCCGTTTTCGTTCAGCACCAGCGGGATCGGCATGAAGGGCAGCAGGCGCTGCGCCACGCCCACCGGGCCGGCGCCCGGCCCGCCGCCGCCGTGCGGGGTGGAGAAGGTCTTGTGCAGGTTCATGTGGATGACGTCGAAACCCATGTCGCCCGGACGCACCTTGCCGAGAATGGCGTTGAGGTTGGCGCCGTCGTAGTAGAGGAGCCCCCCGGCGTCGTGGACGATCTTCTGGATCTCGGCGATGCTCTGCTCGAACACGCCGAGGGTCGACGGGTTGGTCAGCATCAGCCCGGCGGTGTGCGGGCCGACCGCCGCCTTCAGCGCTTCCAGGTCGACCGCGCCGCTGGCGTCGGTCGGGATCTCCCTGACCGTGTAGCCGCACATGGTAGCGGTGGCCGGGTTGGTGCCGTGCGCCGCGTCCGGCACGATGATTTCGCGCCGCGCGGTGTCGCCGCGCGCGTCGTGGTAGGCGCGGATCATCGCCACCCCGGCGAATTCGCCGTGCGCCCCCGCCATCGGCGCCATCGACACGCCGGCCATGCCGGTGACGTCCTTCAGCATCTCCTGCAGCTCGAACATGCTGGCGAGGAAGCCCTGGCCGGTCTCGTCCGGACTCGCCGGGTGGCGCGCCAGGAACTGCGGCAGCATCGCCAGCGAATTGCACGCGCGCGGGTTGTACTTCATGGTGCACGAGCCGAGCGGGTAGAACTGCGTGTCGATCGAGAAGTTCTTCTGCGAAAGCCGCGTGTAATGGCGCACCACGTCGAGCTCGGAGACTTCGGGCAGCGCCGGCGCGCTCTTGCGGCGCAGCTCCAGGGGCAGATCGTCGAGGCTGCCGCCGGCGGCGGGCAACTGGGCGGCGGCGGTGCGGCCGCGGCGGGAATGGTCGAATATCAGCATGGTTCTAGGGGCTAGGATCTAGGATTTAGGGACTAGGGGGAGCCGGAGCAAAATCCAGAGGCGCGGCATAGCCACACATCCCCTAGATCCTAGCCCCTAGCTCCTAGTCCCTCACTTCAAAGCAGCCAGCGCGGCCTCGTAGTTCGGCTCCTGCTTGATCTCGGGAACGAGCTCGGCGTGGAGCACCTTGTTGTTTTCGTCCAGCACGACGACGGCGCGCGCGGTGATGCCGGCGAGCGGGCCGCTGGTGATGGCGACGCCGTAGTTCTTCATGAATTCGGCGCCGCGCATGGTCGACAGCGTCACCACGTTGTTGGTGCTCTCGGCGCCGCAGAAGCGGCTCATCGCGAACGGCAGGTCGGCGGCGATGATCAGCACGACGGTGTTGCCGACCGCGGCGTCGTTGAATACCTTGGTCGACTTGGCGCACACCGGGGTGTCGAGGCTGGGGACGATGTTGAGGATCTTCTTCTTGCCGGCGAAATCGGCCAGCGAGACGTCGGCCAGGTCCTTGTTGACCAGCTTGAAGTCGGGCGCGGTGTCGCCGACCTTGGGGAAGCTGCCGGCTACGTCGATGGGATTGCCGCCTAGAGTCACTGCCATGTTTGCTCTCCTTGAATGAATCGATCAAATACCGGGCGGATCATGCGCCCGGCGCATTGCAGGTCAATTAACGTCCTGCTGGTCGTAGCGCGCCATGTGCTCGTCGAGGTTCTCGCGCAGCATGGTTTCGTACTGGTTCATGAAATAGGCGATCGCGGATTCCTTCTCCGCGATCAGCTGCGCCTTGCTCTCGGTCGCCGCGGCGATGACGAAGGCGTTGAAGCGCGCCGCGGCGAACAGCGCGCTCGCGCTGACCCGGCTCGGCTTCTCCTGGTCCAGGTGGGTGTTGGCCAGCTGGATGAACGAGTCGGCCATGTCCCAGAAGGGCTTGTCGCGTGTGATGTCACTCATGTCCATTCCTCAGCTCTTGTACGCGCACGGCGGCGCTTCGCGCCGTTTCGACAGGATGCGCTCCATCTGCTGCGCATAGTGGCCGAGGTCGGCGGCGGTCTTGGTTTCGGTGGCGCAGACCAGGATCGCCTGGCCCAGTTCGGGATACCAGCCGGAAATGTCGAGCCCGCCGAGGATGCCCTGCGCACGCAGCGCGCGCAGCACGTCTTTTGCGTTGTCGTTGAGCTTCAGCACGACTTCGTGGAAGAAGGGGCTGGCGAACGCGCGCGTCACGCCCGGAATCGCCGCCAGCTTGTCGGCCAGCGCGACGGTGTTGGCGTGGCTGTTCGATGCTACCTTGGCGAGGCCCTGCGGCCCCAGCAGCGCCATGTATTGCGTCGCCGCGGTGACCACCAGGCCCTGGTTGGTGCAGATGTTGGAGGTCGCCTTGGAGCGGCGGATGTGCTGCTCGCGCGCCTGCAGGGTGAGCGCGAAGCCCGGCTTGCCGTCGAGATCGACGGTGCGGCCGACGATGCGCCCCGGCATCTGTCGCACGAAGTCCTTGCGGCAGCACATGAAGCCGAAGTAGGGGCCGCCGGAGGCAAGCGGCGCGCCGAGCGGCTGGCCTTCGCCGACCGCGATGTCGGCGCCTTTGGCGCCCCACTTGCCGGGCGCTTCCAGCACCGCCAGTGCGGTCGGATTGACCAGCGCGATCGCCAGCGCGCCCTTGCCGTGCGCCCAGTCGGTCAGCGCGTGCACGTCTTCCAGCACGCCGAAGAAGTTGGGCTGCGGAATCACCAGCCCGGCGAAGGCGCCGGGGTCGGCCGGCAGCACCGTCCGGCCGGTGGCGGGATCGTAGTCGAGCTCGACCAGCTCGATGCCCTGGTTTTTCACCGTGGTGACGGCGACGCTGCGGTAGACCGGGTGCACGCTTTTCGGCACCAGCACGCGGCGCGAGGTCTTGTGCGAGCGCACCGCCATCAGCACCGCCTCGGCCAGCGCCGAGGCGCCGTCGTAGAGCGAGGCGTTCGACACGTCGAGCCCGGTCAGCCGGGTCATCATGGTCTGGTATTCGTAGATCAGCTGCAGCGTGCCCTGGCTCGCCTCCGCCTGATACGGCGTGTAGGCGGAATAGAACTCGCCGCGCGTGGTGATCTGCCAGATCGCCGCCGGAATGTGGTGCTCGTAGGCGCCGGCGCCGATGAAGTTGGACCAGAAGCCGTCAGCCGACGCGCGTTCCTGCATCAGGCGCGCCACCGCCATCTCCGGCAGGCCGTCGGGAACGTCCGTCAGCTTGCCGGTCTTCAATGCGGACGGGATTTCGTCGAACAGCTCATCGATGCTGGCAGCGCCGATGGCGCCGAGCATCGCGGAGACGTCTTCTTCGGTGTGGGGAATGAAGGGCATTTTGAGTAGGGGCTAGGAATTAGGATCTAGGGACTAGGGGAGGTGGGGGCTGAATCAAGGCGCGCGGCGAAGCCGCACATTCCCTAAATCCTAGCCCCTAGCTCCTACCCCTTAGTGCGCTTCCGACTCGACCAGCTTCTGGTAGGCCGCGGCGTCGAGCAGTTCGGAAACGTCGGCGGGATTGGCCGGCTTGATCTTGAACAGCCACGCGCTGTAGGCGTCCTGGTTCACCGATTCGGGGCTGGCTTCGACATCCGCGTTGGCGGCGACGACTTCACCGGCCACCGGCGCGTAGACGTCGGATGCGGCCTTCACCGATTCGACCACCGCGCATTCCTCGCCCTTGGCCAGCGTGCGGCCGGCGGCGGGGGTCTCGATGAACACCATGTCGCCGAGCAGGTCCTGCGCGTGGTGGGTGATGCCGATGGTCAGCGTGCCGTCGGCTTCGACGCGCACCCATTCGTGGCTGGGGGTGTATTTGAGGTCAGCGGGGATGCTCATGTTTGCTCCAGGATCTATCTAGGAATTAGGGACTAGGATCTAGGGGCTAGGGAGGGGGTAATCAGGGGCGCGGCGAAGCCGCACATTCCCTAGATCCTAGCCCCTAGCCCCTCCAAATCAAATCAAAACCTTGCCGTTGCGCACGAAGGGATATTTCACCACTTTCGCTTTCAGTTTCTTGTCGCGGATCTCGACTTCGACTTCCTCGCCCGGGGCGATGCCGAGCGGGATGCGGGCGAGCGCGATGGATTGCTGCAGTGTAGGCGAGAAGGTGCCGGAGGTGATTTCGCCGGCGCCGTTCTTGGTCAGCACTTTCTGGTGGCTGCGCAGGACGCCCTTGTCGAGCAGCAGCAGGCCGACGAGCTGCTTGGTCACTTCGCTCTTTTCCAGCGCGGCGCGGCCGACGAAGTCGCGCTCGGTCTTCAGGTCGACCGTCCAGGCGAGGCCGGACTCCAGCGGCGAGGCGGTTTCGTCCATGTCCTGGCCGTACAGGTTCATCCCCGCTTCGAGCCGCAAGGTGTCGCGCGCGCCGAGGCCGATCGGCTTGCCGCCGGCTTCGATCAGCGCCTTCCAGAAGAAGGGCGCGGATTTCGTCAGCACCATCGCTTCGAAGCCGTCCTCGCCGGTGTAGCCGGTGCGGGCGATGAACATTTCGCCCATGGCGGCGGCGCTGAAAGGTTTGAGGCTGGCGGTGAGGCCGTCGACGCCGGGCAGCGCTTCGTTCAGCACCCGGGTTGCGTCCGGCCCCTGGATCGCGATCATCGCCAGATCGCGGCGCGGGGCGAACGTGAGCCCCGTGCCCCAGTCGGCGTTGCACTTCTCCATCCACGCGAGATCCTTTTCCGCGGTGCCGGCGTTGACCACCAGGCGGAACCAGTTCTCGTCCATGAAATAGATGATGAGGTCGTCGATGACGCCGCCAGCCTCGTTCAGCATGCACGAATACAGCGCCTTGCCGGAGACCTGCAGCTTGTCGACGTTGTTCGCCACCAGCCGGCGCAGGAAGGGGCGCACGTTGGCGCCCTTGATATCGAGCGCCAGCATATGGGAGACGTCGAACAGGCCGCAGCCGTTGCGCACGGCGTGGTGCTCCTCGATCTGCGAGCCGTAGTTGAGCGGCATGTCCCAGCCGCCGAAATCGACCATCTTGGCGCCGAACTCGCGGTGAGCGGCATTGAGCGGAGTGTGTTTGAGCATGGCGGTACCAAAAATAAAAAGGGCGAAGTACGGATTCGCTTCACCCCTCTGTCCTTGGTACCTGAGAGATTACGGCGCCGATCCGATCCAGTCGGCGGGCCGCTGCCCCTTCGGTGGCAGTTCCGCTGGTTTGAGATATCAGCGGCTGCGCTCTCCAGAGTGTTCCGGTTGTTGCGGTCCTGGTGCCTGAGCGATTCCGGGTGGGTTACGCCTTCGGCGGCGTGTCGGGCACGCGCTCTCCCGCAACGGGAAGGCGAACTATACCGAAGAAGCAGCCGGCCAGCCAGCCTGGTGCCGCGACTTAATAGGCCAGTTGCAGGTCGAAACCCAGCGGGGCCAGGTCGCGCACGGTTAGCGGCAGGCTCAATGCCTGTTCGCTGTGCGGCGGCAGCCCGGCCGCAATGCGCCGGGCGTCGCCGAGGTATTCGCTGGGAGCGAAGCTGCGGCGCGCCAGAGGACGGTTGCGCTGGTCGGTCAGGGTCAGGACCAGAACCGGCCAGGCCTGCACGTGGTTGGCACGGTTGCCGAGGGTGAGGGTGAGTTTCAGGCGGCCGCTGGCTGCGGAAGGGGCGCTGCCCAGCAGCGGGGCACCCGCCGGCGTGCCCCTTGCGGGTGCCTCGGTCTGCAGGTCGGAGCCGACGATTTGCAGCAGCGCCAGGTTTTTCGGCAGCGAGAGGGTGCAGCCCAGCACGGCGCAGGCCTGCTCGAAGGCCGGGCGCGCCTGCGGCAGGCGGCTGACCAGCGCGTCGCGCAGAAAATAGGCGGTTTGCGCCAGCAGCAGCACCAGCAACAGCGTGCTGGCCACCGCCCATGCCCAGGGCTGGATGCGGCGCGGCGCCGACGGGAGGCGGGCTGTGCCGGGGAGGGGGGCGGCGTATTCGATGCGCGTCGCAGGCACGACCGGCGCAGCGGCCGCGGCCGCTGCGGGTGGATACGCGGGCGCCGTGTGGAACTGCGGCAGCGGACCGGGGTCGTCCGCGGGCGGCGTCTCGGGGTCGATGAGGATGATCGAATCCAGATCGAGCGAGGCCTCGCGCTGTGCGATGCCGCGCGGAATGTCGGCTAGCGCGGCCTCCGCGTCAAGCACGGTCTCGGTCGTCTCTAGGGCGAGGCTCGTTTCTGTCGCCGCGGCGGGCTCCGCCGCGGCGACAGAAACGGCTTCCGGCAGCGGGGAGGCTTCAACCGGCCCGGGTTCGGCCGCCGCGGGCAGCGGCGAACCATCTTCCAGCAGCAGGCTCGGGCGTGCATCGAAGGCGGCACCACACACACTGCATTGCACCCAGCCCTGCGCAGCGTCGAGCTGGTCGGCGCCAAGGCGGAAGACGCTGGCGCAGTGCGGGCAGGTGGTGCGAAAACTCACTGCTTGAGGCCTGCCAGGCGCACCCAGCCCTCATCGATGGCGGGCGGGTCGAACACGAACCAGTCGCGGTAGACCGCCATGACGTCGTCGGCCTGTTCGGCCAGGATGCCCGACAGCACCAGCCGCCCGCCCGCCCGCACCCGGCCTGCCAGCAGCGGCGCCATGCCCTTGAGCGGATTGGTGAGGATGTTGGCGACGACGACGTCGTACTGGCCCGGCGTGAGTTCGCCGGGCAGGCAGAAGTGCGCCGTCACGTCATTCAGGACGGCGTTGTCGCGCGAAGCGGCGACCGCTTGGGCGTCGATGTCGACACCGTCGACCCGCGCCGCGCCGAGCTTGGCCGCGGCAATCGCGAGGATGCCCGAGCCGCAGCCGTAGTCCAGCAGGGTTTCGCCGCCGGCAAGTTGCGCGTCGAGCCAGCGCAGGCACAGCCGCGTGGTCGGATGGCTGCCAGTGCCGAAGGCGAGGCCGGGATCGAGCTTGAGGTTGATCGCGCGGCTGTCGGGTGCGGCGTGCCAGGTCGGCACGATCCACAGGCGCGGCGAGATCGGGATGGGATCGAACTGCGACTGGGTGAGGCGCACCCAGTCCTGCTCGGCCACGGTTTCGATGGTGTACTCGGCGGGAACGGCAATGCCCGCCTGTTTTGCCGCGGTAGCCAGGATTCCCGCCACGTCGGCGTGTTCGTCGAGCAGTACCGTCGCGATGCTGTGCGGCCACAACTCGGCGGTCGGA
>NZ_MKUG01000127.1 GCF_001897685.1 Thiobacillus sp. 65-1402
CTTCATGGTGGCGACATGGCGTTCCAGCTCGGGATTGTCCCTGCCGAAGCGGATGTTGAGCATGGCCGTATCCATCCGCAGGGCGGTGAGGTATTGCCCCAGCTCGTCGTGGATTTCCCGGGCGATGCGGGTGCGTTCCGCCTCGCGGATCTTTTCATGGTGCGCAGCGAGTTCGCGCAGATTCTGCCGCGAACGCAGCAGCTCTTCCTCATGCTGCTTGGGTTCGGTGATGTCCTGCGTGGTCCCCACGCCGCGCAGCAAGCCGCCGTCGGCAGCGTATTCCAGTTCTGCGCGTTGGCGCACCCACTTCACTCCGCCCTCAACCAGGATTCGATGCTGCACATCGTAGGGCTCGCCGTTCATGGCGGCCCGCCAGGCCGCCTCGACCGCAGCGCGGTCGCGCGGATGAATGCGGTCAAGCAGCGCCTGATAGCTGAGCGGCGTGCCCGGCGGCAGGCCGAATATGCGGTAGTTCTCGGCCGAAAATTCCACCGTGCCGTCGGCAATGTTCAGCACCCAGCTTCCCAGCTTGCCCTGGGCCTGAGCGCGGGCCAGATGCGCTTCGCTCTCGCGCAGAATGTCTTCGGCCTGGCGGCGCGCCGTGATGTCCTGCACGTTGACGACGCGATAAAGTACCCGGCCCGTCTCGTCTTTTACCGCAGTGGCATCGGCCTGCACCGGAAAGCGGCTGCCGTCCTTGCGTACGTGCCACGATTCCCAGATATGGTGGCCTTTCTCGTGGGTCAGGCGAATATGCTGGGCAAGTTCCGCGCCGCAGGCTTCCGCGAACGTTTCGCTGGCCGGCCGGCCGGCGAGCTCCTGCAGGCTGTAGCCGTGCATCCGGGCGAACGCGGGATTCATGAGTTCGATCCGCCCCGTCTCGGCGTTGCAGACGATCACACCCCATTCGGCGTGATCGAAGATGTGCTGCCATCTGGCGAGGAGGGCCTCGTTCTGTTTGCGCGCCGTGTTGTCGCTGAAAACCACCACTGCGCCGGTTATCCGCCCAGCTTCCCAGATGGGCGCGCTGACATACTGCACGTCGAGAGGGCTTCCATCCTTGCGCCAGAACACATCGTCGTTGCTTTGATGCGGCGTGCCCTCGCGATAGGTCGCGAGCAGCGGGCATTCTTCGGCCGGATGCGGGCGGCCGTCGCTCTTGCTGTGATGGATGAGGCTGTGGACCGATACATCGCCCACTTCCGCCAGGGTGTAGCCCAGCATCCGTTCCGCCGCGGCATTGGCGAAAGTCATCCGGCCCTGGTTGTCCAGGCCATAGATGCCCTCGCCCGCGCATTGCAGGATCAGTTCGTTTTTGTGCAGGGCCTCGGTCAGGATGGTTTGGGACTCCCTCAGCCTTTGCGCGAGAGGCAGGATGTAGCGATATAAAAACAGGGCGCCGCCCATCGCCAGAAGCCAGTGCAGCACGATGCCCACCCACAGGCCCTCGTGCACGAACAGGTCGGGCGCATATTTCACGGCGATGACGCTGCTGACCAAGCCGCCAAGCGTCAGCAGCGCCAGCAGCACGAAAACCGTGATGAAGAGGATTTGCCGATCCGGGTAACGGGCGTAATAAAGCCGGAAGCGCTCACTGACAAAGACCAGGCGATACAGGCTGAGACTCAGCACGATCAAACCAATGGTGGTGGGCACGCTCATCGGGATCGCTTCAACCGGTCCAGCGGGATGCCGCCGCATGCCGCGGATCGGCAAACGCGGGCCGGCAGCGCCGCTGCGCAATTCGCGGCGACGGGCCCACGCCCCGGTTCAATGCGTTCGCACTCGGGCATGCGTCTATACCCGGGCAGGGCTGGCACGCTCCGGCGCGCTGCCGGAAAGATCCGAAGCCAGCCAGACGGCGCCCGTGACATGCCCCATCAGGCTGATAAACGCCATCAGGAACATGCCGCCGAGCAGGAGATGGATCGCCACGATGCCGGCGCTGCCGCGGACGCGCGACAGCATCAGGAAAACACACCCCGCCAGCAGGAACGCCACCGCGGCGCCGGGCGACATCCGACCCGGCCAGGAGCCGCCGGCGGTATTCAGCACGTAGCGCCAATAACCGTCCTCCGGAAACAGGTTGAGCAGATGCTGCAGCAGGACGCTCAGGGCCAGCAGGGCCAGCAGCAGGCCCAGAGCGGCCATGAGGCGGGGAGCGGCGCTGGCCAGCAGGGCCGCGCCACACAATCCGAAAGCCAACTGGGTGTTGAGGCCCATCGAACTGAAAGCCGGCAACAAGCGGGCCAGGCCTCCCGGGGCCAGCGTCGCCGCGGTCGCCATGCCTGCGGCCAGCAACAGCATGGCCGCGCCAATGAAACGCAGCATCGCCGTCCCGCTGTTTCCTGAAGCCGTTTGCGGCATCCCCCTCACCCCGGCCTTGTGCCTGATCATTCTAATGTTTCACGATTATTTACACTTTCCCGCATGGAAACCATGATCGCCTGATACCCAGCTTCCCCGCCTGCCTCTTTATAAGGCAGCGCGCCTACGCCCGGCCATTGGTTGCCGCCCGGTTTAGGGTCTAGATTGAGTGGATGACGCTTCCACTTCGCTGCCTGTCGTGCCTGATCGTTTTTGTCTGCCTGGCATTGGCGGCCGTCCCGGCCAGCGGAGCGAAGGTGCGGGTATTGGCGGTGCAGGGGGCGATCAGCCCGGCCAGCGCCGATTACCTGCTGCGCGGCATGGCCAAGGCCGCCGAGGACAAGGCGCAGCTGGTGGTGATCGAATTGGACACCCCGGGCGGGCTGGACACCTCGATGCACGACATCATCAAGGCCATCCTCGCCTCGCCGGTGCCGGTCGCCACCTATGTCTCGCCACAGGGCGCGCGCGCCGCCAGCGCCGGTACCTACATCCTGTACGCCAGCCACATCGCGGCGATGGCGCCGGCGACCAATCTGGGAGCGGCGACGCCGGTCGAGCTGGCGCCCGGCGGCAGCGACAAGCCCGCCGGCGCCGGGCCATCCGACAAGCCGCAGGGCGACCCGCGAATGCGCAAGGCGATGCATGACGCGGCGGCCTACATCCGCGGTCTCGCCGAATTGCGCGGCCGCAACGCCGACTGGGCCGAGCGCGCAGTGCGCGAGGCGGTCAGCCTGCCGGCTTCCGAGGCGCTGGCGCTGAAGGTGATCGACCTGGTGGCGGCCGACCTCGGCGACCTGCTGAAGCAGCTGGACGGCCGCGTCATCAAGATGGACGGCCAGAGCGTCACCCTCGACACCGCGAATGCCGTCGCCGAACGCGCCCAGCCCGACTGGCGCAGCCGTCTGCTGGCGGTGATCGGCGATCCCGGCATCGCCTACATCCTGATGCTGCTGGGCATCTACGGCCTGCTCTACGAGTTTGCCAACCCGGGCATGCTGCTTCCAGGCGTGGTCGGCGGCATCTGCCTGCTGCTGGCGCTGTTCGCGCTGCAGGTCCTGCCGATCAGTTACGCCGGGCTGGCGCTGATGCTGCTGGGCATCGCCCTGATGACGTCGGAGGCCTTCGTGCCCAGCTTCGGCGCGCTCGGCCTGGGCGGCATCATCGCCTTCGTCATCGGCTCGGTGATGCTGATCGACACCGACCTGCCCGGCTACGGCCTGCCCTGGACCCTGATCGTCCCGGTCGCCGCCGTCAGCGCCCTGTTCAGCTTTTTCGTCGCCGGCATGGCGCTGCGCGCGCGCCGCCGGCCGGTGGTCACCGGCACCGAGGAGATGCTCGGCGCCAGCGGCGAAACCCTGGAAGACATCGAGCGCGAAGGCTGGGCGCGCGTGCATGGCGAGCTCTGGCGCGTGCGCAGCAGCGCGCCGATCCCGCGCGGCACCCCGGTCCGGGTGCGCGCCCGGCATGACCTGGTACTCGACGTGGAACCCTGGCAAGGAGAATGATCATGTTCGAATTCGGCGGTTTGACCATTGCGCTGTTCATCGTCGCACTGCTGGCCTCCAGCCTGCGCATCCTGCGCGAGTACGAACGCGGCGTGGTGTTCCTGCTCGGCCGCTTCTGGAAGGTGAAGGGGCCGGGGCTGGTGGTCATCGTTCCCGGCATCCAGCAGATGGTGCGGGTCGATCTGCGCACCGTGGTGTTCGACGTGCCGAGCCAGGACGTGATCTCGCGCGACAACGTCTCGGTGAAGGTCAACGCGGTGGTGTATTTCCGCGTCATCGACCCGGCCAAGGCCATCCTGCAGGTGGAGGACTTCCTCAACGCCACCAGCCAGCTGGCGCAGACCACGCTGCGCGCGGTGCTGGGCAAGCACGAACTCGACGAGATGCTGGCCGAACGCGAGCGCCTCAACCAGGACCTGCAGCAGTTGCTGGACGCGCAGACCGACGCCTGGGGCATCAAGGTCTCCAACGTCGAGATCAAGCACGTCGACATCGACGAATCGATGGTGCGCGCGATCGCCAAGCAGGCCGAGGCCGAGCGCGAGCGGCGCGCCAAGGTGATCCACGCCGAGGGCGAACTGCAGGCCTCGGAAAAACTGCTGGCCGCCGCCGAAATCCTCGCCGGCCGGCCGCAGGCGATGCAGCTGCGCTATCTGCAGACGCTGTCCAACATCGCCGGCGACAAGTCCAACACCATCGTCTTCCCGCTGCCGGGCGAGCTGATGAACCTGCTGATGCGCGACAGGCGGGCGGGCGAATAACGGCGAGCAGGCCCGACAAAAGCCCCAGCGCCCCCAGGGTTGCGGGTGGCAAGCCGGCCCGCATCACGGTATCCTCACCGGCAATCCCCGGCACATCCGGGAACCTGTGCCGGGCCAATCCACTCTGACCCGGCACACTGTTCTGCCATTCACAAAGAGGAGCTTGAATGAACCCGCAAGTCACCACCCTCGGCCGCAGCCAGTCTGCAGCCATGTCGACCAACAAGGTCGTCAGGAACACCTACATGCTGCTGTCGATGACGCTGGCCTTCGCCGCGCTCACCGCCGGCGCGTCGATGGCGCTGAACCTGCCGCACCCCGGCCTGATCATCACCCTGGTCGGCTACTTCGGCCTGTTGTTCCTCACCACCAAGTTCCGCGACAGCGGCCTCGGCATCGCCTTCGTGTTCGCGCTGACCGGCTTCATGGGCTACACGCTCGGGCCGATCCTCAACGCCTATCTCGCGCTGCCCAACGGCACCCAGGTGGTGATGATGGCGATGGGCGGCACCGCCGCGATCTTCCTCGGCCTGTCGGCCTACGTGATGACCACCCGCAAAGACTTCAGCTTCATGGGCGGCTTCCTCATGGTCGGCATCCTGGTGGCCTTCCTCGCCGGCCTGGGCGCCATGTTCTTCGAGATGCCCGGCCTGTCGCTGGCGGTCTCCGCGATGTTCGTGCTGCTGATGTCCGGCCTCATCCTGTACGAGACCAGCAACATCATCCACGGCGGCGAGACCAACTACATCATGGCGACCGTCACCCTGTTCGTGTCGATCTTCAACCTGTTCACCAGCCTGCTGCACCTGCTGGGCTTCGCCAGCAACGACTGATCGTCGATGCCAGCGGCAAGCGAAACGGCGTCTTCAAGGACGCCGTTTTTTATCGACACCCACTGCCATCTCGACGCCGCCGAGTTCGACGCCGACCGCGACGCCGAGTACGCGCGCGCCGTTGCCGCCGGGGTGGCCATCCAGATCGTTCCCGCCATCAGCCGCGACAACTTCGCCGCGGTCGCCGCCACCTGCGCGCGCTATCCGGGCTGCCTGCCGGCGTGGGGGCTGCACCCGATGTACATCCACGTGCACCGTCCGGAGCATCTCGCCGAGCTGCGCGCGCAAATCGAGGCGCAGCGGCCGGTGGCGATCGGCGAAATCGGACTCGACCTGTTTGTCAAAGGACTCGACTACGCCAGCCAGGAATTTTTCTACGTCGAGCAGCTGAAGATCGCGCGCGACCACGATCTGCCGGTGCTGCTGCACTGCCGCAAGGCGAACGACGAATTGCTCAAGCACTTGCGCAGGATCCGCGTGCGCGGCGGCATCGCCCATGCCTTCAACGGCAGCCCGCAGCAGGCGGACGCCTTCATCAAGCTGGGATTCAAGCTCGGCTTCGGCGGCGCCTTCACCTGGCCGCGCGCCAACAACCTGCGGCGGCTGGCGGCCGACTTGCCGCTCGACGCCATCGTGCTGGAAACCGACAGCCCCGACATCCCGCCGGCATGGATCGGCCGCGGCCGCAACGCACCGGGGGAATTGCCGCGCATCGCACAGACCCTGGCCGAGCTGCGTGGGCTGGATGTCGAAGTGGTGGCGCAGGCCACCACGCGCAACGCGCGCGAACTGTTCGGCCTGGCTTGACGCCGCTTCAGCCGGCGTAGTCGAATTCCCCCACCCACTTGCCGCGGCGGTAGTCGATGGCCAGCCAGTTGGGCACGTAGGGACGCGGATTTTCGAGCGGGAAGCATTCGGCAGGCAGCGCCGCGCCGCCTGCCGCCACGCTGCAGCGGCGCGTCATGACGGGCTTGAAGCGCACCGCCAGGCGGTCGTTGACCGGCACCGCCAGCTCCGCCGCCTCGCCGAAATGCACCCGCTTGCGCAGCAGGCAGGAGAACAGCAGTTCCATCTCGGCGACCAGCGGCGTGTCGCGCCGCGCCAGCGCCTTTTGCGCAGCGGCGGTGAGGCGGATTTCCAGCGATTTGTCGTGCAGGGTAATGCGCATGGCGGGCTCCCGAATGACGTCGTCCTGTCGATCCATAACGGCCCTGCAGGACCGCGCTGTAGTCAGAAAGCCGCCGCGAGTCGGCGCGCCACGCTCACAGCCAGCGCCGCACCCGGGTTTTATAGTCGCGGTAGGCGTCGCCGAAGCGGGCATCGAGATGCGCTTCCTCGTGGCGGATCACGCCGTAGCGCAGCAGCAGCCAGATCAGCGGCGCGAACGCCAGCGGCCATGCCGTGGCCAGCCACAGCGTCACCCCGGCGTAAATGAACCAGTCGCCGACATAGATCGGATTGCGGCTGAAGCGGAACGGCCCGTCCATGCAGAGTTCGGACGCGC
>NZ_MKUG01000128.1 GCF_001897685.1 Thiobacillus sp. 65-1402
GGTGCCGGCGTCCGCCGAAATCGTGCTGGAAGGCGTGATCCATCCGAACGAGACGGCCTTGGAGGGGCCGTACGGCGACCACACCGGCTACTACAACGAGCAGGAGACTTTCCCGGTTTTCACCGTCGAGCGCATCACCATGCGGCGCGACCCCATCTACCACAGCACCTACACCGGCAAGCCGCCGGACGAGCCGGCGATCCTCGGCGTGGCGCTGAACGAAGTCTTCGTGCCGCTGCTGCAGAAACAGTTCCCCGAGATCGTCGACTTCTACCTGCCGCCCGAAGGCTGCTCCTACCGCATGGCGGTGGTGAGCATGAAAAAGGCCTACCCCGGCCACGCCAAGCGGGTGATGTTCGGCGTGTGGAGCTTCCTCAGGCAGTTCATGTACACCAAGTTCATCCTCGTCACCGACGACGACGTCGACGTGCGCGACTGGAAGGAAGTCATGTGGGCGCTGACCACCCGCGTCGATCCGGCGCGCGACACCCTGCTGGTGGAGAACACGCCGATCGACTATCTCGACTTCGCCAGCCCGGTGTCGGGACTCGGCAGCAAGATGGGCATCGACGCCACCAACAAGTGGCCGGGCGAGACCACGCGCGAATGGGGCACGCCGATCGTGATGGACGCGGCGGTGAAGGCGCGCGTCGATGCGATGTGGAACGATCTCGGGCTGTAGCGCAGATGAGCGACAAGCCCGCCGGCCGCCGCACCTGCCTCTACACGCCCGAGCAGCTCGACGCCATCGTCGCCGACATGGCACGTCAGGCGGCCGGCCTCTTGACCGGACGCACGCGGGTCGCCATCGTCGGCATCCTGCGCCGCGGCGCGCCACTGGCCGATCGCCTGCATGCGCGGCTGCGCGAAACCTGGGGCCTGACCGACTGCGTGCGGCTGGATCTCAAGATCGAACGCTACGCCGACGACCTCACGCTGCTGCACCCGGATACCCCGCTGACTGAGAACCCGACGCACGCGGCCCTCGACCTTGCCGGCCACACGGTGCTGGTGGTGGACGACGTCATGTATCGCGGCCATTCCATGCTGCGCGCGGTGGAATACCTTGCCGGCAAGCAGCCGGCGGAAATCCGCACCGTGGTGCTGGTGGACCGCGGCGCCGCGAAGCTGCCGGTGCGCACGGACATCGTCGGCGTGCGCCTCGACGTCGCCCCCTCGGACGTCATCGAATGCAACGTCCCGCCCTATGAGGCCCGCTTCAGGATCGACCTGCTGCAGCCCGCATGACGCCGCCTTCCGGCGGCGGGGATTGCCGCGCCATGAGCTATGATTTGAAGCATGCCTCATGTCGCCATTTTCAGCCCTCGGGAGAGAGATCATGAATAAATCCATGCTGGCCGGCGTGATAGCCGGCGCCGTTGCCGTCACCGCGATTGGCGGTGTGGCCGGGTACAAGGTGCTCAACCCGAAGCCGGAATTTGCCGAGGTGCTGGCGGTCGAGCCGGTCACCGAAACCACCAAAACGCCGCGGCAGGTTTGCCACGACGTGGTTGTCAACGAACAGGCGCCGATCAAGGATCCCAACCGCATCGCCGGCACCGCGATCGGCGCGGTCGCAGGCGGCCTCCTTGGCAGTCAGATAGGCGGCGGCAAGGGGCGCACGGTCGCCACCGTCGCCGGTGCCGCCGCCGGCGGCTACGCCGGCCACCAGGTACAGAAGGGAATGCAGGAAAAAGACACGACCAGCCGCACCGAAACGCGCTGCAAGACCGTCTACGATACGCGCAGCAAAACCGTGGCCTATGACGTGCGCTACCGTCTGGGCAAGGAAGAAGGCCAGGTGCGCATGGATCGCCAGCCCGGCCCGCGCATTCCGGTGAAGGACGGGCAGCTGCAGCTCAACGCGCCTGCTGCAGCGCCCTGAACCTGGCGGGTGCAGCGGTCAGCCGCGCTCGGACGGCCAGGCGCTGAGCGTCGCTTCCCAGTCGTCCGGCGGCGCAGCCTGCCCCAGCCGCACGATGCGCCCCACTTCGTTCTCGTACCAGCCGTAATCCTGCTTGTTGGGCTCGGCTTCATACCCCCACCAGGCACCGTCGGCATCCTGCGCCAGCCATCTCACCCACTCGGGCACCTTATCGAAGTTCATCGTCGTCCCCGCAGCGGCGGCAGCCCAGGATGCTGAAGTAGCGCAGATACAGCCACAGCGCCCCCGGCAACAGCGACAGCCGCAGCCATTCCGCCGCCGTGTCCGGCCACTGTCGCGCCTGCCAGGCATCCACGGCCACCGGCAACGACTGGAACAGCGCCAGCAGCACCAGAAACAGCCCCATCGCGCGGCAGCCGGGAGTCATCGCACCGCCTCGCCGGATTGCACCCACTCCAGCAGCGCGCGTTGCGCTGCTTCGCTGCGGCGCGCATTGGCGTGGTTGACCAGCATCACGAAGCTGACGCGCCCGCCGCTGGCGGTAAACACGTAGCCGGCCAAGGCGCTGACGTCGCGCAGGGTGCCGGTTTTCAGGTGCGCGCTGCCGGCGAGCGAGCTGCCGTTGAAGCGGTGCTTCAGCGTGCCGTCGACGGCGACGATCGGCAGCGACGACTCGAATTCAGCGGACAGCGGGCTGCGGCTGGCTGTGCGCAACAGCTGGTTCAGCGCGCCGGCGCTGATGCGCTCGATGCGCGACAGGCCGGCGCCGTTTTCCAGCACCAGCTTGGCGGTCGCGACCCCCTGCCGCTCCAGGATTTCGCGCACCGCCCGCGCGCCCTTGTCCAGCGTCGCGGGCGCGCCATGGGCTTCCGCGCCCAGCGTCAGGAACAGGTTGCGCGCCATCAGGTTATTGGAATGCTTGTTCAGGCGGGTGAGCGCATCGGCCAGCGGCTCCGAGGCGAACCTCAGCAGCGGTGCCGCAGCGGGCGGCAGACCCGGCACCGTCGCGCCGCTCAGCGTGCCGCCGGCTTCCGCCCACAGGCCGCGGAAAATGAAATCGAACGTGGCCGCCGGCTCGAACAGGTTCAGCGACAAGGCCTGCTCACCGCAGCCGCGCGCGTATTGCCCGCGCAGCACCAGCACGGGGCGCTCGCCCTCGGCAATCGATGGCGTGATCGCGCCCTTCCAGCCATTGCATGCCGCCCGCTCCTCCAGCACCAGCTGCGAGATCAGCGTCACGCCCGGCAACGCGATGTCCGGCACGATCGACACGTCGCGCTCGCCCGGCTTCAGGCGCAGCGTCGTCGCGTTGAAGTTGGCCGCCAGCGGCCCCGGCGCGGCGTTGTACAAGGCCAGCGGCTCGCCGTCGAACGCGCCGGGATCCATCGCCGGTACGTCGAAGTGGCTGAGGTCGAGCACCAGATTGCCGCGGATATGGCGCACCCCGCGTGCGCGCAGTTCGCGCTGCAGCAGCCACATGCGCTCCAGCGTCAGGGTCGGGTCGCCGTATCCCTTGACGACGAGGTCGCCCGTCAGCACGCCGTCCACGACGGGGCCGTCCGCCCAGACATCGGTCGTCCACACGTATTCCGGACCCAGCCGGTCGAGCGCCGCGAAACCCGTCACCAGCTTCATCACCGACGCCGGATTCAGCGCCGCATCGGCATTGTGGCTGAGCACGGGTTGCGCCGCCTCCAGCGGCTGCACCACCACCGCCACATGGTCGAGCGGGATGGCGGCCTGCTTCAGCGCGCCGGTGAAAGCGGCGGGCAGTTCGGCGGCGCCGGCAGAAACGACATGGCCCGCAAGCAGCAGGCCGGCGAAAAAACGGAAGGCGATTCGGACAGACGGCATCCCGCCATTATGCCGAATTCCGCTGTGCGGTCTTGCGCCGCGCAGCGGCAGGGGCGTCCGCTGCCTATTCGGCGACCCGCATCCTGCCGAGCTCTTCCCGGGTAAGTTCGTCGAAGTGCTTCAGCACCCAGCCCTTCTCGCCAACCCAGGCCTTGAACAAGGCCAGATTCTTCTGCCGCTCCGGTTCATCGGCGCCCAGGTTCCGATACATGTTGCCGGGCTTGCCATCCTTGGTGTTGCTTCCATCGTCCAGCCGGCGCATCAGGGCGCCGCTGTCCGGCCAGCCGACGAAGGCCACCAGGCTGGCGTAGGTACCCATGCGCGGGCCGCGGTTGAGCTCCTTGTAGCTGTCCTTGTTTTCGTCGAATTCGGCCAGAGAGGGGGGAGCCTTCGCCGTGACAGGCCATGCACTTCTGCTCCCACAGCGGGCGGATGTCCTTGCGGTAAGTCACGTCGTCGGCCGAAGCGGCGCTGCCGAGCAGCAGCGTACAAAGGAATAAGGCTGGCACACGATTCATGGTCATCTCCTTGCTGCTGAACAAACCCCACGGCGGCTCGGGTGCTTTCCCCCCCGCCCGGCACGCGCCGCTTACAGCGACTGCCTGATGGCCAGCACCGCCTGGTTGCGCAGCGACTTGAGCAGGGCAAGCTCTTTCTCGGGAATCGTGATGCCGCCGGGATTAGGCTGGTCGGCGTAGATCAGGCCGATCGGCTTGCCTTTCACGATGATCGGGAACAGCACGAACGTGCGCGCCGGCACATTCTGCCGGTACCACGCCGGAATCCGCGTCGCGATTTTAGGGTCGTTGATATCGGTGATGAGGATGTCGGCATTGTTCTGGAGCGCGACGAGAAACACATCCGGCTGCCCCGCCAGGGAGAAATCGAATGCCTTGATCAGGTTCTGCACGTCGTCGCCGAAACCGAATTTTCCGCGCAGGGTGTTGTGGCGGCCATCCTTGATGCACAGCACCACATGCGCGAAACCCATGCCGCTATACATGGCCTCGAGGATCATGCGCAAAATATCGTTGATTGAAATAGTGTCGTCGATCAGCGAATTGCCGACGTCCTGCAGGCCCGAGGTGAGGACGGACTGAATTTCCTCGCTGCTGCGCTGCGGCTTGACGCCATCTTCGCCCGGTGCCGCATCGAGGATCGGGGCGTATTCGTGGAGCACGCTGCTGCCCAGCTCGGGCTCGATGGCGGACACGCCGCTCCGCGGCGCGCCGGCATCCGCTTCCGGCGCAGTCGGCGGTACGGCCGGCGCCGCCACCCCGGCGGCCCACTTCGACGCTTGCTGCGCGAAAGCGCTGTGTTTCAGATTCACATTCACCGCCAGGGCGAACTGGGCGATGTCCTGCATGGATTTTTCCATCACCCCGGAAAGCTGTTTCTCCGTCACAGGCAAGGCGGCGGAAAAACGCGCCGTGAGTTTGGCCAGGGCCTTGCCGCGATCGTCATCCGGCGTGCTGAGGATGACCTCGCACAATTCATTGGAAAAGCTCGCCAGCACGCGCAGCCGGTCGATATTGCTCACGCATGGCTTAAGCGTTCCTCCCGGCAGCTTTTTCATGCTCTGCACCAGCTGATCCGGAAAACCCCAGCTCCTGGCTATGCCCATCCCCAGATTCTCGAACGACACCCCCAGCACCTCGGTCGAGGCCCGGGCATCGCTGTAGCCCTCGGCCTCGACCCGCTGCCGGATCGCCACCGTCTCCGCCGGGAAGTAGAACATCGCCAGCATGCGCCCCAGGTTGTGCAGCATGGCGCCGATAAACGCCTCCTCCACATCCTTCACCTGCGCCTTGTCCGCCATCTCGCGCGCCAGCATGCCGGCGTACAGCACCTTGACGAATTCCTCCTTCAGCTGCTGCGCGTGCGCCTTGTTCTCCAGGTTGTCGAACAGGATCAGGCTCAGGGCGATCGAGCGCACCGCATCGAAACCGAGAATCACCACCGCGCGCGAGATGGTGCTGATCGCCCCCCCGCCGACCTGGTTGTAGAACGCCACGTTGGCCAGCCGCAGCAGCTTGTTGGTCAGCGCAAAATCCTTGAGGATATTGTTGGATAGCGCGCCGACCCCCTCCCTGTCCGATGAGGCGATGCGGTTGATGGCGGCGAGTACCGAGCGGGCGAAGTCGGCGAAGGCGTCCTTGGCCGACTTGGCGCCGCTGCCGATGGCCTCGAACATCTGCGCGAAGCCGTCCTGCACCGCCCCGTCGATGGCGACCGCCACGTCGTCCACCACGAGCTTCACCTGCGCGATCTCGTTCTTCCAGGTCTGTACCCGGGCGACGGCCTCCGGGCCAATGGCCGCGGCGGCGGCCTCCAACTGCGGTAGGAGCGCATCGAGCGATTCGCCCGTCTGGCGATGCAGCGCAAGGATTTGGCTTCGTGCCTGGGATTCGGTGAGTAGCCCCGACTGGCGCTGCAGGTTGATCGACTCCTCGGATGCACGCATCCGGGCGAGCGCGTCGTTGAACTGGCGCTCGTAGTCGGCGAGATCGGCGGCCGCCGACTTGACGTCGATGAGGCGCCCGACCGTGGCCACGCCTTCGGTGTCGCCCTCGGCACGCAGCCGCTCGATCAGCGTCTGGTACTGCCGCTCGATCGCCGCGCGTCGATCCTGGCTGGTCGCCGCCCCGGTGAGGTCGAGCAGTTCGTCGCGCACCTTGGCAAGCTCCTCGCGCAGCTCGCGCTCGGCCTGGGCGGCCTTGCGGGCATTGGCGACCTCGACGTCCGCGCGCTTGTTGTTGAGGACGGTGAGCTCCGCTTCGAGCTTGGCGACCTCGGCTTTCGCCTTGAGGCGTACCGGTTCGTCCTTGCCGGTCCTCTGCAGGCGCTGCTGCTCCGCGAGCGAGACCTGCACGCGCCGGATCTCCGCATCGATCTCCTGCTGCTCGATCCGGGTCTTGGCCGCGTAGTAGTCCTTGAGCGAGATCAGCCGGTCTTCGAGGGATGCGTCCAGCGCCCGCGCCTGACGGTCCAACGCGTCCTTGAGGAGCTTGAATTCGGCCTCGGCCTGGGCCTGCACGAGGGCGAGCTTCGCTGCTTCGCCTCCTTTGTCGGGGGCGGACAAGGCCTGCGGCTGCGGACGGCCGAAGACGCCCGGCTGGGTTTGCTCGGGGCGGATGCGCCGGGCGATGGCTTGCGCGGCCTCCCCGACGTAGTCACGCGTGACGGCGTCGCGCACGGCTCCAGCCAGCTCCTTCCCGAAATCCCGCACCTCGCCGAGCTGGCGGCCGAGTGCCGCGCGCAGCGACTGCATCGAGAAGTCGCCGCTGAAGGCCGCGGCCACGTCCTGGCCCAGGGCCTTCGCCAGCTCCCCGATGTCGGAGAAGGCGTTACGAAAGCGCTCGACCAGGAAGGCGGCCGTGATGCCGACGACGCTGCCGATGGCGTTGAACGCG
>NZ_MKUG01000129.1 GCF_001897685.1 Thiobacillus sp. 65-1402
TGCTCATCATCAATACCCCCGCGACGCGCCACCATCCCATGTCGGTTTCTCCCTTGCAGAGAACGAACGGCCTCTCTCAATCTAGACCCGCCGCCCGCCGGAGCAAGTCCTCGTCCGGGCGGCGGCCTCGGCAACTCGTCGGGATCGACGCCCAGCGCACCCCCCCGGCGCGGTCCGGCCGCCAGTCGCGCTTACAAGGCCTTGCCGCTGCGAATCACCCCGACCGCGATGCCTTCGATGACCAGTTCCTGGCGCCTGAGGTCGACCACGATGGGCTCGAAGTCGGGGTTTTCCGGCAGCAGTTGCACGCTGTGGCCGCGCTTCTGGAAACGCTTCACCGTGACCTCGTCGCCGATCCGCGCCACCACCACCTGCCCGGCCTTCGCCTCGGCGCTGCGATGCACCGCGAGCAGGTCGCCGTCGAGGATGCCGGCGTCCTTCATGCTCATGCCGCGCACCTTCAGCAGGTAGTCCGCGCGCGGCGAAAACATGGCGGCGTCGAGCTGGTAGTGCCGCTCGACGTTCTCCTGCGCCAGGATCGGGCTGCCTGCCGCCACCTGGCCCACCAGCGGCAGACCGCCGCCGCCCTTCAGCCGGATGCCGCGCGACGCCCCCGGCAGCAGCTCCAGCACGCCCTTTTTTGCCAGCACCTTGAGATGCTGCTCGGCGGCGTTCGGCGAACTGAAGCCGAAGCGCTGCGCAATCTCCGCGCGCGTCGGCGGCAGGCCGGTGGTTTCGATCCACTCCCGGATGAGGTTGAAAATTTCTTCCTGGCGGCGGGTCAGGTCACGCATGGGGCTTCCTCCAAATGCTGTATGCATGTACAGTTGTATTTGCATACAGTATAAATACCGGATCCCGAAAACGCCATACGCGCCAGGTGCTGCCGCCTGGCAGGCACATGCAACCGCACACACGCAGGAGAAGCCTCATGATGAAGCTCGGAAAGATCAGCCCCCTCGCCTTCAGCCGCATGAAGCAGCGCGGGATTTCCATCGACGCCCTCAACGATCTGCTCGCCCGCGGGCAGGTCGAAAAGCAGTTCGACGGCGCCCAGGTGGTGTACCTGGACAGCCCCACCCCCGCCCCGAGCTGGGCTGGCCGCCCGAAACCAAGGCTGTATGCCGTGGTGGATGCGGCGGGCGAAGTGCTGACGGTGGAAAGGCGGGTGCGGTTGCGCGCATGAGCCGATCGCCGGAATGGGCAGGCGCTGCCTGACTGGACGGGCAGGACGAAACCGGCGCCGCCCCGGCACCCTGCCCACCCGGATTTGATGCGCGGGCGGGTACTATTACGCCTCTGCCTCGCAGCGAGCCCGCGCACCCGCCCCAGTGCCGATGAACCGACCGCACATTGAACGCCGCCCCCGCTTTCCGGAAACCCCGGACGCTCATGCCTTGCCCGCACCCGCCAGCCCGTGCCTGCAGGATTGCATCGCACGCTACGCCTCCGCGATTCCCGGCCTGGCAGAACTCGGCAAGCGGCTGGCCGCTACCCACGACGCCGACGCGCTGATCGACCTCCACGAACAGTGCGCCCTCCTGCTGGAACCTGCCATGTGGTCCGCCGAGGCCGACTTCCATCCGCTGCTGGCGAGCTACCAGGCGCTGTTCCGCGAGCAGGAGGCGCTGATCCGGCAGCGCGGCAAGGACAACCGTCACCACTTCATCCTCGGCATCCCGGTGGCGGATCGCCCGTCGCACCTCAAGGCCTGCCTCGAAAGCATCTACCAGGTCTGCATGCAGTTCGACTACGGCGGCCACGCATCCGGCAGGTGGGAGCGGATCCGGGTCGTCGTCAGCGAGGACAGCCGCGACGAAGCAAACATCCGCCGGCACCTCGAGCTGGTCGAGGAATACCGGCGGAAAGGCCTGCAGGTGGTCCACTTCGGCCTTGCCGAGCAGTACGAACTGCTGCACACCCTGCCGCCGCCCACGCGCGAACGGCTGGGCAGGCTGCTCACCACCCAGCCCAAGGAAAAATTCTCCCTCAAGGGTCAGGCCGCCAACCGCAACCTCAGCTACCTGAAGTTTCTGCAGCTGACCGAAAACAGGCACAACACGCTGTATTACCTGGTCGACAGCGACCAGTCGCTGTGCGTGAACCGGCAGACCGCGTCCGGCGAAGAAGTCGTGATCGCGCTGAACTACTTCCACGCCATCGACAGGATCTTCCGCACCACCGATACCCGTCTGCTCACCGGCAAGATGGTCGGCGATCCGCCCGTGTCGCCGGCGGTGATGGCGGCGAACTTTCTCGACGACGTGAGCGCCTTCTTCAGCCGGATGGCCGCATTGCGCGGCGACGAAGCCTGCACTTTCCACGGCCTGCCGCTACAAAAAACGGGTGAGGCCGCGTATCACGACATGGCCCGCCTCTTCGGCTTCGAGAACCAGCCGGCGACCTTCCCTTACGCCTGCCGGCTCAAAGGCAAGCACGACCACGGCGCCTGCCTTGCCGACTTCGCGCAGCGGCTCGACGCCTTCTTCTTCGGCGAGCACCTCACGCGCAAGACCTGGTTCGGCTACGGCCATGGCTTTGCCGAGCTCAGCCCGGCGCGCACGGTCTACCCCGGCAACTACATCGCCAACTACGCCGGGCTGAAATACGTTATCCCCTTCGGCCACCTGCGCCTGCGCATGTCCGGCCCCACCGCCGGCCGGCTGATCGCCGCCGAAATCGGCGCGCGCTTCGCCTCGTTCAACATGCCCAACCTGCACCGCCGCACCACCGAAGCGGGGCCGGGCGACGACTTCCGCCCCGGCGTCGACGTGGACGAGGCCAGCGTGGACGTCTCCGACGAGTTCGAGCGCCAGTTCTTCGGCGACCTGATGCTGTTTTCCACCGAAGCGCTGGTCAGGCAGGCCGACGTCACAAAACCCTTCGCCCGGGGCGCGATCGAGGCCGTCGTCGGCGAGAAGGAGGCCGAACTGCTCGCGCTGTACCAGCAGAAGCACGACGCCATCGTCGAGCGGAGCCGGCAACTGGGCGAGCTTGTCTTCGACGCCGACTATTGGTGGCTGCAGGCAAGCGCACATTCGCCCGGCCTCGCCCATGCGCTGCGCCGGGTGCGCGCCTTCATCGACAACATCGAGCGCAATTTCGGCGAGCATGCCCTCGCCTGGCGCCAGATCCAGTCCGCCGAGCACCGTGCGCAACGCAAGCGGCAGATCGTCGAGGCCCTGATGAATTACCGCGCCGAGCGCGATGCCTGGGACAGCCTGTTCTGACAGCCACCCATCAAAGGCAAACGGAATCCGCCGCCCCCGCAATCAGCTGCGCCCGGCATTCCCGGTAAACCTCCCGCGCCCTTTCCAGCACGTCCTGCGGAATCGCCATCTCCGAGTAATCGCTGCGGGTCCGGTCGATCCGCCCGCTGCGCAGTCGCGCTGACGCATCCCCCTTGCGCGCCTTCCCCGTATGGCCGAATACCTCGTACCGCTCGCTCAACGGCGAATCCAGCTGCAGCCACGCCGCCAGCCCGGGCAGCAGCCGCTCCGGCGCGCGCTGCCACAGTTCCGCATCGAAATAGAAATAAGGCCAATCGGTCATGCGGCAGAAATCCACGAGCGCCTGCACCCGCTCCACGTAGTAGTTCGCCGCCTCGACCGGCGAGGCGTACAGGTCCGGGTCCGGCTTTTGCCGGAACAGATGCACGATGCTCTTGATCGTGTGCTCCGGCTCCGCCAGGGCGACGAGGATCTTGATGTCGGCTGGGCCAAGCCGTCCGGGCTTCAGCCGGTAATCGTTGTGCAGCAGCTTGTCGAACAGGTAGCGGCTGTTTTTCTTCAGCGCACCATCCTGCTGCAACGCCTCCCGCTGCCGCTCCAGCGCGGACACATCCTCATAGCTCATGTGCATTTCGTAGTAGCCGTTGATCTGCGGGTGCGAGCCGAGGATGTGCCCCGCCAGACTGGTGTAGGCGCGCATGTGGCTCAGCAGGAAGATTCGGGCGTAGGGGTCAGGCGAAGCGCTCATTGTTTCAATTCGTTGTGGTCGTTCGTCAGCATTCTCATTTCAAGAATTGGGAATAACCGAAAACTTCAGAATTTTCGCTATTCGCGAATGGAGAATACAGCTCCCCCGGGATCAAGAGACAAGCACACTCGGAAAAAACGACAAACCCGGCATCTAGCCGGATTTGTCGTTGAAAAAGAGCAGTCAAGCTGCTTGTCTGAGGATACCCGCGCCAGTTGTGGCCACCACCGACATGCAGTTTGATACCCGTTCACCGGCCAGACTTTGTGTTTTCAGGCGGAATTAGCTGAGGATTTTGCGGAGGTTATTGAGCGGCAGGGGTGGAGCGAGGTGTTATCTGGAGTTGGAATCGTTGATGGGGGATCGATAAAGACTACTCTGGTGTAGTTCTACGATATTTCGCCATCACATAACCTTCTGGAACCGGCTTAAATGGATCGTCATCACGCGGCCATCGAGTTGCTCGACTTTGGAATGCACGTAACGTTTCGACATCCAGTTCAACGACGACTACATGCTCGTTCTGTCCGCCTCGCAGTCGACATAGATCGCGACCGTGATTTGCTTTGGAGGGTGATCTCACTCGGCTGTCTCCGTACTTCCGGTTATTGACCAATGCAATGTGCGCATGAACGTCCAGGCTCGCCGATTCCACAAGGGCCGAAAAAGTCTCTAAGTCCTGATTCCACGACAAAACTATCATGCAATCAATATCGCCCTGAAACCGTAGGCGATGATTTACGTTCTGTAATTCCGAGCAAACAAGTACGCCGAAGCAAAAGCCTTGATGCTGATAAACCGGCTTTTCAACATCCTTGAGAGTATCAGCCCATTTCTGACCGTAGTCCTTCAGCAACCTTTCTTCCTCAGCTGCGGCAGGCATCGACTTAGGCTGTCTAATCTGCACGGATGCCGGAAATCCAAGCCGATCATCCGCCAGCACGAGGACCGCTTCACTATGAATCCAATTCGGAAACCGACGGTGATAGTCGAGCCCAGCAACAAGACTGATCCCCGCATCAAGCAATAGCCCCGAGACTGTATCCACCCAACGATCAGGCAAAGAAAGCTCGGGCAAGAGCAAGTGAGTGGGCTTTGGGTATGCTGAGATCGCCTGGTTGATCAACCGCTCTATGCGCGCATAGCGTTCTCTCGAAATATCAGGCCGACCATCTGCACAGGCTCGCCAACTGTCCTCCGTTGTTAGAAGGCTGCTTATACCTAGCCGAATTTTTTCCCCTTTCCTTGCCGCCCCTAAAACTGCGATTTTGCCTTTTGGTTTTTCTTTCTGCTCTGGGTGCTGTGGTGGTGTGGCCGAGCCAAAGTCGAATTGATCAGTTACCAAAGAACCCCAGACCCATACACCTCGAACAGCTCGGACATAGCGTGCCCATGCGCGCGCTGAGTTAGGTTCTTCCCCAACAAATACGCATTGGTCCGGAAGAAACAGCGAAATGTCTTGCGTCGAGTACGGGCGGGTCGGAAATAGATAAGGCAGCAAAGATGGTGCGGTGCTGTCAGGTGCTATCTGCTTACACCGTGGGTTCACCCGCACCGCGGCCGACCCATTATCTGAGGCGCCCGAGAGCAACAAAAATTCGTGGAGGTCACCTTCGTGTACGTATAGGCCATACAGCTGCGCTTCTTGCTCAAGCGCCGACCGCTGCCGACTTGCATCACGGCGCAGATGATCTTTATAGGGAGTCTTGGCCCAATCGCTCTCCCGGAGTGCAAGGGATAAGGCATAAATCTCATCGATATTGGTGCCAAGTCCAACAAGTTTGCATAGATCGAGCGCCGTTTCAGAAAGTGGCCGTGGCCCCCCGTCACGCTGGCTCCAGCGCAAAGATCGAGCAATAGCGTCGGCCGCTAGTTCCAATACGGAAGCACGCAGGCTGGACCATGCGTTTTCATCAACTCCGCTTGCTGGCTGGCCATTCACCTTGACTTTCGTACCATCTATCTTGGCCTCCAGTTCACGAAGTGAATAAATCGTTGCGTCAACGAGTTTTCTGGCCTCGGCCCAATCCATCAACGCGACTGCGAGCGAGAGCAATCGCGGCAGGTAGTCAACATGGTCGAGAATTTTGTCGGGCCGCAGGATATGGCTGTGGGCAAACTGGTAAAACTTGGCTCGCTCTTCTTTCCAGTCGTTCTGCCTGAGGTCACGTGCAAGCGTTTCAACGGCCCGTAACTGAATCGCCCACCCCAGGCGTCGTACTGACAGTCCATCAGCGCGACGCAAAGTATCGGCCTCTTCGGAAGCCTGCCCCGCTGCTGTTAGCACTTTCGCCGAGGCCATCGTTTCGAGGCGCCCCGGTGACGGCATCAGTCGGCGTTCGCTGGAAACGCTGCGAATCTGCGTTTCGATGTTATCGAGCAAGTCCAGCCCACCATGCCCTTGCAGGAAGAAAGCCTTCTGCTTCGTCTGTTGCAGCATGAGCGTAGTTCTTCCTTGGAACTCACCTGGCAACGTTAGATAGATGTCGTTCTTCTTTTCACCTTCCCCTTCCGCCGGAAAGCACGCTGTCCGCGCAGCAATGAACTTGAGCAACTGGCTCGCGTCATTGAGGTTACCGGGATCACGCAATACGAGAAATAGGTCGTCTACATACCGCCCGTAATAAACCGGTGCCAATCCTTCCTCAATATCACTATCCAACCCCGCTAATAGGGCATTGGCAGTCACACGCGAAATCGTGAGGCCAATTGGCAACCCACCGACCTTTATCTTTTCCGCGTCGCAGCCCATTTCAAGCAGCTTGGCCACGACCATGTCCGACCATAGCTTCAGCGCATCAGAAAACGCAGCGGTGAACTCATATTCCCACTCAGACAATTCGATTTTGGCTAAAGCCAGGAAACGTTTATCCGCAATGAATACCGGATCTATCTGATGGTAATAACTCGTCAGGTCCATCGAAACCGCGATTACCCTGCGATCCGCCTTAAGCTCGTCCCGAATTGCCTTGAGACCCAACTCACGCCAGCGTTTATAGCATCCCATTACACACAACTTCAATGCCTCACCGTAACATGCTGACTTCTCTGGTAATACGAGGTTTGCGTGATGAGCTGGGCGGCGGAGGAGTTCAAGGATATCGATCTCGGCGACAGGCGTCTGGACAAGCGCACGGTGCTGCTGGCCGAGCGCATGGCCGCCAATCCGATGGCCAGCATTCCGCAAGCGTGCGGAGGCTGGGCGGAAACCCAGGCGGCGTATCGCTTTCTGTCCCAGGACGACGTTGAATGGGAAGCCATCCTTGCGCCGCACTGGCGCAGTTCCGAGGCGCGCATGCGCGCCCATCCCGTCGTCCTGTGCCTGCAGGACACCACGGAACTGGACTTCAACGGGCAAGGCATTGCCGGTCTGGGACCGCTGTCCTATGAAGCGCAGCGTGGCATGTACGTCCATCCCACCTACGCGGTTAGCCCGGAACGGGAACCCCTGGGGGTGCTGGATGCCTGGATGTGGGCGCGCGAGCCCAAGGACGCGGACGGACAACGGGGCGGCCTGCTGGAAAGCACCCGCTGGACGGAAGGCTACATGCGCATCGCCGAACTGGCGGCCAGCCTGCCGGACACCCGTCTGGTGTACGTGGCGGATCGGGAGGCCGACATCGTGGCCCTGATGGCGCAAGCCCGCGATCTGGAGCATCCCGCCGACTGGCTGGTCCGCTCCCAGCACAACCGGGCGCTGCCCGAAGGGGGCAAACTGT
>NZ_MKUG01000130.1 GCF_001897685.1 Thiobacillus sp. 65-1402
GCATATTTCTTCACCATGCGCGCGCGCTTTTCTTCACGATTAATCAAGGATAACTTGGCCATGCCTACCTCAATTCTTGAACGGGAAACTGAAGGCGGCAAGCAATGCTCGCGCTTCATCATCAGTCTTGGCGGTGGTGGTGATCGTGATATTCATCCCACGCAGAGCATCGATCTTGTCGTACTCGATCTCGGGGAAAATAATCTGCTCCTTGACGCCCATGTTGTAGTTACCACGGCCATCGAAGGACTTGCCCGAAACACCGCGGAAATCGCGGATACGCGGCATTGCCACCGTCACCAGACGATCGAGAAACTCGAACATCTGCGCACGACGCAGCGTCACCATGCAACCGACCGGGTAATCTTCGCGAATCTTGAAACCTGCGATAGATTTTTTGGATTTGGTGACAACCGGCTTCTGGCCCGCGATCTTCTGCATGTCCGACACAGCGTGATCCATCACCTTCTTGTCAGCCACCGCCTCGCCGACCCCCATGTTCAGGGTGATCTTCTGAATACGCGGCACTTCCATGACGGACTTATAACCAAACTGCTCTACCAGTTTGGGCACCACCGTCTCACGATAAAACTCTTGAAAACGCGCCATGATCACCCCTGAGCGTCAACCATTTCGCCATTGGACTTGTACACACGCACCTTGCGGCCGTCCTCCAGCACCTTGTAACCCACGCGATCAGCCTTCTGCGTGCCCGCGTTGAACAACGCGACATTGGAAGCCTGGATCGGCATTTCTTTCTCGACGATCCCGCCCTGGATGTTGCGCATGGGATTGGGCTTCTGGTGCTTCTTAACGCGATTCACACCTTCAACCAGCACATGGCCATCATCAAGCACCCGAAGCACGACGCCGCGCTTGCCCTTGTCTTTCCCGGTCAGGACGATCACCTGATCACTTTTACGAATACGTGCCATGATTCCCTCTCACAGAACCTCAGGCGCCAGCGAGACGATCTTCATGAACTTCTCGGTGCGCAGCTCACGGGTGACCGGCCCGAAAATACGGGTACCGATCGGCTCCAGTTTGTTGTTCAGCAACACCGCCGCATTGCCATCGAATCGCACCAGCGAACCATCGGGCCGGCGCACGCCTTTTGCGGTACGAACCACCACAGCGTTGTAGATGTCGCCTTTTTTCACACGGCCACGAGGTGCCGCATCCTTGATGGTGACCTTGATGATGTCGCCCACGCTCGCATAGCGGCGATGACTGCCGCCCAACACCTTGATGCACATAACCGAGCGCGCACCGGTATTGTCTGCCACGTCCAATACGGACTGCATCTGAATCATTTAAATTGCCTCCAACTTAATCCACCAAAATGGCGGCCAGTCTTGGAACCCGTTCGGGAGAAAATCCCGCTATGCGCGGAACTGCTTGAGTCAGCGAACCGGACAAAACCAACCGGCTCACCAACCGGAAAACCCGGCACTATACCGGGCTATTACATTTCATGCAAGCGTTATACGCGCGCGCGCTCGATCAGCTTGCTTACGGTCCACGCCTTGGTGCGTGAAAGCTTGCGTGACTCTTCGATCTGCACCGTGTCGCCTTCGTGAAACTCGTTGTTTTCATCGTGAGCGTGGTACTTTTTCGACAACCGGATGATCTTGCCGATAACCGGATGCTTGACGCGACGCTCGACCAGGACTGTGACCGTCTTGTTCATCTTGTCACTCACCACACGCCCTGTCAGCGTGCGCACCATCTTTTTCATTTCAGTCATGCCTGGCCCGCCTTCTCGCGCATAATGGTCTTGACGCGGGCAATATCACGGCGCAACTTGCCCAGGTCGGCAGTTTTGTTCGACTGCTGGGTGGCCACCTGCATGCGCAGTGCAAAATGGGCACGCAGCAGGGATTCGAGTTCCTGCTTTAGTTCTGCGGCATTCTTGCCGCGCATTTCTTGTGTATTCATCACTCAGCTCCCGATCATGCGGGTAACGAAGGTGGTTGCGATCGGCAGCTTGGCGGCCGCCAGGCGGAAAGCCTCGCGCGCCAGCTCTTCGTTCACCCCATCCATCTCGTACAAAACCTTGCCCGGCTGGATCTCGGCGACGTAGTACTCCGGGGCACCTTTGCCGTTACCCATACGCACCTCGGCGGGCTTACGCGAAATCGGCTTGTCCGGAAAAATACGGATCCAGATGCGTCCGCCGCGCTTGATGTGGCGCGTCATTGCACGGCGCGCCGCCTCGATCTGACGCGCAGTCAGACGGCCGCGGCCGACCGCTTTCAGACCGAAGTCGCCAAAACTCACGTTGGCGCCACGGGTCGCCAGTCCGGTGTTACGGCCCTTCTGTTCCTTGCGGAATTTCCTTCTAGCTGGCTGCAGCATGTTTCACTCCTGATTTCTTGCCGCGCTTTTCCTGATCGGCTACCGCAGGCTGCTCGCCACGGTTGAGCGCGTCGCCTTTGTATACCCAAACCTTGATGCCAATGATGCCGTAGGTGGTCTTGGCTTCGGCAAAGCCATAATCGATTTCCGCGCGCAGGGTGTGCAGGGGCACGCGGCCTTCGCGGTACCATTCGGTACGGGCGATTTCAGCGCCGTTCAAGCGACCTGAACTCATGATCTTGATGCCTTGCGCACCCAGGCGCATGGCATTCTGCATGGCGCGCTTCATGGCGCGGCGGAACATCACGCGCTTTTCAAGCTGCTGGGCGATGCCATCGGCAACGATCTGCGCATCGGTTTCCGGCTTGCGCACTTCCTCGATATTGACATGCACAGGCACCGACATCAGGCGCGCGAGTTCGCCGCGCAGAACCTCGATGTCCTCGCCTTTCTTGCCGATCACCACACCGGGGCGACCGCTGAAAATCGTGATGCGGGCGTTCTTGGCGGGGCGCTCGATCAGCACCTTGGAGACCGAGGCGTGCGCCAGCTTTTTCTTCAGGTAGTCACGAACCTTGATGTCCTCCAGCAGGGTGCTGGAAAAATTGCGGTTCGACCCGTACCACTTGGCCGTCCAGATGCGCTGAACACCAAGACGGAACCCAATCGGATGTATTTTTTGTCCCATGGTGCTTCCTCAGTCCCCGACCGTCACGGTAATGTGACAGGTCGGTTTGCTAATACGGTTGCCACGGCCTTTGGCGCGGGCGGTAAAACGCTTCAGCACAGAACCCTGGTCAACGCAGATCGTTTTGACCGTCAGGGTATCGATGTCCGCACCCTCATTGTGCTCAGCGTTGGCAATCGCCGACTCAAGCACTTTTTTGATGATGCCGGCGCCTTTTTTCGGGCTGAAGGCCAGGATATTCAACGCCTTCTCCACGCGCAGGCCGCGGATCTGGTCAGCAACCAGACGGCCTTTCTGGGCGGACAGGCGGGTACCACGCAAAATCGCAGAAACTTCCATCATGCGCTCCTTATTTCTTCGCCTTTTTGTCCGCAACGTGCCCCTTGAAGGTACGCGTCAGGGAAAACTCGCCCAGCTTATGGCCGACCATGTTCTCGGTCACGAACACCGGAACATGCTGGCGGCCGTTATGCACCGCAATCGTCAAGCCAATGAAATCAGGCAACACGGTGGAGCGACGCGACCAGGTCTTGATCGGGCGCTTGTCATTGGAGCCGCGGACGGCTTCAATCTTTTTCAGCAAATGCCCATCAACGAAGGGGCCTTTTTTAATTGAACGTGCCATATCTTTCTACCTCAATCAGCGCGCTTGACGGCGGCGGACGATCATGTTGGAGGTGCGCTTGTTGCTGCGGGTGCGATAGCCCTTGGTCGGAGTGCCCCACGGGCTGACCGGGTGGCGGCCCGCCGCAGTCCGGCCTTCGCCGCCGCCATGCGGGTGATCGACCGGGTTCATCACCACACCCCGAACCGTCGGGCGAATGCCACGCCAGCGGCTGGCGCCCGCCTTGCCGATCGAACGCAGGCTGTGCTCTTCGTTGCCCACCTCGCCAAGCGTGGCACGACAATCAACGTGTACCTTGCGGATTTCGCCGGAACGCAGCCGCAACTGGGCATAACTGCCTTCACGCGCCTGCAGCTGAACCGACGTACCCGCAGAGCGGGCAATCTGCGCACCCTTGCCGGGCATCATCTCAACGCAGTGCACCGTGCTGCCGACCGGAATGTTGCGCAGCGGCATACAGTTACCCACTTTGATCGGCGCCTCGACCCCGCTCACCAACTGCGCACCGACCTGAACACCGCGCGGCGCAATGATGTAGCGGCGTTCGCCATCGGCATAACACAGCAAAGCCAGGTGCGCGGAACGGTTGGGGTCGTACTCCAGCCGCTCAACCTTGGCCACGACGCCATCCTTGTTGCGACGGAAATCAACCACGCGGTAGTGCTGCTTATGACCACCGCCCTTGTGGCGCACCGTGATGCGGCCATGGTGGTTGCGACCCGAGCCGCGCTTCTGCGGCTCGAGCAGCGCTGCAACCGGCTTGCCTTTATGCAGCCCCGGGGTAACGACCTTGACGACGGCACGACGACCGGCAGAGGTGGGTTTGACTTTAATCAATGCCATGATTTTCTCCCTTACTGACCGGACGCGAAGTCGATGTCCTGACCCGGCTTCAGGGTGACATACGCTTTCTTCCAGTTGTCGCGACGACCCGTGACGCGACCGGTGCGCTTGATTTTGCCCTTGACGTTGAGCACCTGCACACCCGCAACCTCAACCTTGAACAGGCTGGCGACAGCAGCGCCGATTTCCTGCTTGGTCGCGTCGGGCAACACGCGAAAAACTACCTGATTCTGCCTGTCCGCAACGCGCGTGCTCTTTTCGGAGATCACCGGCGCGAGAATGACTTTGAGCAAACGCTCTTGACTGATCGCACCCATTACACCATCTCCTCAAACTGCTTGACCGCCGCCTTGGTGATCAGCACGTTACCGAATTTAACCAGGCTCCACGGATCCGCCTGATGCGGCTCGACCACATAAACGTTCGGCAGGTTGCGCGACGACAGCCACAGGTTGTCATCAACGCTGTCCGCAATGATCATGACCTTGCCATAACCCATCGACTTGAGCTTGCCGGCAAGCAGTTTGGTCTTGGGCGAATCGATGCCCAGACTCTCCACCACCTTGAGTTTGCCCTCACGCGCCAGCTGCGACAGGATGGTCGCCAACCCCGCGCGGTACATCTTGCGGTTCACCTTGTGGCTGAAGTTTTCGTTCGGCTTGTTCGGGAAGGTGACACCACCCCCGCGCCAGATCGGGCTCGAGGTACGGCCGGAACGCGCACGGCCGGTACCCTTTTGACGCCACGGCTTATGCGTGGAGGCAGTCACCTCGGCACGCGTCAACTGCGCACGGTTACCGCTGCGCGCGTTCGCCTGGAACGCCGTCACCACCTGATGCACCAGCGCCTCGTTATAATCACGACCGAAGGTTTCGTCGGAAGCCGCGACGCTGGTCACCTGCTGACCCAGTTCGTTAATGACCGCCAAATCCATTAGGCACCCCCTTTCACAGCCGGGCGCACCATCACATGGCCGCCCTTGGCACCCGGAACAGCGCCCTTCAACAAGACCAGTCCGCGCTCCGCATCGACGCGCACAACCTCCAGATTCTGCTTGGTGCAGACCACCGCACCCATGTGGCCGGCCATGCGCTTGCCCGGGAACACGCGACCCGGATCCTGCGCCATGCCAATGGAACCAGGCACGTTATGCGAACGCGAGTTGCCGTGCGAGGCGCGCTGCGAGGCAAAATTGTGGCGCTTGATGGTGCCCGCAAAACCCTTGCCCTGGGTAACACCGGTCACGTCGACCTTCTGGCCCGCCTGCAGCAACTCAACCGACACCACGGCGCCGGGCTGATACTGTGCCGCCTCCTCCGCAGACACGCGGAATTCGCGCAGCAGCTCGCCAGCCTCGACACCCGCCTTGGCGTAATGCCCCGCTTCCGATTTGTTGACACGGCTGTTGCGGCGGCTGCCATAAGCAACCTGCACCGCGGAATAGCCGTCGTTTTCTGGCGTGCGCACCTGCGTCACACGATTGTTGGACACTTCCAGCACTGTCACCGGAACGGACGCGCCGCCCTCGGTGAAAATGCGGGTCATGCCGACCTTGCGGCCAACGAACCCGATACTCATCTTTGTATTTCCTATCACAAGCCCCCGGGGAAACCACGGGAACCAGGGTTGTAGGCGCCGATTACTATTGACCGGCTTCTAAAAGCAAAACTGCAGGGGCGGCATTATACACAGCCGCCGCGGCTTTTTACAACTTGATTTCGACGTCCACCCCGGCGGGCAGGTCCAGCTTCATCAAGGCATCCACGGTTTTGTCTGTGGGATCCATGATGTCCATCAAGCGGCGATGGGTACGGATCTCGAACTGGTCGCGCGATGTCTTGTTGACGTGCGGCGAGCGCAGCACGTCAAAACGCTCGATCGAGGTCGGCAGCGGGACCGGTCCCTTGACCACTGCGCCGGTGCGTTTGGCCGTCTCGACGATTTCAAGCGCCGACTGGTCGATCAGTTTGTAGTCGAACGCCTTCAGGCGGATGCGGATTTTCTGGTTTTGCATTGTTGAGCCTTACTCTTCGATCTTGGCCACGACGCCGGCACCAACGGTGCGGCCACCTTCGCGGATGGCGAAGCGCAGACCCTCGTCCATGGCGATCGGTTGAATCAGCGATACCTTGATGCTAACGTTGTCGCCAGGCATCACCATTTCGGTGCCGGCCGGCAGTTCAATGCTGCCGGTGACGTCGGTGGTGCGGAAGTAGAACTGCGGACGGTAGCCATTGAAGAAGGGGGTGTGGCGGCCGCCTTCGTCCTTCGACAATACGTAGATCTCGGCGCTGAACTTGGTGTGCGGCTTGATGGAGCCGGGCTTGGCCAGAACCTGGCCGCGCTGGACTTCTTCACGCTTGGTGCCGCGCAGCAGCACGCCGACGTTGTCGCCGGCCTGACCTTGGTCGAGCAGCTTTCTGAACATCTCGACGCCGGTGCAGGTGGTCTTGACGGTCGGGCTGATGCCGACGATTTCGATTTCTTCGCCAACCTTGATGATGCCGCGCTCGACACGACCGGTGACGACGGTGCCGCGACCGGAGATG
>NZ_MKUG01000131.1 GCF_001897685.1 Thiobacillus sp. 65-1402
GCCCGATCAGCATGCCGGGGCCGCCCAGCTGGATCAGCAGCGTGCCGACCGGCAGCATTTTCTTCTCGACGTGGTCGGCGCGGATGCTGCCGACGCCGCCCGCCAGCATGATGGGCTTGTGGTAACCGCGCCGCTGCTCCGCCACGGTCTCTTCGAAGGTACGGAAATAGCCGGCCAGGTTGGGACGGCCGAATTCGTTGTTGAACGCCGCCGCGCCGATCGGGCCTTCGAGCATGATCGCGAGCGGCGTGACGATGCGCGCCGGCTTGCCGTAGGCGCCGGCTTCCCACGGCTGCTCGAAGCCGGGAATGTTGAGGTTGGAAACCGAGAAGCCGGCGAGGCCGGCCTTGGGCTTGGAGCCGATGCCGGTCGCGCCCTCGTCGCGGATTTCGCCGCCGCTGCCGGTGGCGGCGCCGGGGAAAGGCGAGATCGCGGTCGGATGGTTGTGCGTTTCCACCTTCATCAGCACGTGGGTGAGTTCGCTGCTGTAAGCGTAGCTGCCGTCGGCGCGCGGGTAGAAGCGATCGATCTGCGCCCCCTCGATCACCGACGAGTTGTCGGAATACGCCACCACCGTGCCCGCGGGATGCGCTGCGTGGGTGTCGCGGATCATGCCGAACAGCGACTTGGCCTGTGCCGCGCCGTCGATCACCCAGGCGGCGTTGAAGATCTTGTGGCGGCAGTGCTCGGAGTTGGCCTGCGCGAACATCATCAGTTCGACGTCGGTGGGGTTGCGCCCGATGCGGGTGAAGTTGTCGACCAGGTATTCGACTTCGTCGTCCGACAGAGCCAGGCCGAGATCGCGGTTGGCGGCCTCCAGCGCGGCACGGCCGCCCGCCATCACGTCGATGGCGGTCAATTCGCGTGGCGGCACGTGCTGGAACAGCAGCTGCGCGGCTTCCAGCGAGTCCATCACGGCTTCCGTCATGCGGTCGTGCAGCAGCGGCAGCAGCGCCGCCAGCGCCTGCCCCGAAAGCGCGTCGCCCTGCGGATCACACAAGCGATAGGCCACCCCGCGTTCGATCCGGCGCAGCTGGGCCAGGCCGCTGTTTCTGAGGATATCCGTCGCCTTGGACGACCACGGCGAAATCGTGCCCGGACGCGGCGTGACCAGCAACTGCATGTCGTTCGCCGTCGGGCTGTCGGCGGGGGTGCCGTAATCCAGCGTTTTGTCGAGCTGCCGCGCGGCAGCCGCGTCCAGTTCGGCGTCCAGCTCCAGGAAATGCCAATGGCGCGCCGTCAATTCGCCCAGCGCAATGCCCAGCCGGGCGGCCTCCTGGCGGATTTTATCGATGCGGAAAGACGACAGCGCAGCACTGCCGGGGAGCGATACGATGGAAGACATGAGCGCCTTTGCAAACAGGGCAAAGGCGCTATTTTAGCCGATTGGAGCGCTTGACCGGACGGGCCTAGCGGCGAATCCGGCTCTGCTTCTGCCAGGCTTCGAGGCAGTCGAGCCCGCAAAAATGGTGGACGTAGTCCTGCGCGTCCGTCAGCTTGGCCGCATCGGCGGGGATTTCCTTCAAGCAGACTTCGCAGTTGAAAACCGTACAACTGTTTTCATCGGTGCATTGCGCCACCAAAGCGCCGGCAGGGGTGCGATGACGAGTATCCATGCGTATTCCAGAAAGTTTCGCAACACCTTGCAGTATAAGCCGCCGCGGGTATCCCGCAAGCCGGCCGGACAGGCCCGCGCGGGTCAGTAGCCGGCCTCCCGGATTGCCTGCTTGATCAGCTGGTAATCCGCCTGCTTGTCGATCACGAACCCCGTCACCTTGCTGTGGATGGTTTTTTGCAGGGACTGGATGACGTCCGGGCTGAGCGCGGCGGCAGCGTTCCCCAGTTTGTCCTGCTCGGCCGCGGAGAAACGATTGCTCGCCATCAGGGTGAAATCCGGGGTTGCGGGCAAGGCATACCAGGTCTCGAACTCGCCCCTGGCGACCAGTTCGTCGGCCAGCTTGCTGCGCAGGCTGCCGGCCTGGGCAAAATCACGCTGCATCGCCAGCACCACCTCCTCCTGGGTTTTCAGGTTGAGGATCTGCACTGCATCCTGCCTGTTGCGCCTGAGCGTGTGGCGCGCCATCACGTCGAGCCAGGATTCCTTCTCGGTGAGCGCCACCGTCGCCACCGCGGCCCCCTTGCGGCGCACCAGAACGCCGGTGGCCTGGTCGCGCACCCGCGCCACCGGCGAGTAGCGGTGGTCCAGCGCGGCCACCGCCACCGACGGCGGCACAAGATACATGTCCAGCCGGCCGCCCTCCATGGAGCGCGCAATGCTTTTGATGCTGCGGAACAGGGTCAGCCCCGGTTTCGCGCCCATGGCCGCGCCAAGGGCCTGGGCAAAAGGCATCGCCCAGGCGCGGAAATCCCCCATGAGCACATCCGCCTTGCCGGTGCCCGGGTATATGCCCAGGTTCAGCTCCGTCCTGGCTGCATGCGCCGCCAGCGGCAGCGCGGGAAGCAGCGCCAGAGCGGCCAGAAAGTGTCGTCGTTGCATCTTCATTCTCCATTTTCCGGGCTGGACGCGCGGCAAACCATCAACGGCATTGCGCAAGCTGCGCTGGATACCAGGCGACGTAGTCATTTTCAACCAGTCCGGTGTGCCGCCACGGGAACGCTGCACGCAATCGCGCCGCCGCCGGGATTAAGATGTCCGCTGCGCCCCGACTTGATCCCCCTGTCTGCCCATGCCGACCACTCCCGCTTCCCTCGTTTCTCCGCCGCTGTTCACAGCCGCCGACATCCGCATCGTCGAGCGGCATTGGGCGGACACCCGCCCCGCAACCTCGTTGATGGAACGGGCGGGCGCCGCGGCCGCCGAACTGGCGGGCGCGCTCGCCCGCGAATCGGGCGAGCCGATACTGCTGCTGGCCGGCCCCGGCAACAACGGCGGCGACGCCCTGGTCGCCGCGCGACACCTGATGGCGCAGGGTTTCCGCGTGCTCGTCGCCAGCCGTGCCGACCCCGCGCGCCTGCCGCCGGATGCTGCGCATGCCTGGGCCGCCTGGCGCGAAAGCGGCGGTGCGATCCTGGCGGACATCCCGCCGTCGCAGCGATACAGCCTGGTCGTCGACGGCCTGTACGGTGTCGGCCTGCAGCGCGAGGTCACGGGCGAGGACGCACGCTGGATCGCGCAGGCGAACCGGCTCGACTGCCCGCGCCTGGCGCTCGACGTGCCGAGCGGGCTGGACAGCGACCGCGGCTGCGTGCGCGGCTGCGCGTTCGCCGCCGACCACACGCTGACCTTCCTCGGCCTCAAGCCGGGACTCCTCACCGCGGACGGCCCCGACCACGCCGGCACGCTTCATCTCGACATGCTCGACGTCGACCCGGCCGCCCTGCCCGCCGTGCCGGGGATCGCGCTGACGCAGCTGGAAGCGCGCCACGGCCTGCCGCCGCGCAAACGCAACAGTCACAAGGGCAGCTACGGCCATGTCGGCATCGTCGGCGGCGCCCGCGGCATGGTCGGCGCGTGTCTCATCGCCGGGCGCGCGGCGCTCGCGCAGGGCACGGGCAGCGTCACCCTGGGGGTGCTGGACGAGCGCATCGTGGTCGATTACGGCGAGCCGCGGCTGATGTTCGCCGCCCCGGAGAATCTGCTGGAGGCGGGCCCGAGCGTGCTGGCGATCGGTCCCGGGCTGGGTCAGGGCACGCGTGCGCATGCGCTGCTGGAAGCTGCGCTGGGGGCGCCCTGCCCGCTGGTGCTGGATGCCGATGCGCTGAACCTGCTGGCCGGCGATGCGGCCCTGGCGGGCCGGGCGGCGCAGCGCACCGCGCCCACCCTGCTCACCCCGCATCCCGGCGAAGCCGCGCGCCTGCTCGGCGCATCCAGCGGCGACATCCAGGCGGACCGGATCGGGGCGGCACAACGGCTGTGCACGCAATTCCACGCGCACGTCGTGCTGAAAGGGACTGGCAGCGTGATCGCCCACCCCGGCGGCCGCTACGCCATCAACACCACGGGCGGGCCGTGGCTGGCGCAGGCGGGCTCGGGCGACCGCCTGACCGGCATGGTCGCCGCGCTGCTGGGCCAGGGAATGGAGGCAGGGGATGCGCTGGAGGCCGCCGCCTGGCTGCACGGCGGCGCTGCGGCGGGCTGATCAGCAGACACGGTTTTTCAGATACGCGGCGAAGTCCTCGCTGACTTCGCTGTGGCGCAACGCATATTCCACCGTCGCCTGCAGGTAGCCGAGCTTGCTGCCGCAGTCGTAGCGCACGCCGTCGTAGGCGTAGGCCAGCACCTGCTGTTCCTTCAGCAGCGCGGCGATGGCGTCGGTGAGCTGCAGTTCGCCGCCGGCGCCCGGCTTGAGATGCTGGATGTGGTGGAAGATGCGCGGCGTCAGGATATAGCGGCCGACCACGCCGAGGGTCGACGGCGCTTCCTCCGGCTTGGGCTTCTCGACGATGGCGTTGACGCGCGACACGCGCTCGGCCATCGGGCTGGCGTCGACGATGCCGTAGGACGCGGTGTCCTCCGGCGCCACCTGCTGCACCCCGAGCACCGAGCACTGGTAGTAGTTGTACTGGTCGACCATCTGCTTCATCACCGACGGCGTGCCGTCGAGCAGGTCGTCGGCGAGGATGACGGCAAACGGCTCGTTGCCGACCACCGGCTGCGCGCACAGCACCGCGTGGCCGAGGCCCAGCGCCTCGGCCTGGCGGATGTAGATGAAGTTGACGCCGGCCGGGCGGATCGACTGCACCAGTTCCAGCACGCGCTTCTTGCCGCGCGCCTCCAGTTCGGTCTCCAGCTCGTAGGCCTTGTCGAAGTGGTCCTCGACGGTGCGCTTGGTGCGGCTGCTGATGAAGATGATGTCGGTGATGCCGGCGTCCATCGCCTCCTCGACCGCATACTGGATCAGCGGCTTGTCGACGATGGGCAGCATTTCCTTGGGGCTGGCCTTGGTGGCGGGCAAAAAACGGGTGCCCAGGCCGGCCACCGGAAATACGGCTTTTTTTACTTTTTGCATGTCGCTTCCCTGTCTGTCCTTTGGTTCAAAAGTCTAAAACGTGCTGCTCGTTATTGTTGTCCGCTGCCAGCAAGGCCAGCAGCCCGGCCTCGTCGAGAATGGCCACGCCGAGTTGCTGCGCCTTCGCCAGCTTGCTGCCGGCCTCAAGGCCTGCCACCACGTAGTCGGTTTTCTTCGACACCGACCCTGCCACCTTGCCGCCTGCCGCCTCGATCCTTTCCTTGGCGGCATCGCGCGTCAGCGTCGGCAACGTGCCGGTCAGCACCAGCGTCTTGCCGGCAAGCATGCCTGTCGATTGTTGCACGCCGGTGGACTCCGGCCAGTGAACCCCCGCGGCGCGCAATTGGCTGACCACATCCAGGTTATGTGGTTCGGCAAAAAACTGGATGATCGACTGCGCCACGATCGGCCCGATGTCGCGCACCATCAGCAAATCGGCCTCGCTCGCGGCAATCAGCCGGTCCAGCGCGCCGAAATGCCGCGCCAGATCCTTGGCGGTGGTTTCCCCGACATTACGGATGCCCAGCGCGAAAATGAAGCGCGCCAGCGTGGTGGTCTTGCTGGCCTCGCTCGCCGCAATGAGGTTGGCCGCCGATTTCTCGGCCATCCGCTCCAGCCCGGCGAGCGTTTCCCGATTGAGGCCATACACGTCGGCAGGCGTGCGCACCAGGCCGCGCTCGACCAGCTGGTCGACCAGCTTGTCGCCCAGCCCGTCGATATCCATCGCGCGGCGGCCGGCAAAATGCAGCAGCGCCTGCTTGCGCTGCGCCGGGCAGTAGAGGCCGCCGGTGCAGCGCACCGCCGCCTCGCCCTCCAGCCGCACCGCGTGCGAGCCGCATTCGGGACAGACCGGATAGCTTTGCAGGATATCGAAGCGCGGCGGCACCGGCTGGGGCCGCCGTTCCGCCACCACGGCCACGACCTCGGGGATGACGTCGCCGGCGCGCCGCACGATCACGGTATCGCCGACGCGCACATCCTTGCGGTCGATTTCATCCTGGTTGTGCAGGGTCGCGTTGGTCACCGTGACGCCGCCGACGAACACCGGGGCGAGCCGCGCCACCGGCGTCAGCGCACCGGTGCGACCGACCTGCACCTCGATGCCGAGCACCGTGGTCAACTGTTCCTGCGCCGGAAATTTGTGCGCCACCGCCCAGCGCGGCTCGCGCGTGACAAAACCCAGTTCGCGCTGCAGGTCCAGGCGGTTGACCTTGTACACCACGCCGTCGATGTCGAACGGCAGGCTGTCGCGGCGGGCGGCGACATCGTCGTGGAAGGCGATCAGCGCCGCCGCGCCCAGTCCGGCGATGCGCTCGCCGCACACCGGCACGCCCAGTTCGGCCAGTGCGTCGAGCGTGGCGCTGTGGGTGGGCGGCAGCGGCCAGCCCTGCGTCTCGCCCAGCCCATAGGCAAAAAACGACAGCGGCCGCTGCGCGGCCATCGCCGGATCGAGCTGGCGAATGCTGCCCGCCGCGCCGTTGCGCGGATTGACCAGCGTGGGCTTGCCGGCCTCCCGCTGCTTCGCGTTGTAGCGCTCGAAGTCGTCGCGCCGCATGAACGCCTCGCCGCGCACTTCCAGCACGGCGGGCGGCGTAGCGGTATTCAGGCGCAGCGGGATGGCATGCACCGTGAGGATGTTCTGGGTGACGTCCTCGCCGGTTTCGCCGTCGCCGCGGGTGGCGGCCTGCACCAGCACGCCGCTCTCGTAGCGCAGGTTGATGGCGAGGCCGTCGAACTTCAGCTCGGCCGCGTACTCGACCGGCGGGTCGTTTTCGTCCAGCCCCAATTCGCGCCGCACCCGCGCGTCGAAAGCCTGCGCGCCGCTCGCTTCGGTATCGGTCTCGGTGCGGATCGACAGCATTGGCACCGCATGGCGCACCGGCGCGAAACCATCCAGCGGCTTGCCGCCTACGCGGCGGGTCGGCGAATCGGGGGTGGCGAGTTCGGGGTGTTCGGCTTCGAGCGCCTGCAGTTCGCGGAACAGCCGGTCGTATTCCGCATCGGGAATGACGGGGGCGTCGAGGACGTAATAGGCGTAGTTGTGGCGCTCGATTTCCTGGCGCAACGCCGCCGCGCGCGCCGGCACATCGGGTGCCGGCATCAGGAAAACAGACGCAGCGCCCGCCGTGAGCCGGATGGCACGCCGCGCGCTTCCATGCGCTCGTAGATCTGCGTGAGCTGAGTGCGGATTTTTTCGATGCCGCTGTCGGTCAGCGGGCGCAGGTTGTCGTCCACCAGGATGCCGCCGACTTCGCTGGCAAGCTTGCGGCCGAAGGCCACCATGCCGTCGAATACCCTGAGGCCATCCGGTACGCGCGGCACGTCGAATTGCAGCGTTACCCCCTGCGAGATTTGCCCTTCCACCACCGCGGCATTGAAAGGCTCGGCATCGTGGTTGCACAGCGCATAGAGTGGCTCGCCGCGGCTGTCGAGCAACTGGAATACGCCGTCCATGCCCAGCACCATGCCGCAGGCTTCGGCCTCGTGCACGATGCGCGCCAGGTTCACCGCCCCTTCACCGCGCGCCACCACGTTCAGGCCGATGAGGACGTCGACATCGACGCAGAAACGATCGATGGCCTGCGCGCGCTCCATCGCATCGGCCACGTCGTCGCAGGCGACGCGCAGGCCATGAGTCTGCCCCACGTTCTGCAGCAAGGCACACAGGGCCGAGAGCTGCTCTTCCTGCGCCGCGCCATTGCGGTCGGCCAGCTGCATGGTGACCGCCACCTGCTGATAGTGCACGTCGCGCCAGGGCTGGACTTCCTCCCATTCCGCAGCGCCGGCCGGCAATCCGGCCCAGCGCACCGCCTTGCCCAGGGTGCGCGCATGATTGAAGGCATCGGCAAACACATTCGCCAGGACGCCATCGCCGCCGACGCGGACGCGGTATTCGATCAGCTCGTCGTAGGGCGCCGGAAGCGCCGCCACCGGGGCAGAGGACGGGCGTGCCTGAGCGGAAGGTGGCGGGACAGGCGCAGCTGGCGCCGCGCGCATGGGCAGATCGTCTTCCAGGGCGGCGTCCGCCCGCGGCAGGTCGGCATCGATCCGCACATGGGGCTCGTTGAACTCGGCAACGTCGCGCACGCCGTCGCCGTCAGCGAAGACCGGTTCGCGCAGCGCCGGCTCAAGCCGTTCAGGCCGGCTGTGCGTTTCGCGCGGCACCGTCCCCGACTGCATCAGCGCATCGCCTGCCGGCGTCTGAAAAGCCGCGTCGGCCTGTTTTCGGAAGCGTCGCTCCTGAATCCAGTTGAATAGCAGCACCACCGCCACGATGGCCACGCCAATCACCAACAAGCCGATTTGCAAGTCACTCATTCGTTTTTCCCGACGGAACGGTGTGGGCAGACACCACCCGGACGAACCATTCGTCCGGCGCAATCATGCCCAGTTCATTGCGCGCGCGTTCTTCGATGGCGTCGCGTCCCTGCTTGAGGTCGCCCAGCTCGGCCAGCAGGCCGGCATTGCGGGTCTGCAGACGCTGGTTCAGCGCCTGCTGGGTGTCGATTCTGTGCGCACTTTCACGCACTTTCAACCAGCCGCCTTCGCCCAGCCACAGCGGGTATTGCAACAGCACAATCGCAGCGGCCAGCACCCAGGTCAAGCCCTGGCGGCGAATATGCGCGACCAGCCTAGCCGCGGTGTGGTCAGCCGCGCTGGCGGAACGCATCGCGTCCGGGGTAGCTGGCCGTGTCGCCGAGTTCTTCCTCGATGCGCAGCAACTGGTTGTATTTCGCCATGCGGTCGGAGCGCGACAGCGAACCGGTCTTGATCTGGCGCGCGTTGGTGGCCACCGCCAGATCGGCGATCGTGGTGTCCTCGGTCTCGCCCGAACGGTGCGAGATCACCGAGGTGTAGCCGGCCTGCTTGGCCATCTCGATCGCCTGGAAGGTTTCCGACAGGGTGCCGATCTGGTTGACCTTGATGAGAATGGAATTCGCGATGTCCTTGTCGATGCCTTCCTTGAGGATTCTGGCATTGGTGACGAAGAGGTCGTCGCCCACCAGCTGGACACGCTTGCCGAGCTTGTCGGTGAGGATTTTCCAGCCGTCCCAGTCGCCTTCTGCCATGCCGTCCTCGATGCTGATGATCGGGTACTTGTCACACCACGCCGCCAGGTAATCGGTGAGCTCGGCGGAAGTCAGCTTGAGCCCTTCGGATTCGAGGTGGTAGAGGCCGGCCTTGTGGAATTCGGACGCGGCGCAGTCGACCCCGATGGCGACGTCGATGCCGGGCTGCAGGCCGGCCTTCTCGATCGCCTGCACGATCAGCTTCAGCGCCGCCTCGTGCGACTCCAGGTTGGGAGCGAAGCCGCCCTCGTCGCCGACGGTGGTCGCCATGCCGGCGTCGTCGAGCAGCTTCTTCAGCGCGTGGAACACTTCGGCGCCGTAGCGCAGCGCCTCGCGGAAGCTCGGCGCGCCGACCGGAATCACCATGAATTCCTGCATGTCGATGTTGTTGTTGGCGTGCGCGCCGCCGTTGATGATGTTCATCATCGGCACCGGCAAAGCCATCGGCGCGGCACCGCCGAGATAGCGGTAGAGCGGCAGCCCGGCCTGCTCGGCGGCGGCGCGCGCGCACGCCATCGACACCGCCAGCAGGGCATTGGCGCCGAGGCGCGACTTGTTCTCGGTGCCGTCCAGCTCGATCATGGTGCGGTCGATGAAGGCCTGGTCCTCGACGTCCAGACCGATGATGGCTTCGCAGATTTCGGTGTTGACGTGCTCGACTGCCTTCAGCACGCCCTTGCCGAGGTAGCGCGACTTGTCGCCGTCGCGCAGCTCGATCGCCTCGCGGCTGCCGGTCGACGCGCCCGAGGGCACGGCGGCGCGGCCCAGCACGCCGGATTCCAGCAATACGTCGGCTTCGACGGTGGGATTGCCGCGGGAGTCGAGAATTTCCCGGGCGATGACATCAATGATTGCGCTCAATTTCTATCCTTCAAATTCAATTCTTATCCGCGAATACCCGAAGGGCATGAAGGGCGCTAAGGGGCGCGAAGGAAAAACAAGACCAAACTCCGGGTTTTCTTCGCGTTTCTTCGCGTCCTTCGCGGATCAGGTTTTCATCAACTTGTGTTCAATAAAGCCGCGCTGCTTCACCAGCGCGTCGATTTCCTTCAGCGTTTCCAGCAGTTCCTTCAGCATGCCGAGCGGCCACGCGTTGGGGCCGTCCGACAGCGCGCATTCCGGATTCGGATGCGTCTCCGCGAACACCCCCGCCACCCCGCTGGCCACCGCGGCGCGCGCCAGCACCGGCACGAACTCGCGCTGGCCGCCGCTGGTCGCGCCCTGCCCGCCCGGCTGCTGCACCGAGTGGGTGGCGTCGAACACCACCGGGCAGCCGGTGGAACGCATGATCGCCAGGCCGCGCATGTCGGACACCAGGGTGTTGTAGCCGAAGCTGACGCCGCGCTCGCACACCATGATCTCTTCGTTGCCCACCGCGCGCGCCTTGTCGACCACGTTCTGCATGTCCCACGGCGCCAGGAACTGGCCCTTCTTGATGTTGACCGGGCGCCCCTGGCGCGCGACGTTCTGGATGAAGTTGGTCTGACGGCACAGGAAGGCCGGCGTCTGCAGCACGTCGACCACCGACGCGACCTCCTCCAGCGGGGTATCTTCGTGCACGTCGGTCAGCACCGGCACGCCGATCTGCTTCTTCACCTCGGACAGGATGCGCAGTCCCTCGTCCAGCCCGAGTCCGCGGAAGGACTGGGTCGACGAGCGGTTGGCCTTGTCGAACGAGGACTTGTAGATGAAGGGGATGTTCAGCTCGGCGCACATCTCCTTGAGTGTGCCGGCGGTGTCCATCGCCAGCTGCTCGGACTCGATCACGCAGGGGCCGGAAATCAGGAACAGCGGCTGGTCGAGGCCTGCCTCAAAATGACACAGTTTCATTTGTCACCCTCCTGCTGGTGCGCCAGCGCGGCCCTGACGAAGGCGATGAACAGCGGATGGCCGTTGCGCGGGTTGCTGGTGAATTCAGGGTGGAACTGGCAAGCGACGAACCAGGGATGCACCGCGGCCGGCAGCTCGACCATTTCGCACAGGTCGGTGCCCGGCGCGCGTCCGGCCACCACCAGCCCCTTGGCCTCGAGTTCCGCCAGGAGGGTGTTGTTGACTTCGTAGCGGTGGCGGTGGCGTTCGACGACGCTGGCGGCGCCGTATATCCGGCGCGCCAGGGTGCCGTCCTTGAGTTCGCACGGCTGGCCGCCCAGCCGCATGGTGCCGCCGAGATCGGATTGTTCGCTGCGTTTTTCGACCTGACCGGTGCGGTCCAGCCATTCGGTGATGAGGCCGATCACCGGATGCGTGGTGGCCGGCTCGAACTCGGTCGAATGGGCATCCGCCATGCCGGCGACGTCGCGGGCGAACTCGACCACCGCGAGCTGCATGCCGAGGCAGATGCCCAGATACGGCACCTTGTTCTCGCGCGCATGGCGGATGGCGGCGATCTTGCCCTCGACCCCGCGCTTGCCGAAGCCGCCCGGCACCAGGACCGCATCCATGCCCTTGAGGCAATCGGTGCCGTTCTTTTCGATCTGCTCGGAGTCGATGTAATGGATCTTCACCCGGCTCTTGGTGTGCATGCCGGCGTGGATCATCGCTTCCGACAGCGACTTGTAGGACTCGGTGAGGTCGACGTACTTGCCGACGAAAGCGATGTTGACCGTGTGCTGCGGGTGCTCCAGCGCATGCACCAGGTTTTTCCATACGGAGAGATCGGCCGCGCGCGCCAGGATATTCAGCTTGTGGCAGACGATCTCGTCGAGCATCTGCTCGTGCAGCATCGCCGGAATCTTGTAGATCGAGTCGGCGTCCAGCACCTCGATCACCGCCTCCGGCCGCACATTGGTGAACAGCGCGATCTTGCGCCGCTCGTCCAGCGGAATCTCGCGGTCGGCGCGGCACAAGAGGATGTCGGGCTGGATGCCGATCTCGCGCAGCTCTTTCACGCTGTGCTGGGTCGGCTTGGTCTTCAGCTCGCCGGCAGTCGCGATGTAGGGCAACAGCGTCAGATGGATGAAGCAGGTGTTTTCGGGACCATCCTCGAACCCCATCTGGCGGATCGCCTCGAGGAAGGGCAACGATTCGATGTCGCCGACGGTGCCGCCGATCTCGACCAGCGCGACATCGGCGCCGTCGGCGCCCTCGCGGATCGAGCGCTTGATCTCGTCGGTGATGTGCGGGATGACCTGCACCGTGCCGCCGAGATAATCGCCGCGGCGCTCCTTGTCGATCACCGACTTGTAGATCTGGCCGGTGGTGAAGTTGTTGCGCTTGCTCATGCGCGCGCTGGAGAAGCGCTCGTAATGGCCGAGATCAAGGTCGGTCTCCGCGCCATCGTCGGTGACGAACACCTCGCCGTGCTGGAACGGACTCATGGTGCCAGGGTCGACGTTGATGTACGGATCGAGCTTTAGCAGGGTGACACGGATGCCGCGCGATTCGAGCAGCGCAGCAAGTGAAGCGGAGGCGATCCCTTTCCCGAGGGAAGAAACCACTCCGCCGGTGACAAACACATACTTCGTCATTTGTATGAGCGGGGGCGGGTGATGGCGGATTCTACTCCATCGCCGGCTACGGCTCAATGACGCGCCAGCCGGCGCGGCCCGGATCGCGGACGGACACCGCGTCGGGCAGCTTCAGGGGCGGCGCCGGTCGATCAGGATTTTCACGCCGCTCGCGCCCACCGTCACGTTGGCGGCGGTGCCCTCCAGATCGCCCGGCTGGGCCATCGGGTTGCCGGATCGGGAAAGGCGAGCCACCAGCGTCACCTGCCTGTGCTGCGAAAGGGCATTGCCGGGGTTCATCGCCGCCCTGTCGTCGAGTTCGAATTCCAGCGGCAGCCGGCCGGCACTCGCGCGGATCGCAGCGACCGGCGGACCGCCTGAACCCGCGCGCGCGAAGAGAAAGAGCACGTCCGTCTCCGCGAGGCTGGACTTCAGCGCCGGAGCGACGTCAACGCTGCCCCGGATCGTTGCGCCCGCGGCGATCGGCGCCGCTCCGCCGTCAGCGGGGGGCGGACTGGCCAGTCCGGACACACCCGGCCGGGCCAGGCGTTCGGCTTCGGTCAGCGCGGCCAGCACGCTCTGGGCAACGGGTGATTCCGGCGGCAGCAAGCCATGCATGCGCTTCAGATACACGCTGGCCCTGGAAAAGTCGCCTTCCTGCAAGGCATTGAAGCCGGCCATTTCCAGGGCCTTGAGGTCTTCGGGATCGATCTCCAGCGCCTGCCGCACCAGTTCCATCGGCCTGCCTGCCAGCACAAACCGGTTGGCGATGGCCAGCGCCTCGGCATAGCCGGACAGCACCGACGCATCCTGCGGCAAGAGCCGGGCCGCCCTTTCGTACGCCTGCAACGCTCGGGGCCACTGCTCCGTCGCCGCGTAGGAGCGGGCCAGCATCGACCATGCCTCGCCGTCACCCGGATTGGCCCGGGTTTTTTCTTCCACCTTGCGGATCAGGTCCATGAAATCATGCCCGTTCGCCGCGCCGGCCATGGCGGAAGGGGCCGTCACGGACTGCGCATCGGCAATGGCAAGCAGGGAAGCGGGGTTGCCCAGCCAGTAATAGAGAGCGAAGGCGGCGGCGGGCAGCACCGCGCCCAGGGCATATCCCAGCTTGCGGCTGCCGGACGGGGCGGGTTCGGGATGCGCTTCCGCGGCCAGGGCATCGTCGGCCAGGCGGGTTTCCAGTTCCAGCCTGGCGCTTTGGTACTGCGCATCGGAAAGCAGGCCGTTGGCGCGATCGGCTTCCATTTCCTTCATCTGGTCCCGGTAAACGGCGATATTGACGTCGCGCCGGACAGCCTTGCCTGCCCCGCCCCGCGCACGCAACAAGGGAGGCAGCACGAAGGCCAGGGCAACGACGACGCAGACGGCGGCGGCAATCCAGAACAGGGACACGGTCCAGAGCGGGTTCATTTTTCTTCCAGAAGTTGGGCGGCAGCGGCGCGTTTTTTCTCGTCCAGCGGGACGGCCGGCACGTCGCGGCGCCGCCGCAGGGTCAGGTACCAGGCGCCGCCGCCGATGCCCAGGAACAGCACGGGGCCAAGCCAGAGCAGCCAGGTCACCGGCTTGAACGGCGGGCGATACAGCACGAAATCGCCGTAGCGCTCGGTGAGATAGGCGACGACCTCGCGGTCGTTTTTGCCGGCCTTCATCTGCGCGCGGATCTCGCGCCGCAGGTCCTCCGCCAGCGCGGCTTGCGAGCCGGCCAGAGACTCGTTCTGGCAGACCAGACAGCGCAGGTCTGCCGCCAGATTGACCAGGCGCTGCTCGATGACGGGGTCGTCCGCGCTGGGCAGCGCCGCCTTCGGCGCCGCTTCGGCGGCCTGCGCCGGCAGCGAAACCGCCAGCAGAATGGCCAGCAGGGCGGGTTTGATGCGGCCAGGTTTCATGCGCCCAGCTCCTTGAGTTTCGGTTCGAACTTGGTCTGCCATACGTCGGGGCCGATCGGGCCGACGTGCTTCAGCCGCACGATGCCCTCGCGGTCGATGATGTAGGTCTCGGGCGTACCGGTGACGCCGTAATCGATGCCGACCCGGCCGTCGAGGTCGTCCGGCACGGCGACATAGGGGCTGCCGGTGCGCGCCAGCAAGGCCTGCGCCTCGCGATCCGCGTCCTTCCAGTTGAGGCCGACGATGGGGATGCGGCCGCTCTGTGCAAGCTGCATCAGGAAGCCGTGCTCCTGGCGGCACGACACGCACCAGGGCGCCCAGATATTGAGCATCCAGATCTTGCCCTTCATGTCGGCCGGGCTGAAGGACGCGCCCGCATCCCCCACCAATGGCAGCGTGAAGGCGGGCGCCGTACGGCCGATGAAGGGCGAAGGCACCTCGCGCGGATTGAGGAACAGGCCTTTGGCGAAAAAGCCGACAAGGACGAGGAAAAGGACGAGCGGCAGCCAGCGCTTCATGATTCAGGCTCCCTGCGCCGCGAGATGCTTCGGCACTTCGCTGCGCCGCAGCGCGATGCGGTAGCGTTTGTCGGAGGCCGCCATGAATCCGCCCGCCACCATCAACAGGGCACCGAGCCAGAGCCAGTTGATGAACGGCTTGTAGAACAGACGCACGGTCCAGGCGCCGTCCGACCCGTCGAGCGGTTCGCCCATGGCGACATAGATATCGCGGAAGAGGTTCGGATGCACCGAGGCCTCGGTCATCCCCATGCCCGAGGCGTTGTAGACGCGCTTTTCGGGGTGCAGCGTGGCCACTGGCTTGCCGTTGCGGCTGACCTCCACGGTGCCGCGGGCGGCGCGGTAATTGGGACCCTCGTGCGCGGCGGCGCCGCGGAAGGTGAAGGTGTAGCCGGCGAGCTCGGCAGCGCTTCCCACCTCCATGCGCACGTCGCGCTCGGCCGAGTAGTTGGCGACCGCAGCGATGCCGGCGACGCCGACGGCGATGCCCAGGTGCGCCAGCTGCATCCCCCAGAAGCTGCGCGGCAAGCCAGCCAGCTTCCGCATCGCACCGCCCTGACCGTGTTTGAGCCGCTCGCCGAATGCCGCCAGCACCGTCAGCGCGATCCAGGCGGCGAGGAAAAATCCCAGGCTCGCCCAGGGATTGAAGCCGTCCAGCGTCAGCGGCAGCAGCAGGCCGGCGGCAAGCGCCACGCCGAGCGCCCACTTCAGACGGGTGGCGAGGTCCGGCAGGCTGGCTTCCTTCCAGCGCACCAGCGGGCCGACGCCCATGAGAAACAGGGCCGGCGCCATCAGCGGCACGAACACGGCGTTGAAGTAAGGCGGGCCGACGGAGATCTTGCCCAGCCCCATGGCGTCCATGAACAGCGGATACAGCGTGCCGAGCAGCACCGAACCCAGCGCCGCGATCAGGATCGCGTTGTTGGCCAGCAGCAGCGACTCGCGCGAGAACCAGGTGAAGCCGCCGCCGCTGATCATTTTCGGCGCGCGCCAGGCATACAGCGCGAGCGAGCCGCCGATGACGACGGCGAGGAAGCCGAGAATGAAGGCGCCGCGTGCCGGGTCGGTGGCGAAAGCGTGCACCGACGACAGCACGCCGGAACGCACCAGGAAGGTGCCGAGCAGCGACAGCGCGAACGCGGTCAGCGCGAGCAGCACGGTCCAGGCCTTGAAGGCGCCGCGCTTTTCGGTGACGGCGAGCGAGTGCATCAGGGCAGTACCGGCGATCCACGGCATGAACGAGGCGTTCTCGGTGGGATCCCAGAACCACCAGCCGCCCCAGCCCAGTTCGCGGTAGGCCCACCAGCTGCCGAGCACGATGCCGAGGGTGAGGAAGGCCCACGCCACGGTGGTCCACGGCCGCGACCAGCGTGCCCAGGCGACGTCCAGCTTGCCGGAAAGCAGCGCGGCGATGGCGAAGGCGAAGGCCACCGCGAAACCGACGTAGCCCATGTACAGCATGGGCGGGTGAATGATCATGCCCCAGTCCTGCAGCAGCGGATTCATGTCGTTGCCGTCCATGGCGGCAGGCAGCAGGCGCTCGAACGGGTTGGAGGTGGTGAGCAGAAAGGCGAGGAAGCCGACCGAGATCAGCCCCATGACGCCGATCACGCGCGCCGCCATGTCCTCCGGCAGGTGGCGCGAGAACACCGACACCGCGGTGCTCCAGAAGCCGAGGATCAGCACCCACAGCAGCAGGGAGCCTTCGTGCGAGCCCCAGGTGGCGGTCAGGCGATAGATCTCGGGCAACTGCGAGAACGAGTTGCGCGCCACGTTCTCGACCGAGAAATCGTTGGTCAGAAACGAATACGCCAGGCAGGCAAAGGCAACGGCGACGAACACGAACTGGCCCCGCGCGGCGGGCCGCGCCACCGCCATCAGCGTGAAATTGCCGCGCTGCGCGCCGTACAGCGGCAGGATGGCCTGGGTCAACGCCAGCAGCAGCGCGACAATCAGGGCGAAATGGCCGAGTTCGGGGATCATGGTGCCTACCTCAAGTTAAACCATGGGGTTCCTGCCGCAGCAGCAACGTTATGCATGAAGCGCCGGACCGCTCTCACTCCGCGACCGTGCGCTGCGCCTTCTGCGCCTGTTCGATGGCGCTGGCGGCTTCCGGCGGCATGTAGTTCTCGTCGTGCTTGGCCAGCACCTGGGTGGCGTCGAACAGTCCGTCGGTTCCCAGCCTGCCTTCGGCCACCACGCCTTTACCCTCCTTGAACAGGTCGGGCAGGATGCCGGTGTAGACCACCGGTATCGACTGTGCGGTATCGGTGACGACGAAACGCGTGGTGAGCCCATCCGCCTCGCGCCGCACGCTCCCCGCCTCGACCAGGCCGCCGATGCGGAAAGCGCGGCCGGCCGGCGCCTCGCCGTTGGCGACCTGGGTGGGCGAGAAAAAGAACACCAGATTGCTGTTGAAGGCATTGAGCACCAGCGCCAGCGCAACCCCAAGCGCGGCGACGACCAGGAATATCAAGGCGAGTTTTCTGTGACGTGGTTTCATTGCCATGCTGTTTCCGGATGAAAAATCATTGCGAGTCCCATGTCTTCATGCGCTTGAGCCGCCGCCAGACTTGCAGGCGATGGCTGCGCAGCAGCCCGATCTCGGCCGCGAGGCAGAGCAGCGTCATGCCGAACGAGCCCCACACATAGAGGCCGTAGCCGCCCATGGCCCAGAAGGCCTGCCAGCTTTCCCAGTTCATGGCTGCTCCTCCAGCCGGGCCCGCACCCATTCGCTCTGCCGCTCGCGTTCGAGGGTCAGGGTGCGGGCACGGGCGAGGGCGACGGCGATGGTGTACATCCAGGCGGCGAGCGCCATGATCAGCATGCCCCAGAGCATGGTCTGCGCCATCGAGGGCGCACGGGTGAGGCTGACCGAAGAGCCCTGGTGCAGGGTGTTCCACCATTTGACCGAAAAGTAGATGATCGGCACGTTGATGACGCCGACCAGGTTGAGCAGCGCGCCAGCGCGGTCGGCGCGGCGCGGGTCGTCGATCGCTGCCTGCAGGGCCATGACGCCGACATAGAGGAACAGCAGGATCAGCTCCGAGGTGAGCCGGGCGTCCCACACCCACCAGGCGCCCCACATCGGCTTGCCCCATAGCGCGCCGCTCCACAGCGCGACGAAGGTGAACATGGCGCCGGTGGGCGCCAACGCGCGCGCCATGACGAAGGACTGGCGGGTGTTCCAGGCCAGACCGATGGCCGACCAGAAGGCCATGACGACGTAGATGAACATCGACATCCAGGCCGCCGGCACATGGATGAAAATGATGCGATAGCCTTCGCCCTGCTGGAAGTCGGTCGGCGCAACGAAGAAACCGAGGTAGAGCCCCGCTATCGCCAGGATGAACGCCAGCGCGGCAAACCACGGGATCAGCTTCCCGGCCCAGGGATAGAAAGTCGACGGCGAAGCGTAGTGGTATAAGTTCAAAAGCTACTCCACAGAAACCCTGAGGGCCATTGCGCTCACCCAGGGAGCCAGCAACAGCGACAACACCAGACACGCCCCCAGCAGCGAAAGGTGCGCTTCCGAGCCGCTGCCGGAGAGCACCCCCTCCACCGCGCCGGCACCGAAAATCAGGGCTGGCACATAAAGCGGCATGATCAGCAGGGTGACCAGCGCGCCGCCGCCGCGCAGGCCCAGCGTCAGCGCGGCGCCGATACTGCCGAGCAGCGACAGGATCGGCGTGCCGATGGCAAGCGACAGGACGAGCATCCACAGCGCCTCGGCCGGCAGATTGAACTGAACCCCAAGCAGCGGCGCAATCAGCAGCAGCGGAATCCCGTTGATGACCCAGTGCGCGATGGCTTTCCCCAGGGTCAGCAGTGCGATGGGACAGGGAGACAGCATCGCTTGTTCCAGGGTGCCGTCGCGATAGTCGTCGGCGAACAGCCGGTCCAGCGACAGCAGTGAGGCCAGCAAGGCGGCGACCCACACCACCCCCGGCCCGATGCTGCGCAGCATGCCCGGCTCCGGCCCGATGCCGAGCGGAAACATGCTCACCACGATGACGAAGAAGAATTGCGCGGTCAGCCAGTCACCGCGCCGCCGCGCCGCCAGCAACACGTCGCGGCGAATGACGGTGAACAGGAATTTCAGCATCGGGGCCCACGCCAAAGCGGCCATGCCCGTAAAGCCACCGCAGCGTCAACGATTCCGCTCATGTCCCGACCGAAAGGGTTTGCGGCGTCAGGCCGTCGAGCGACATCGGCTGATGCGTCGTCATGATCGCCAGGCCGCCCGCCATGACGTGATCGCGGATCATCCGCTCCACCAGTGCGACCCCCTCGACGTCGAGCCCGGTCAGGGGTTCGTCGAGAATCCACAGCAGCGCGCCGGCCGTCATCAGCCCAGCCAGCGCGACGCGCCGGCGCTGGCCAAAGGACAGCACGCGGGCGGGCAGATCCATGCAACGCGACAGGCCGATCCGCTCCAGCGCAGCCGTCGCCGCCGCGACATCCAGCGCACGGCCGTTCAGCGCCGCCGCGATGCGCAGGTTTTCCATTGGCGAGAGATCGTCCTTGATGCCGTTGGCATGGCCGAGGTAGGCCATCTCCCGGGCATAGCGTTCACGCGTCCTGCCGATGGGTTCGCCGCGCCAGCGCACGGTGCCGGCGGCAGGCGCAGACAGGCCGCAAAGGATGCGCAACAGGCTGGTCTTGCCGCGGCCGTTTCCCCCACCCACCAGCAAAGCCTCGCCCCTCCCCAGCTCGAAGCCCAGATTCCTGAACAGCAGGCGTTCGCCACGCTCGCAAACCAGTTCATTGGCAGAAAACATACTTGGCATCATGGATCGTCAAACGTCGTCCGGAGCTTATCGCAAACATGCGCCATTGAGCATGGCGATTTCGCGGCGCTGCTGCCGCATGCGCCGCACGGGCGCGGCCTGGTTGCGGAACACACGGGCCATGTCTCAACTCCCGATGCGGATCGCACGGTCGCCGTCCGGCCGAGCCGGACCGATCAGGTTCAGAAGCCCGCCCAGTTCCGCCCTGCTGTCCGCTGCGGCACGGGCCACGCCATTGAAAACCACGCCGCGCTTGCGGTCCCAATTGCCCTGTCCCTGCAGGGACAGAGGACCCGACTCGGTCGACAGCGTGAACCTCAAGCCGCGTTCCACGCCTTCGATATCCGCACGGTAGCTGCCGAGCCGCGATTGCGACCGGCCCGAGGCGGCGTCCAGCCAGCGCAGCGCGGCTTCGCCCCGGGCTTCCGTCGGGTTGAAGGCCATGCGGTCGGCCGTCAAGACCAGCCGGCCGCCCGGTTGCCACCACGCGAAGTCGGGCGCCAGTTGCGCCAGCCGCCTGGCCGGCATTTCGATCCGGGCTTCAAGCAATTCCGCGCTGTTCGCGCCGGCGCGCAACACGCCCTGCGCATGGATGCCCGCGCCGGCCAGGTGCAGCCGATAGCCGAGACGGGCGGCGAACAGGTCGAGCGGCCGCACGGTCCAGCTCACGCGGCCAAGCTGCAGGTCGCCGGGCAAACCCGCGGCGCGCACCCGCAGCGCCGCAGCCTGGCCGCGCCACACGCTCCCCGTCGCCTGTTCGAGCGATACCGCCTGCCGGGTGAAGTGCGGCAGCGCCCACGCCAGCAGGCTGGCCGGCGCCCATGCCAGCAGCAGCGTCAGATACGCCAGCAGCGCCAGCAGGTAGTGGCGCCAGCGCAAACGGAAGGGTGCGCGATCCGCCATCATCCGCCCGCCAGCACCGCATCGACCCGGACCGTCCCGGCGACGTCGCCCGCCTCGATGCGCGCCGAGTCGACCCGCACTCCATGGCGCGCCTGCAGTTCGCCGAGCCAGCCGATCCACGCGTCGAACCCCACCTGCGGCAACACGACGCGGACGCGGCCCGCATCCTGCGACGCGATGGTTTCGATACGCCCGCGCAGTCCCATGGCCAGCGCATGCTGTTCGACGGCGGACGCGAGGCTGCCCGCCCCCGGGTGCGCCGCGGGCCGCGCCTTGAGGCGCGCGACTTCCTGCGCCTCCTGCTGCAGTTGCGCGGCCTGCGCGCGCAACTGCGGCAGCGCCTGCCGCAGTTGCGCCACCTCGCGCTGCATCGGCAGCCAGCCGTAGGCGAATCCCAGGACCGGCACCAGCAGCGCCGCGCCGGCAAGGACCCGGCGCTCGCGCGGCGCGCGCGCGCGCCAGAACTGAATCAGCGCGTCTTTCATGGCCGCCCCCCCGTAACCGCGATATGCGCCACGGATTGCGGCGCCGCGCCGCTGACGCCTTGCAGCCGGCTGCTCAGGCCGGCATCGGTCAGCCGCTGCAACAACTGCTCCGCCGCCGCCTGATCGGCCACCGGCACGTCGAGGCGGAGCTGGCCGGACTCGTAGTGGATCGCGCGCAGGCCGCCGCGGCTGCCGGCGTCGAGCGCAGCGGCCGTCTGCGCCAGCAGGGGCAGAAAATCGGTCGGCGACATCTGCCCGGTGGCGCTGCGCAATTCGGCCAGCTTGCGCTGCATCTGCAGCGGCGCATCGACGACCACGCGCGCGTCCGGGAAGGCCTCGCGGAAGCGCTGTTCCATCGCCGCCTGGAGGGTTTGCTTTTCACGGCTCAACAGCCACCACTCGGTCGCCGTCGCCCCGATCTGCAGCAAGGCGATCAGTCCGGCCAGAATCAGCGGCAGCCGCAAACCGGACCAGCCGCCGCGCACCACGCCCGCTGGCGCGAATGCCCCCTGCAGCAGATCGATGCCGCCGCGGATGAGGTCCGGATGCCGCAACGGCGCCCATTCCGTCCCCAGCTCGACCGCCACGCCCAGCGCGCGGCCCCAGGCTTCGACGTCGGGCGGCGGCGTGCCCTCGCGCAGACGCAGCAACAGGCGATGCGGCAGGGCTGCCGCCGCACGCGCTTCCGCCACGCGCAGCGCAAGCGCGGCGGGGGGCTGCATGGGCGAGCCGCCGTCCAGGCTCATGCCCGCATGCTCGCCGCTGCGCAGAAAGCCGCCATGGCCGTCCCACACCATCACCCAGCCATCGGCCGGCAACGCGGGCAGCAGGGTTTCCGGCCAGGCGCTGCGCGGGCGCAGGCCGGCCCCGTTGAAACACGCCAGCAGCCGCGCCAGCCAGGCCTTGTCGACCACCGCCAGCGCAGTCTGGCCAGCGCCCGACGCCGGGCCGGCGGCCACATGCACCGCATCGGGTTCGGCCACCAGCCGGTCTTCGATCGCGTAAGCCAGCAACTGCCGCAGTTTCTGCTTGCTGCCGCGCGGCAGGCTGGCACGGGTCAGCAGCACGGCATCCGCCGGCAGCACCAGTTCGCAGGCTTCGCTGAGCGGCAGCTCGGCGAGCGAGGCGAGGCCGGCGCCGAGCGACTCTCCGCGTGCGCCAAGCCTGCACCAGGGCAACGGGGCGTCCGGCTCGGTGTCGGGCCAGGAAGGGGGAATATGGATGCGCAGCAGGCTCATGGTCGGGTTCGATCGGGTCAGATATTCTTTTGCCACACCAGCTTCGGCCAGGCGGTCGCTTCGCGTTCCAGCAGGGCCTGGCAGCCCGCTTTCGCGCGGCCGAAACGGGCGTGGCCGGTAACCAGAAAATAACGGCTGCCGACGCTCAGCAGCGTTTCATTCACTTGCGCCGCCGGCTGCGGCAGCCGCGCGCGGAAATCGGCAAGATCCGTGAAATGCCGCGCCTTGCGCGACGCCACCAGCGCCCGCGCCTGGTCGAGCGACAGGTCGGCGATCGCCGCCGCCAGCACTTCCGCCGGCGCGGTATTGACGTTGACCGGCGTCGCTTGCGGCAGCGCGGTCACGAAGGCGCGCAGGCGCGCCACCCGCGCCGCGTCGAAGCCCTTGATGCGATACAGCCCGTCCACCGTCGTCAGCGCCCGGTTGGCGGCGCGGTAAGGCGGATCCAGTGCCAGATAATCCATGTCTTCGGCGCCGCCCGGATACGTTGCCTCGGCGTCGGGGTCGATCCAGTCGGCCACCGCGCTGGCGAGGCCGGGCGGCAGCTGCAGCAGTTCCAGCAGCTTGCGGAACGCCGCCAGATCGGCCGCGCTGGCCTTGCCCTCGCGCACCAGGCTGTTGAGGTTGAACAGCCCCTGCTGATCGCTCAGCCCGCCGCTCAGTTCGCCCCCTTCCACCGGCAGCGGCGACAGCGCCTGCGCCCAGCCCTCGCCCAGGTGGTCCACGCTGCTGCTGCGCGCGTCCTGCGCCAGCACCGAGCGCGCCCACTGCAGCGCCGCCAGCACCACCACCCGGCTCTGCGCCTGCGCGGCGAGATTTTCCACCTGGCGCAGCCACAACTGCTGCTGCCACGCCATGAACGAAGCCGCGCTCGCCACCAGCGCGACCACCAGGATGGCGGTGATGACGGCCATGCCGCGCTGGCGCCTCATGGCAGGGCAAACACCCGCGTCACCGCGACGCCGCCGTCGAGTTCGAGCACCACCTCCAGCGCCGCCGGCAGCGCCGCCATCCCGGGCAGCGGCCAGCGCGACTGCCAGTTGCCGCTGCCGTCGAGGTAGCGCAACTCGAAGCGGCGCACCCGTTCCAGCAGCGGATGCACCGCGGGCTCGCTGCGCGGCGCCTGGTCCAGAACCGGCCACACCAGTTGTTCGAGCGTGCCCTTGTTGAGCCGGTAGCCGTGGCGCTGCACGTCGGCCAGCACGCCGCTCTGCCATGCCATTCCCATGCGGCTGAAGCTGAGCTGGGCGTCGTTGGCGCCGAAGGCCTGCGCGTTGCCGACCAGTGCGGGCAAGGGCAGGCCGCCGCTGCCGCGCACCGGGCGGTTCACCGCCAGCCCCAAGTCCTGCTCCAGTTGCGCCAGCGTCAGGGCAATGTCGCGCCAGCGCCGGTTGTCCTCGGTCAGATGCGCGCGCGTCTGCAGCGCCGCGTCGAGCCCGCGGTAGGCCAGCACCGACATCAACGCGAAGATCGTCAGCGCCACCAGCATTTCCACCAGGGTGAAGCCGCGCTGTCTCATTTGTCCTCGGCGCGGGCCAGATAGCCGGTCAGCCGGGCCAGCGCGCGGGCGTCGCGCCCGGCTGCGGCAACGCTGATTTCGATGCGGCGAAACGCCCGGTTCTGCGTGGCGCTGACGGCCTCGCGCCAGACCATCTTCACCCCCGCCTGCTCCACCTCGCCTTCGCGGATGCCGGCATCGGGCCAGGCGCGCCGCGCCTGCAACTCGGCCAGGCGGTTCTGTGCCACCCAGCTGGCCAGCAGGCGTTCGCGCAGCTCGGCCGAACTGTCCGCCATCATGGCCGATGCCCGGCTGGCGGCGGCAAGCGCGACCGCCAGGATGGCCAGCGCCACCAGCACCTCGATCAGAGTGAAGCCGCGCGGCCGCCGGTTCATTCGGGCGCAGCCTCGCGGGTTTCGATCCGCACCCGGCCGAGGCTGTCGCCGCGGATGCGCGCATGCGCCGCATTGAGCGCCAGATCGGCGCTGAACGGCGCGTTGCTGCCGGACGGCAGGAACAGCAGGCGCTCGCCTGCCGCCAGGCTGGCCTGGTTCACCCGCAGCGCCGCCAGCCGCACGTCGCCCGCCAGCGGGCGATCCCGCAACAATTCGTCGCCCGCGCGCGGCACCCAGCGGTTCTCGGCGTCAAGCGACCAGAATCGGTAACCACGCTGTTCCGCCGAAAACGCGATCGGCTCGCCCGACGCCACCGCCTGATCGCGCGCCTGTTCGAGCAGCAGCGCCAGCCGCTGCGCCTCGCCGTGCACCGTGCGATCGTCGTCCGGCATCATGCGCACCCCCGCCAGACCCACCATGATGCCGATGATCGCCAGCACCACGAGAATCTCGATCAGGGTGAAGCCGCGCTGGCCTACAACTCCCACGAACCGATGTCCTTGTTGTTGCCCTCGCCGCCCGCCGCGCTGTCCGCGCCGAGGCTGAAGACGTCGATTTCGCCGCGCAATCCGGGGTTGAGGTACTGGTACGGCGCCCCCCAGGGGTCGTTGGGCAGGCGTTCCAGATAGCCGCCGCGTTTCCAGTTGCCGGGGATCGGAGCCGAAACCGGTTTTTCCACCAGCGCCTGCAGCCCCTGCTCGGTGGTCGGGTAGCGCACATTGTCGAGACGGTACAGGTTCAACGCCTGCTTGATCGCGGCGATGTCCTGCTTGGCGGCGACGATGCGCGCCTCGTCCGGACGGCCCATGATCTTCGGCACCACCAGTGCGGCAAGAATGCCGAGAATCGCGACCACCACCATGATCTCGATCAGGGTGAAGCCGCGCGCGGGGCGGCGCGGATGAACGAGTCTGAATTTCATGCCATGTCCTTATGTAAATGCCGGTTGGCGCATCAATGCACCAGTTGGTTCATCTCGAAAATCGGCAGCAGGATCGCCAGCACGATCACCAGCACCACCGCCCCCATCGCCACGATCAGCAAGGGCTCCAGCAGGCTGGTCAGCCCCATCACGCGGTTTTCCATTTCCTGGCTCTGCTGCGCGGCGGCGCGCTCCAGCATGTGCGCCAGGCGGCCGCTCGCCTCGCCGCTGGCGATCATGTGCACCAGCATCGGCGGAAACAGTTTGGCAGCGGCGAGCGCGCGGGAGAGGCTGCCGCCTTCGCGCACCTTGCGCGCCGCCTCCTCCACCGCCTGCCGCATCGGCAGGTTGTTCACCACCCCGGCGCCGGCCTGCAGCGCCGCCAGCAACGGCACCCCGCTGCCGACCAGAATGGCCAGCGTGCTCGCCAGCTGCGCGCTGTTGACGCCGCGCACCAGCGCCCCCGCCAACGGCAGCCGCAGCAGCCAGCGGTGAAAACGCAGGCGCGGCTGCGGCCGGGCGAGCGCGCGCCGCGCCGCCCACACCGCCGCGCCGGTCGCGGCCAGCCACAGCCACCAGCTGGCGCGCAGAAAATCGCTCACCCCGATCAGCGCGCGCGTAAGCCACGGCAGGGTCTGCTGCGTGTTCTGGAACACGTTCACCACCTGCGGCACCACGTAAGTCAGCAGGCCGAGCACCACCGTGCCCGCCACCAGCGTGACGATCGCCGGATAGACGAAGGCCAGCCCGACCTTTTGCCGCAGCGCCTGGTGCGATTCGGTGTAGTCGGCCAGCCGCTCCATCACCTCGCCCAGCCGCCCCGACTGCTCGCCTGCCGCGACCAGGGTGGCGTACAGCTCGGGAAACACGCGCGGATATTTCTGCAGTGCGCGCGCCAGCGAATGTCCCGCCAATACCTCGGCGCGCACACCGGCCAGTACCTGGCGCTGATAATCGGTATCGGCCTGCTCGATCAAGGCGTTGAGCGTCTGCTCCACCGGCAGGCCGGCGGCCAGCAGGGTGGCGAACTGCCGCGTGACCAGGCAGAGCTGCGTGCCGGACAAGCCGCGCCGCCAGTGCCAGCGGCTGCCGCCGTGCCCCATCGACGCGTCGGACACGCTCGCCACCTCGGCTGCCAGCCAGCCCCGCTCGCGCAGCCGGGCGCGCAACTGGCGCGCGGTGTCGGCTTCCAGCACGCCCTTGTGCAGACGGCCGGCGGCATCGTAGGCCTCGTAGCGAAAGGCAACCATGCGTCCGCCTCCCTCAGCTCTCGCGCGTCACGCGCAGCACTTCTTCCAGCGCGGTGTCGCCGGCACGCACCCAGCGCATTCCGTCCTGACGCAGGTTGACCATGCCATGCGCCATCGCATAGGCGCGCAGCGCCTGTTCGGCGGCACCGTCGTGAATCATGCGGCGCAGCGTTTCGTCGACAGTGAGCAGTTCGTATATCCCGGTGCGGCCGCGGTAGCCCGTCGAATTGCAGTTGGGGCAGCCCGCTGCCCGGTACAGCGGCCCATTCAGGGCGGGCTGCCCCAGCACCGCGATTTCCCTGTCGCCCGCTTCGTGCGGCTGGCGGCACAGCGGGCACAGCCTGCGCACCAGGCGCTGGCCGAGCACGCCCAAGAGGCTCGACGCCAGCAGGAAGGGCTCGATCCCCATGTCGATCAGGCGCGTCACCGAACTGGCGGCGTCGTTGGTGTGCAGCGTCGCCAGCACCAGATGGCCGGTGAGCGAGGCCTGCACCGCGATCTGCGCGGTCTCCAGGTCGCGGATCTCGCCGATCATGATGACGTCCGGATCCTGCCGCAGGATGGCGCGCAATGCCCGGGCGAAGCTCAGGTCGATGCGCGGATTGGCCTGGGTCTGGCCGATGCCGTCGAGGTCATACTCGATCGGATCCTCCACCGTCATGATGTTGAGCGCCCCGGCGTCAAGCCTTGAGAGCGCCGCATACAGCGTGGTGGTCTTGCCCGAGCCGGTCGGCCCGGTCACCAGCACGATGCCATGCGGCCGGTGGATCAGTTCGTCGAGCCCGGCGAGCGCGGGTGGGCTCATGCCGAGCCGTCCCAGTTCCAGCTGCCCCGCCTGCTTGTCGAGCAGGCGCAGCACCACGCGTTCGCCGTGGCCGGTAGGCAGCGTCGACACCCGCACGTCGACCGGTCGTCCGGCCAGGCGCAGGGCGATGCGGCCGTCCTGCGGCAGGCGCTTTTCGGCAATATCGAGCTGCGCCATCACCTTGATGCGCGACACGATCGCCGCATGCAGCGCGCGCTTCGGCTCGATCACGTCGCGCAGCGCGCCGTCCATGCGGAAGCGCACCACCGAGCGCGTCTCGAACGGCTCGATGTGGATGTCGGACGCATTCTCGCGCAGCGCCTGCGTCAGCAGCGCATTGATCAGGCGGATGATCGGCGCGTCGTCCTCGCTTTCCAGCAGGTCGGCCACCTCGGGGATGTCCTGCGCCAGCTGCCGCAGATCCATCCCCTGCTCCATGTCGTCGACCAGATCGGCCGCCTGGTTTTCGCCGCGCGCATAGGCCTGGGCCAGGACCTGCTCGAACTGCTCCGGCGTCAGCACCTGCGGCTGCAACGGACATTTCAGGATGCGCCGCACCTCGGCGAGCGTCGTCGACTCGGCCCCCTCGCGCAGCCATATCTCCATTTCATCGCCGACGCGCCGTCCCGCCACCACCCCGCGCATTCGGGCAAAACCGTAGGGCAGCAGCGTGGCAAGCTGCGGATCCGGGACGGGGAGCGCGGATGTGTCCATGGCGTTCATCGGGGTGCCGGCGATTGCGGCTGGTCGGCGGGCACGGGCAGCGGCGGATTGGCCAGCTCGGGCAATGGGCTCATCTGCATGTCGGGTAGAATGAAATGCGGCTGCATACGGAACTCGGCCTGCTTCTGGCGGATGAAGTCGTAGCGTTCGCCGGTCATCGCATCGGCGCTCACCGTGTCGCGCAGGACGTGTGGCCGCAGGAACACCATCAGGTTGGTTTTCATGCGCTTGCGCTTTTCCGACTTGAACAGATGGCCGAACAGCGGGATGTCGCCCAGCACCGGAACCTTGTCGACGCCATCCTGCATGCTGTCCTGGATCAGGCCGCCGAGCACGATGATGCGGCCGTCGTCGACCAGCACCGTGGAATCGATCGAGCGCATGTCGGTGATCACGTCGGTCGCCGTGGTGGTCGGGCGCAGGCTGGAAATTTCCTGGTAGATCTGCATCTTGATCGATCCCCCTTCCGACACCTGCGGACGCACCTTGAGCGTCAGCCCGACGTCGCGGCGTTCAATGGTCTGGAACGGGCTGGGCGTCGTGGTGGAACCGGTCTGCGCATACTGGCCGGTGATGAACGGCACGTTCTGGCCGACGACGATTTTCGCCTCCTCGTTGTCCATGGTCATCAGATTGGGCGTCGACAGGATGTTGGCATTGGCGTCCGACTCGAGCGCGCGCGCCAGCACGCCGAGATTGAGTACCTCGCCCAGGCCGGGGATGTTGATCGTTCCGCTGACGACGCCGATGTTCAGCCCCTGCCCCACGGTGCCGAGGTTGGCCGCGGCGTCGATGATGTTGCTGCCGGTGTTGCGGCCGCCGAGGTTGGTGCCGCCGATGAAGTTGGTGCCGCTTTTGCGGATGTTGCTCAAATCCTGCCACTGGATGCCGAACTCGGCCGCCTTCTCGGCCGTGATTTCCACCACCAGCGCCTCGACGAACACCTGTGCGCGGCGCGCATCGAGCTTGTCGATCACCGCGCGCAGGGCGTTGTAGGTCACGTCCGGCGCGCTGATGACGAGCGAGTTGGTGGCCGCGTCGGCGAGGATCATGCTGCCGCCCGCGGCGCCGGAAACCGGCGCGATGGCCGGCGCCGGGCTGGCGGACGGCGCGGCGGACGGCGTGGTGGCCGCCGCGCCGGCACGCTCCAGCGCGGCCGGCGCCTCGCCTGCCAGAATGCCGCGCAGCGTCTCGGCCAGCTTGGTCGCTTCCGCATTGCGCAGGTACACCACATGGATGTGGCCGCCCGCCGCGCCCGCCACATCGAGGCCGGCAACCAGGCCGCGCAGCGTCTGGATGCGCGCGGGGTTGTCGCTGCGCACCAGCAGCGAATTCGAGCGCACGTCCGGCACGATCGTCAGCCGCGCGCTGCCCGGCTGCCCCGCCGCCGCTGCGCCGTCGTTCATCAGCCGTCCCAGCGACTGCGCCACGTCGACCGCCGACACATGATTCAGCCGGATCAGGGCGGCGTCGTTCGCGCCCGGCTGGTCGACCGCCGCGATGATCGCGTTCAGGCGCCGCACGTTGTCGGCGTAGTCGGTGATCACCAGGGTATTGCTGCCGGCGAGCGCCGCGACGGCATTGTTGGGGCTGATCAGCGGCCGCAGGGCCGCCATCAGCTGGGCGGCGGACTCATACTGCAGCGGGTACACCTGGGTGACGATGCGGTCGCCGCTCTCGTTGATCTGCTTGCCCCGGGTCACGCTGAAATCCTGCTTGGCGTCTCCCTCCGGCACGATTTTCACCATGCCGTGGCTCTCGATCGCGGCGAAGCCCTGCATGCGCAGCGCCGACAACAGGATCGGGTATACCTGGCTGCGCGGCACCGGCCTGGCCGAGGTGATGATCACCGTGCCCTTGACGCGCGGATCGATGACGAAGTTCTTGCCGGTGAGTTCGCCCACCGCCTTGATCACCGAGGGGATGTCGGCATTGACGAAATTGAGCGCCACCGGATCGCGCGGAGCCTGGGCCTGGGCCTGCACGGGGGACCAGGCCAGCGCGATCAGCAGCGCGCCCAGGGTGAGACGGCGAGACAAGCCCGATCGTGTTTTATTCATGTCGTTCATCGTTTCACTGCAGCCTGTAAGAAAGAATAAGCGGCCTGCCCTGACGCTCGCCCACCACGCTGAGGCGCTGCACGCCTGCCGTGCCGGACAATTGCCGCGCGAAATCCTGCATGCTGGCAACCGGCATGCCATTGACCATGCGCAGCGTGTCGCCGCTCTGCAGGCCCAGCCGCGCCGCCAGCCCGTCGCCGGCCACCGAGGTCAGCAGCAGGCCGGACAGCGGACCGCTCTCGACGCGCGCCTGCACCCCGAGCCTGCCCGGGTCGGCCAGTGCCTGCTCGAACTCCCGGCGCGTGACCGGCATATCGCCATCGCCCGGCGTGAGCGGCCGCCCCAGCGCATCCAGGTCGAGGCGTTCACGCACCCCGCGGTTGAGCAGAATCAGGTGGTCGGGCGCGATCGCATCCAGCACCACGCCCGGCACGACCTCATCGCCGAGAGCGACCGCCCGATCCTGTCCGTCCCCGCCTACAATCGCCATCGCCTTGCCGCCCAATGCGGCAAACACCCCGCGCAACTTCAGGTCAAGCGCGGTCGCCTGCTCGGCAGGCGCATCCGTCCGCCCCTGCGCCGCGCCAAACAGATGCGCCGCATGCAGCGACGCCAGCGACGCCTCCGGGACGCTGCCGGCGCCCGCACTGTTTGCCGGCAGCGGCGGCAGCGGCGCGGCAAAGCGCCAGGTCCAGTGCGCCAGCGAGGCGGCCAGCCCCAGCAACAGCAGCAGATTCAGCGGCGCGCCCAGCCAGGGAATGCGGCGCAATGCGCCTACCAGGGTGTCAAGCGACATCGCGTTCACCCCGGAAACCGCAGCTGGGCGCGCACGCTGCCGGGCGGCTGCCGCAAACATCGCGGGGCCGGACATGACGCGGGAAATCTTTCACTGCCCTACTCCTCAATGCCATAGCGCTTGACCTTGCGCCACAAGGTCGATTTGTCGATGCCGAGGATTTCCGCTGCCAGGGCACGGTCGCCGTGCGTCTCGCGCAGGGTCTTGCGGATGAAATAGGCTTCCACCTCGTCCAGGCTTTGCGGCGGCAGATAGTCGAGGGCGCGGCCGCGCGGATCCTTCTGTTCGGTCAGTCGCGACGGCAGCACGGCGGTGTCGATATGGTCCGCTTCGGCGAGAATGATCATGCGCTGAACGATGTTTTCCAGTTCGCGCACATTGCCGGGCCAGTCATAGCGCATCAGCGCGCCGAGCACGGCGGTGCTGACGCCGCCGATGTGCTTGCCGAGGCGCAGCGTATGCTTGTTCAGCAAGTAGTAGGTCAGGAGGGCGATGTCTTCGCGCCGCTCGCGCAGCGGCGGGACGCTGATCTCCATGACCGACAGGCGATAGAACAGGTCTTCGCGGAACTGGCCGGCTTCCACCAGCTCGGGAATCTGCCGGTTGCTGGCGGCGATCACGCGGACGTCGACATGAACCGGTTCGGTGGCGCCGGTCGGATAGAAGCTGCCATCCTGCAGCACGCGCAGCAGCTTGGCCTGCAGGGCCATCGGCGCATTGTTGATCTCGTCGAGGAACAGGGTGCCGCCGTCGGCGATCTCGAACAGGCCGGGTTTGTTGCGCTCGGCGCCGGTAAACGAGCCCTTGCGGAAGCCGAACAGCTCGCTTTCAATCAGGTTTTCCGGGATCGCCGCGCAGTTGATGGCGACGAAGGGCTTGCCGCTGCGCTTGCCGCGCTGATGGATCTGGCGCGCCACCAGTTCCTTGCCGCAGCCGCTTTCGCCGAAGATCAGCACACTGGAGTCGTAAGCGGCGGCGGCGTCGATCAGACGGTCGACGCGCTCCTTCGCCTGGGATTGGCCGATGATTTCGCCGCTTTCCTCATAGGCACGGGTTTGCCGGCGCAGGCGCTGATTCTCGGTCGAGATCAGGAAATAATCGAGCGCCTTTTCCACCACGGAGCGCAGCTTGATGGTGTCGAACGGTTTCTGGACGTAATCGTAGGCGCCCTCCTTGAGGGCGTCGACGGCCGACTCGACGGTGGCGTAACCGGTAACCAGCACGACCTGGGTCTGCGGATTCCGCGATTTCACGAACTTGAGCAGTTCAAGGCCATCGGCGCCCGGCATGCGGAGATCGGTGAGAACGACGGCGGCGTCGTTGTTCTCGAGAAAATCCATCGCCTCGTGCGCATTCTCGGCGCTGGCCACCCTGAAGGCCATCGACGATTCTGCCAGCACGGCAAGGATCAGCTCGCGCATGTTGCGGTCGTCTTCGGTGACGAGAATGGTCGGCATGGCGTCGGTCATAGCGGCGTCCTTGCCGTCGTCGCGAAGGACGGGGGCATCCTGTTTCATGATTTTGCACGCTCCAGATCGACTGCCGGAATCCTGACGGTGAAGCACGCGCCTTCGCCATGCGCGGCATCGTAAGCGATAAAGCCGCCACGTTTCGTGACGATTGCCTGGCTGATGGACAAGCCGAGCCCGGACCCCTGCCCCACCTCCTTGGTGGAAAAGAACGGGTCGAACAAGCGGTTGCGGATATCCAGCGGCACACCCGGGCCGTTGTCCGCAATGGAGATGGCGGCATAGGTGTCTTCCATCCAGGTGCGCACGACGATGCGCGGCGACGGCGTTTTGTCGAGCGCGTCGATGGCATTGACCAGCAGATTGCTCAGGACGATATCGAGCTGGCCGCACCCGCCCTCGACAATCAGGAGCCCTGGGCACAGATCCAGCACGATTTCTATACGGTAGCGCTTCAGCCTGCAGTTGATGAAGGTCTCGATCAGCTCCCGTGCCAGCTGGTTCAGGTCGCAGGTCTCGCCGCTGCACTTGTCCTTGCGCGCGTAGTCGAGCAATTCCTGCACCACATGCGAGCAGCGCTGCGTCTCGTCGGCGATGATGCGGGCATATCCCGCCAGCTTCGGATGCTCGGCCGCGCCCCGGTCGAGCAGTTGCGCATAGCCGAGGATGTTGCCGAGAGGAGTATTCAATTCGTGCGCGACGCCCGCCGCCAACTGGCCCATCGCCACCAGCTTCTCACGCGTCGCGACGCTCTCCATCAGCTGCCGGTACTCGGTGATGTCCTGCAGGATCAGCACGCCACCCATGTCGTTTTCCTCGTCGCTGTAGAAGGCGAGGTTGAGCGAGAAAAAGCGCTTGCCGCCGCCGACGTTGAGCGCGATTTCCTGATTGCGGATGGCATGCTTGTAAAGAAATGCGTCGCGCAGCAGTTCGCGGTCGCGCTCGTTGATGTCGAGCAGCTCGAACAGGTTCGCGTCGATCAATCCACCCGGCCGCACGCCGAACAGCGCGTCCGCCTGGCGGTTGGCGATGGTGACGCGCAAATCGTCGGCCAGGCTCAGCAAGGCGCCCGGCAGGCTCTGCAGAATGGTGTTGCTGCGGTTGCGCTCGTTGAGAAAGCGCCCCTGGCATTCCTCCACGGTCTGAAACATCAGGCGCAGGGTGGCGATCGTGGTGTTGTATTCCGGGATGAGATGGCCAACGCTGGTCCATGCGTGAGGCTCGACCGGCGTCGGCTCCAGCAGGCCTTCGCGCGCGCGCAGAATGCCAAGCTCGAGCCGCCTCAGCGCGGCCCGTTCGCCGCGCAGGCGCACCGCCAGATAGGCCAGCACGGCGCCGGACAACCAGAGCAGGTGCGGCTCGTCCCGGAACGGGCCGAGCAAGGCATACAGCGCGCCGAGCAACAACGCAATCGCGGCCGGCAGCGGGTAGCCGGGAAAGTACGGGATCGAGGGGCGCCGGTTGGCCGTCCCCCGCAAGCTCAGCGATTTGATGGCGACACCTCTTGGCTGTTTGATCGACGCATCACAAAAAAGCACGGCCGCCAGTCACCCGGCGGCCGCATATCACGACGGCGAGGGACCGATCAGAAAATGAACTGCAGCCCGAGCGTAGCCTGATTGTAATCCTGCAGCGCCGGGTTGGTCGGATGCTGGGTATCGAAGGCGATGTCCGCGTATTCGAAGCTGATCTTCAATCTCTGTCCGTCGAGATAGTAGTTCGCGCCCACGCTGTTCCATTTCTGGTCGTAGTACTCGGCGCCGCCGGTCGTGATGCCGTAATCGGACTTTTCGTGGCGCGCGAAGAACTGCAGGCGGCCGGTGCCGACCTTGTTGGGCAGCATGTAGCCGGCCTTGACGTAATAGCCCTTGAGATCGGCGCCAATCGGCAGGCTCGGGTCGGGCGACGCGGTATTGGTGGCGCCGCCGGTGTCGTATTTGAAGCTCGCGCCGGACAGCGTATAGACCCCGCTCGTGGTCGGATATTCCATGAACGCGTCCACGGTCCAGGCCTTGTAATCCTTGATGTCGCTGCGCGCCAGATAGTTGCCGTAGACAACGTCTTTCTGCATGTCGTAGCCGGCGCCGATGGTCAGCACCTTTTTCGTTCCCAGATAGGTTCCCAGGTAGCCATAGCTGAATTCCGGCTCCCAGAAGCTGTAATGCACGCGGCCCGTCAGACGGGGATTGTCCTTGGCCACGTCGTTGCCTTCGCGGCCGTCGGCGATCATGAAGCGATACTGGAACTTGGCATCCATCAGGTTGCCCCAGATCGCCAGGCCGGTGTCGCGGCTGCCGCCGAACGGCGTGTAGGCAAGCGCTTCCGCACGGTCCAGCGTCAGCGGCTCAAGGCACGCCTCCAGGTTCTCCCGCGAGAAGGTGTTCTTGAAACGGCCGACAATGAAGCGCAGGTCGTCGCGGTAGTCCAGCGTCACATACGCATCGCGGTAATAGACGCTCTTGTCGTCGTTGCCGAGCTTGCTGTCGTTGCCGGCCTCGATCTGGGCATAAAACCCCACGAAGTCGTTGTACTGGCCGGAAAAGGTCAGGCGGTTGCGGCGCAAAAAGGCGTCGTTCGACGAGCCGTTATCGGTTGCCGAGGTGAACCCCTTGTGCTGCAGCCAGCCTTGCAGGGCATAGGTAAAGGTAAGCGAACCCTGCTCGCCGAACTCGATAGTGGGGCCGGCAACCGCGCTCAGCGGCAGCAAACCGGCGAGGAGACCAACCGCACGGGCGCGGGACAGTGAAAGTTTCATATTATTTCGCTCCAGGAATGGTGTGGTAAGCGCCCTGCACCTTGGCAAGATCGCCCTTGTGGCAGCTGCCGCAGGCGTCAGCCGTGTTGTCGCGAGGCTTGGCGAGCATCTTCGCGTGCGCCACCTCCTCCTTCATGATGCGCGAGTTCCCCTTGTGGCAGCCCACGCACGAGTTGTTCACCTTGGAATGCTGCGCATGCCAGGGCGCCTTGGCGGCATCCATCTCCGGCGCAGCGGCGCGCTTGCCGTTATGGCACTTGAAGCAGCTCGACGCCCCCAGGCCGCAGGCATTGGCGAGCGCAATCGGCGACAGTTGCGCCACCCCCTCCGCCAGCGCCACCGTTGCCTCACCGCCCCAGCCCGCGGCCACTTGCCCGGCCGAGTCTTCAGCGTGCCGGCCGGCCAGACTGGCGAGCATTGCGACCCCCAGACCCAGCAGCGAGAGCATGACACCGCCGCGCCAGATTTTCCCCAACAGACCACCCCTACCTTGGTTGCGCTTCATCTTCCCTTCTCCTTTGCTCGTCACGCGTTGCGGGAAGCCCGTCCAGCCCATCCAGACGGACACCTTCCGACTGCTTAAACCGGGCGGCCCATGCCTTGCTTATCTCCGCCTCGCTCGTGCCCGTGGCACACGTACACGCCAGCGCCTTGCCGCGGTACTTGAGCCTGGGCTGCCCCGGCTCGGCCGCATCGATGGCCGGTGCCGCCAGCAGCAGGGCAAGGGCCATCGCAGTGACTACGCCAGTTGGTCGCATGGGTTTCCGGTCCCCTTTCGTCATATCGACACCCAAACTTAAGCACGTATCGTGCCTGTGTTGATTATTCTTTTATAACAAGATCTTACAAAAAACTGCCCTGCCGATCCGATTGCACAGCAAGCGGAACAAACCGCAATCTTTCAAATTGCAATCGCACGGGGCCAGCGCCGGGCTGCAGCCGGCCCCCGCTGCCACCGCTCCGGCACGCCGCAACGGGGACGCTCATTCCGAAGGCGCCGCCGCCGTTGCCAGGGCAGGCCAACCCCAGCGAACAACGATGCAAGGGCCATGCTCAAGGCTCCGCCCCGACCTCGAGGCGCAACAGCTCATAGCGCGTTGCCACGGCCTCGTCGAGCGCGCGCCGCAACAGCGGCAGCGCCGCTGCCGGCAACTGGTCGGCGCGCCCCAGCGCATCGCGGTAGATGCGCTCGTAATGCTCGGCCGGCAGCACCCGCACGACCAGTTCCACGCGCCAGTCGCCGCCCGCTGCGTTGAAGGGCTGCCGGAAATCGCGCGCTTCCCCGGCGGCAATGCGGGTATCGGACAGCTCCTGCGTGATCGGCGTGTCGACGTTCCAGCCGATGACGTGGCGCCCCAGTTCGACGCTGCCGCCATCGACATCGCGGCGGTAAAACGCAAGCTCGACCTTGGGCACCATGTAGGTCGGGAAATGGTGGCCGGCACCGCGGTTGCGGACGTTCGCCCGCGCCTCGTAGCGGCCGCCGCCGAGCGCTTGCAGTTTCAGCGACACCTCGATCGCGCGCCGCGTCATTTCGGGGTCGTGAATGCCGCGCCAGCGATGCTGGCGATCCGGCATGTGGCAAGACTGGCAGGTCTGCTTGCCGGCCCCCTCCTTGGCATACGGGCCGGCAAGCCATTGCCGGTAGGTGTCTTCCAGCAATTTGCCGGCGATGCGCGGGCCGCTGTCCGGAAACTGGTGGCAATGCGCGCAGAAGCGGCTGTCCTGGAAGGCCTCGGCCACCACGAAGCCGCCATGCGGGCCGTCCTTGACCGCCTCGTTGCGCGGCGGCGGACCGAAGCGCCGGTGCCCGCGCACGTGGCAGGCGGCGCACACCAGGCCCTGATGCCCCAGGTCGGAGGGGACGAAATCCGGCGGCGGCTGCTTCGGCGCGTTCGGCCAGCCATGCTCCAGCGCCAACAGCGCCTTCTGTTCGGCCAGCGGCGTATGGCAGCGCAGGCAGCGGTTGCCCTGCTCCTGGTCCATCAGCATCAGCTGCCAGCGCAAGCCGGGGCCCATCGCTTTGCTGTGCAGGCTGGTGCGCCAGGCCGCGTACTGCTCGGCGTGGCATTGCCCGCAGGCCTGCGGATCCAGCGACGCCTCCAGCGGCGAGAACGCCGCCGGAGGCGTGCCCTGCGGCGGCATCGGCTCGGCCCAGTGGCGTTGCAGAAAAGCCTCGGCCGCAGCCTCCGGCTTGTTCCCGCAGCCCGCCAGCAGCGCGAGCGCGCAGGCCGCCAGCAGCCGCAGCGGACCCGCATGCGAAGTGAACTTCAACATCCCTGACTCCATGAAAAAAGCCCACGAGAGTATCGTGGGCCAGAGGAGGAGTAGCAATAGTTCAGACGCTTGTCAGCCGCCGCACGGGTTCGCTGCCGGCGCACGCGTTCCGGCGGTCGGAATGGTCTCGCCGTACTTGTAGGCCTTGTCGGCGTTGACGATGGCATTGGCCGAATTGGCGTACGCGTCGGTGATGTAGCGCTGGGCCACCAGCGTGTTGCTGGTTGCGGCGCGGTAGAAGGACTTCACGTCGGTGCGCCACGGCGAATTGTCCGGCAGGATCGCGTTGCCCGTCGCATCGGTCATGACGCTGCCGCCGGTCAGCGAGTTCCATTCCACCATCGCGCCGTCGTAGAAACGGGTCGGCTTGCCGAGGATGACTCCGCTGGCCACGCCGGTGATCATCGCACGGAAAGTCGTCTCGCAATAGGCGTAGACGGTGTCGCCGTCCTGGTAGGCGTTGCCGGCCCCGACCAGCGTATAGTCGGCGCCGACGAATCCAACGCCCTGGGCGTTGGTGCCGCCTGCCAGCAGCGCGGCCAGTTCCGCCTTGGGCCGGTAGGCGAAGCCCTTGGTGGAGTCGAGCATGTGCGTGTACTGGAGCTGCAGCGTGCCCCACGGGTGCCCCTGGCGCGAGCCGCTGTTCTGGAAGGTCCACATGTAGTTGGCCGGGTTGAGCGGCACGCAGTATGCGGTCGCACACGCCTGAGTGCCGGCGAGATCGGAATTGGTGTCCTCGCCGAGTTCAACCATTTCGCCGGCGCTGTACTGGCCGAGGCTGCGCGCATCCCAGATGAAGACGCCGTCGTTCTTCACGTTGCTGTCGCCCGACGGAACCACCGCGGCCAGCAGATCCTGCACCGTGGCCTGCAGCTGGGTGTTGTCGACCAGCAGGTCCTTGACCGAGGCGTGGCCGGTGTTGGGCGCCACGCTCGCAGCTACCTGGAAGTCGCCAGCAGCCATGCCGTTGCCGTTGATCCACTGGTTGCCGCCGTTGAGGATGGCCAGGTTCTTCTTGTCCACGCCCCAGTAGCGCAGCGCATACCAGATGCGGCCCTGCGCCATCGCATTGCTGGTGCTGCCGGTGCCCATGGCGGCGACGATCATGTCATTCTGCGGATCGATGTTGAATTTCTTCAGCAGCGCGTCCATGCTGGTGCCGTCCGGCACCATGCTGGGCGTTTCGATCACGCCGTTGCTGCGCGTCTGGATCCAGTCGCTCGACGGCGACAGATAGGTGAACACGTTGGTCCCGTTCGGCTTGATGTATTCGGCGCCCGCCGGGCCCGCCGAAGCCTGCAGGATGATCAGCTTGCCGGTAACCCCCGCCGGACGGTTGGCGAGCCAGTTGTCCTTCCAGCTTTTCAGCGTCGCTGCGGTGATCAGGCCGTTGACGTTGTTGTCGTAATTATCGTCCGACACCTGGGCGATCGCCGCCGGCGTATTGACCGGGATATTCTTCACCGGGGCGGTCGTATCCTCGCCGCCTCCCCCGCCGCAACCCTGCAGGCTCAACACCAAGGTCAGCGCCGCCAGGCCGCTCCATCCCCTATTCATCTGCTTGTTCATCCAGAATCCTCCATCCATTTTCAAGCCCGCGCCAGCCTTGCCAGTTGGCAAGGCGACGCACCCATAGCGGCCGGCCCGCTGGAGACACGTGAAAACCCGGCCCCAGTCATGCGCGACCTCTACCGCGACCATGGCCGCGGGCAAAACACTTTCAATCCAGCGGCGCTTTCAGCACCACCGGCATCCAGTCCTGTTGCAGCGCATCGAGCAATGCGCCGTAATCGTCCACGTTCATTTCCCGCACTTGCGCACCGGCGGCGCGCAAGGCTTCGGCCAGGCCCGGCATCGCCGGCGCCGCCGCGGGATTGACCAGCAAAACCCGTTTTCCCGTGCTCATACGCAATACACCACATCGTTGTCGATGATCTGCCGCGCCAGCGTCGCCAGCGCGTCCTCTCCGCGGTCGAGTTCGGCCACCGGCACGTCGGCGAACTCGAGCGCCTCCATCTGTTCGGCCACCTCGCTCCCCCCCGGGAGCCTGCCCCATGCGGCGATGGCGACCGCGTCGTCCAGCAGGGTCAGCCCGCTGGCCATGCGCAGCGCCTCGGCCGGCTTCTGCACCGCCACCATCAGAATGCGTTTTTGATCTGCCATGTCGCGTCCTCAGAAAACCAGAACCTTGTCGCACTTCTTCACCAGTTCGGCATCCTGGTACTGGCCGCCGACGACGACGAAGTCGGCGAGCGAATTCAGGTCGAAGCGTCCCTCGGCATAGCGCTCGGCGCTGTGTTCGCACAGCGCGACGCTGTTCGGGCGCGCCCGGGCGCGCCCAACGAAGCCGACGTCGGCGAGCAGGTTGACGCCGGTGTCGGTGAGGAAGCACTGCGGGTCCCAGCCGCGCGCGATCGCGGCGTCGAGCAGGCCGTTGGCGTGCACGAGGTAGCGCTCGTCGGTGATGACTATGCCCAGCTGCATCGCTCAGGCCTTCCTGATCTTCCAGACGAAGGAGCCGCCGGCGTCCTGCCGATCGATGAGGTCGCTGCCCTCGGCTTCGCACATCGCCATGATCGACTCGCCCGACGAGGGGTTGTCGAATATCAGCGACAGCACGTCGCCGCTCTCGATCTTCTGCAGCGCCTTCTTGGTGTACATCTGTGGGTGCGGGCAGGTGTAGCCGCACACGTTCAGCTCCCATTCGTGGTCGCCGGTCTTGTTGAAACTCATGGCCATGGGGTTTGCTCCTTAATCCAGTGTGTCGAAAATCCGTGGGCGCGCCCTTACAGGCCGCACTCCGATCCCTTGCGGGCGGTGCTCCAGTCCATCCACCAGGTGAACACCTTGACGCCGATGTAGGCGCCTATCGTCATGCCGATCAGGAAGACCCAGCCGCTGGGGTCGCCGTTGGTCACGGTGGCGAAGAAGGCGCCGATGTTGCAGCCCATCGCCAGGCGTGCGCCGATGCCCATCAGCGTGCCGCCGACGATGGCAAAGAAGGCGGTTTCCCAGCTCGGCAGTTTCCATTTGAATTCGCGGCGGGAGAGCGCCATGATGGCGGCGCCGAGAATGATGCCGATCGACATGAAGCCGGGCGCGTTCAAGAGCGGGTTCGGCAGGCCGTTGTCGAGGCCGAAGAAGATGCTGTCCATGCTGTCGATGCCGAGCTTCTGCATGATCCAGCCACCCCACTGCGCCTCCTGGGTGGTGATGTACCAGTAGCCCGGGTCGAACACGGTGTCCTGGATCGACAGGCCGCTGGTGTAGCCCATCGCCACCAGCAGTTCGCCGAAGTTGAAGATGCCGTAGTGCTCGCGCAGCGCGCCGGTCACGTACATGTGCAGGCCGGCGAGGATGCCGAGGCCAATGCCGGCCAGGGCGGTATTCTTGGATGACGTGCACATGGCCCACATGCCCGCCAGTTCGTCGCGCAGCGACGGGCTGGCCTTGCCGGAACGGCGCAGGTAGCCCTTGCGGTAGTAGAGGACATACAGCGCGACCAGGATGATCATGACCGGCAGGATCGCGGTCAGCAGCGTGTTGGCCAGGATGATGCCGCGAGCGGTCTCGGCCATGCCCAGCACCTCGGCCATGGTGGTGCCCTTGAGGCCCCAGATGTAGCCGGCGGTGAAGATGTCGAACCAGCCCTGCGTGATCGTCAGCTCGGCCGGCATGTCCTGGGCCGCGGCAGCGTCAAGCCACGACTGCGGCACCAGCGCATCCCACCAGCCGCTGGCGCTGACGACGATGGCCTGCGAGAAGGAGATGGCGAGGATCACCAGCATCGAGTTCATGTTGCCCTCGCCCGCCTTGTAGAGCGAGCCGGACGCACAGCCGCCGGTGAAGACGATGCCGAAGCCGAAGATCGCGGCGCCGATGACGATGTGCCAGCCCATCGCGTTGGGATGGAAGGTGCTGAAGCCGGCCAGGGAAACAACGGCGGCCACGACCGCATACAGCGCCACCGCGATCATCACGCCGACCGCCATGCGCGGCACCTTCACCGCAAACAGGTCGCGCACCGCCGACGCCATGCAGAAGCGGCCGTATTGCAGCAGAGCGCCGTAGGCGAGGCCGAACCAGACATAAACCAGCAGGTAGGCAAAGCGCGTGTCCTGCGCCAGCGCCCACAGCGAGCCAAGGGCAACGAACAGGAAAACCCCCATCGCCTGCACGCTGCTCTTGCGGAGCAGCCAGTGCGTTTCGGTTGCGATACTCGTCGACGCTACATTCACTCACACTCTCCTCAGTCAAACCGACGGCCCCGGCAGGCCGCCCGACAATGTCTACAAACCCTTGCGCAGGTAAACCCGCCAGCAACCGGACTCCCGCACCGCGGCGAGATGCGTGCAGCCAAGCGTCTGCGCCAATGCAGGAAACCCCTCGACTGCCGTGGGGTTGTCAAGCACCACTTCGACGACCTCCCCCGGCCCGACTTCGCTCAACACCTTCATGGTCAGCAACTGCGGCCGCGGGCACATGGCCCCCAGGCAATCGACCGCATGCACCACATGCACACGCCCCAAGCCGGGAACATCGACGTCCTTGACGACCGGGCTGCTCGTGCCGGCTGGCCGGTCATGAAACAGATCGAGCAAACTGGCAACGTGCACACCCATCCTCCGCTTGGCGACACGCAGTATTAAGCACGTTGCGTGCCAAATTGATTTTTCCTTTGTAAACATAGCGTTGTCCCAATCGGTGATTTTCGGGTCAATGAAAAATGCAACGACACCGGTTTTCGGGTTTGACACGGGTGTCTTTTGCAACAGACAAAATTGTCCGTGCCTTCGCAATCTCCACGGCATCGGCCCGAGGCGGGCCTCCTGCACCGGCGTGGATCTGCGGGCTCAAACGGCATCCTCTGCGGGAGCGGCGCCTCGCCACGATTGCTGTGGCGCCGTGGCGCCGCGATACGGCATACGCCTCCCGGTTTCCGCCCATGGCGGACAGGACTCCTGCAGCGCAAACCGGGCCCTCTGCGGCCTAGGGCCGGGCTGGCGCGTTTCGATGGGCGACCGGCCGATTCGCGCGCTTGCTCAAGGCGCGGGAAGTCAGACGGCCAGCCGCCGCCAGGTCGCCACCACCGTATCCGGATTGAGCGAAATCGAGCCGATCCCGGCGGCCACCAGCCAGTCGGCCAGATCGGGGTGATCGCTCGGGCCCTGGCCGCAGATGCCGATGTATTTGCCGTGGCGCTTGCAGGCGGCAATGGCCTCGGCCAGCAGCTTCTTCACCGCCGGGTTGCGTTCGTCGAAGCCTTCGGCCACCAGCCCGGAATCGCGGTCGATGCCGAGCGTGAGCTGGGTGAGGTCGTTGCTGCCGATGGAGAAGCCGTCGACGTACCGCAGGAAATCGTCGGCCAGCAGCACGTTGGAGGGAATCTCGCACATCATGATCAGGCGCAGGCCGTTGTCGCCGCGCGCGAGGCCGTTGGCCGCCAGCAGGTCGACCACCGCCGCGCATTCCTCGACGGTGCGCACGAAAGGGATCATCGCCTCGACGTTGGCGAAGCCGAGCGTTTCGCGCACCTTCTTCAGCGCGCGGCATTCCAGCTCGAACGCCGGACGGAACAACGCCGACACATAGCGCGCCGCGCCGCGCAGCCCGAGCATGGGGTTCTCTTCCTTCGGCTCGTAACGCTCGCCGCCGACGAGATTCGCATACTCGTTGGACTTGAAGTCGCTCAATCGCACGATCACCGGCTGCGGCCAGAACGCCGCCGCCAGCGTGGCGATGCCCTCGGCCAGCTTGTCGACGTAGAACGACACCGGGTCGGCGTAGCCCGCTGTGCGCCGCTCGATTTCGTCGCGCACCTCCGGCGTCTGGCCGGCAGGGTCGAGCAGGGCCAGCGGGTGCACGCCGATGGTGCGCGCGATGATGAACTCCAGGCGCGCGAGGCCGATGCCGTGGTTCGGGATCTGCGCGAACTCGAAGGCGCGCTCCGGATTGCCGACGTTCATCATCAGCTTCACCGGCGGCTCGGGCAGCGCCTCGTTCGCCAGCGCCTCGACCGTGAACGGCAGCCTGCCCGCGTACACGTAGCCGGTGTCGCCCTCGGCGCACGACACCGTCACCGTCTCGCCATCCTGCAGCACCGCGGTCGCCTCGCCGGTGCCCACCACCGCGGGGATGCCCAGTTCGCGCGCCACGATCGCGGCATGGCAGGTGCGGCCGCCGCGGTTGGTGACGATCGCCGCGGCCCGCTTCATCACCGGCTCCCAGTCGGGGTCGGTCATGTCGCTCACCAGCACATCGCCCGGCTGCACGCGGTCCATTTCCGCCGGGCTGGCGATCACCCGCACCACGCCGGTGCCGATTTTCTGGCCGATGGCGCGGCCGCTGATACGCACCTCGCCGGCGGCTTCCAGCGCATAGCGCTCGCCGCCGCTTTTCTCGCGCGCCTTCACCGTTTCCGGCCGCGCCTGCACGATGAAGAGTTCGCCGGTCTCGCCATCCTTGGCCCACTCGACGTCCATCGGCCGGGCATAGTGGCGTTCGATCTGCATCGCCTGGCGCGCCAGCTCCAGCACTTCGGCGTCGCTCAGCGCGAACTGCCGGCGCAGTCCCGGCGGGGTCTCCTCGACCGCGGTGGCGCCGTCGCGCCACACCATGCGGATGGCCTTTTCGCCCAGTTCGCGCCGCACCACGGCGGGGAAGCCCTGCGCCAGCATCGGCTTGTGCACGTAGAACTCGTCCGGGTTGACCGACCCTTGCACCACGGTTTCGCCCAGCCCGTAGGCGGCGGTGATGAACACCACGTCGCGAAACCCGGATTCGGTGTCGAGCGTGAACAGCACCCCGGCCGCGGCGAGGTCCGAGCGCACCATGCGCTGCACCCCGGCCGACAGCGCCACCTCGGCATGGTCGAAGCCGTGATGCACGCGGTAGGCAATGGCGCGGTCGTTGTAGAGCGAGGCGAACACCTTTTTCACGTGCGCCAGCAGCGCGTCTTCGCCGCGCACGTGCAGATAGGTTTCCTGCTGGCCGGCGAACGAGGCGTCGGGCAGGTCCTCGGCGGTGGCCGACGAGCGCACCGCCACCGATACCGCATCGCCGAGAGCCGCATAGGCGGCGCGCAGGCCGCTTTCCAGCGCCGGCTGCAGGCTGGCCGCTTCCACCCAGGCGCGGATCTCCGCGCCGGCCGCGGCCAGCGCCGTCACGTCCGCCACGTCGAGCGCCGCCAGCCGCGCATGGATGCGCGCGCGCAAATCGTTATGATCGAGAAAATCCCAGAACGCCTGGGCCGTGCTGGCAAAGCCGCCCGGCACCTTGACCCCCGCTCCCGCCAGATGGCGGATCATTTCGCCGAGCGAGGCATTCTTGCCGCCCACGCGCGGCACATCCGCGATCGACAAGGCATCCAGCGGCACAATATAGTCAGCAGACATAGGTGGGCTCCATGAATGATTGCAGCGTATTTTGCGTGTCCGACCACACCGGCGTGACGGTCGAAGCCGTCGCCAAAAGCGTGCTGGCGCAGTTCCCGCGTCTTGAGTTTAGCCTGATTACGCTGCCCTTCGTCGACAGCGCCGGGAAAGCCCAGGCCGCCGCCGCACGCATTGCCGCCGCGCCCCGCGCCCTGGTGTTTTCCACGCTGACCGACCCTGCGCTGCGTGCCGTCTTGCGCAGCGCAGGGGCGGGGCTGTTCGACGTGTTCGAACTGCTCGCTCCCGCCGTCGAGACCGCGCTCGGCCAGAGCGCCACCCCCAGCGGCGGCCGCACCCACGGCATGGCGCCCGACTACGAGGCGCGCATGGACGCCGTCAACTTTGCGCTCAGCCTGGACGACGGCCTCAGCCCCGAGCGCCTCGGCCAGGCCGACCTCATCCTGGTCGGTGTCTCGCGCGTCGGCAAAACCCCCAGCGCGCTCTATCTCGCCCTGCAATACGGCCTGCGCGTCGCCAACTATCCGCTCACCCCGGACGACCTTGTCCATCCCGTGCTGCCCGGCGTTCTGCTCGCCCACCTGCCGCGGCTGCGCGCCCTGACCCTGTCGGCCGAGCGCCTTGCCGCCATCCGCCAGGTGCGCTACCCCGACAGCCGCTACGCCAGTCCGCAACAATGCCGCGAAGAGCTGGTTGCCGCCGAAACGCTCTTCAGACGCCATGCCCTGCCCGTCCTCGACACCACCCGCATGTCGGTGGAGGAAATCGCGGCGCGCCTGCGGTACCCCTGAACGGCGCCGGCCGGCTGCCCGCCCGCTCTCAAGTTTTCCGCCCCCCGGCCGTTTGAACAGTCGTCTTGGCGTCGATGCAGCCTGCGGTGCGCATCCCCGCCCTTGTTCAAACACCAGGAGTTTTCAGATGTCCGGCCATTTTTCGAACCCCCGTTCACGCGCCGCCGCAGCAGGTTTGCGGACGGCTTGACGACCGCAAGCACCGGGAATTTCGCCCGAGAAATCACAGTTTGAGCAACATGCATACCGAGATCGCCGCCCCTGCGAAGGCCGGGCGGCGTCCGGCCCGTCCCTCAGCCTGGCAGCGCGCGCTGTTCGCGGGTTTCGTCAGCCAGTTGCTGCTGATCCTGTTCGTTACCGCCATCGGTCTGCAGCAGCTCAGGATGACCGCCGACAACCTCGGCACGGTTGTCGATGTCCACATGCGCAAGCTGAGCCTCACCAAGACCATGATGACCGCCGCCCGCGAACGCACGCTCAGCATGCTCAGGCTGGCCCAGAGCGACGACCCGTTCGAGCGGGACGGGTTTATCATGCAGTTCGACGCGGGCGCTTCGGCCTTTGCCAATGCGCGGATAGCGCTGCTGAACATGCCCCTGAGCAGCCGCGAACGCGAGCTGATCGCCCTGCAGGGACGGTTGACCGGCATTGCCCAGCAGATTCACAACCGGGTTGCCGACACGTTCCGCAACGACGTCGGCCGAAAAGCCGAAGAACGCATCCTCGCCGATGCCATTCCGGCACAGAACAATGTTCTGGACGTGCTCGCGCAACTCGACGCGGAAACCCAGAAAATCGCGCTGGCGGCCAGCCGCGAGGCGCACGAGGCGCACGGGGTGGCGCGTTTCTGGATGTATCTGTTGTCCGGCGTTGCCCTGCTGCTGGGGATCTTCGTCGCTGCAGCCGTCATTCATTACACCAATCGCGCCAGCCGCGAACGCGAACATCTCGCCACCCACGACACCTTGACCGGCCTGCCCAACCGCATGCTGTTCATGGACCGCCTGGAGCAGGCGCTGGTGCGTGCGCAGCGGCGCAAAACGTTGGTGGGCGTCATGTTCATCGATCTGGACCGCTTCAAGCGCGTCAACGACACCCTCGGCCATGCCATGGGCGACACGCTCATCAGCGAGGTGGCCGGGCGCCTGCTGGCCGCCACGCGCGCCGAGGACATCGTGGCGCGGCTGGGCGGCGACGAGTTCGTGGTGGTCATCGATGCCGCCAAGGTCAAGCATATCCTGCAGGTCGTGGAAAAAATCCTGGCCGTGGTAGGCAAGCCCTACCAGATCGCCGGGCGTGAGATTTTTGGCAGCTGCAGCATCGGAGTCAGCGTCTATCCGAACGACGGCGCCGACTCCGGCAGCCTGCTGAAGAATGCCGACACGGCGATGTACACCGCCAAGAACGGCGGCAGAAACCGCTTCCAGCTTTACGACACGGCGATGAACGCCATGGCGGAAGAAAGGCTGCAACTGGAAACCGAGCTGCACTATGCGCTGCAGCGCGACGAATTCGTGCTTCATTACCAGCCCCAGCTCAACCTGGAAACCGGGCGCATCCACGGCGTCGAGGCGCTGATCCGCTGGAACAACCCGCACAAGGGTCTGCTCGGCCCGGCTGTTTTTCTGGAACTGCTGGAAGAGTCCGGCGGGATCGTCGGCATCGGGCGGTCGCTTTTGCTTGCGGCCTGCCGTCAGACCGCAAGCTGGCACGCCGCCGGGTTCGCCGACCTGGGGGTTGCCGTCAACATTTCCAGCAAGGAATTCTGGCACCCATCGCTGCTCGCGAATGTACGCGACGCGCTAGCGCAATCCGGCCTGCCTGCGCAATCGCTGCAGCTCGAGCTGACCGAAGGCATTTTCATGGAAGACGTCGACGCGGCCGTGGAGAGAATCCTCGCCTTGAAGGCGCTGGGAGTCGCCGTGGCCGTCGACGACTTCGGTACCGGCTATTCGTCATTGGCCCACTTGAAGCGCTTCCCGCTCGACGTCCTGAAAATCGACCGCTATTTCGTCAAGGACATTGAGCACGCCCCGGTCAACGAAGCGCTCATCGGTTCGATTCTCGCCCTGTGCAAGGGGCTGGATCTCGGCACCGTCGCCGAAGGGGTGGAGAACAGGGAGCAGCTCGAATCGCTGCGCAAACTCGGCTGCAACATCGTGCAGGGCTATTTCATCAGCCGGCCGGTTGCGGCAGAGCAGGTCATCGCGCTGCTGGGCCGCGACTGGCTGCGGGAGTTCGGCCAAGCTTGAGGCGCACCCCGGCAGCGCAAACCGCCTATCGCCTGCGCTGCCGGGCGGCCTCGAATACCGCCACCGCCAGCGCGGCCGACGCATTCAGCGACTCGATCCTGCCCGCCATCGGAATCTGCGCGCTCAGCTGCGCCGCGCCGCGCACCGCGGCGGACAGCCCCGCGCCTTCGTTGCCGGCGACGAGGGCAAGCGGCCCGCCGAGGTCGAGCGCATAGAAATCGCTGTCCTCGGCCGGAGCGAGCGCGACGCTCTGGCCGGCAAAGCCTCGCAGCCACGCCACCAGATCCGTCCCCAGCCGCATCGGCAGCACGAACTGCGCGCCCTGTCCGCCGCGCAGCGCCTTGGGCGACCAGGGATCGTGGCAGCCCTTCGACAGCACCGCCAGCGTCGCCCCCGCCGCTGCGCCGGTACGCAGCATGGCGCCGAGATTGCCGGGATCCTGGATGTCGTCCAGCACGATGACGAGCGGAATGCCGCCCGACGGCGCCGGCGCGAGCCAGGCCGCTTCGGCGAGCAAGCCGGTCGGCGTGGCGACCGGCGCGAGCTCGGCAAACAGCGCGTCGGGCAAGACGATGGCCTTGGCGCGGGAACAGCGCGCAGCCAGCTGCGCGCCCCGCTCCCGGCCGAACGAGGCGGCGCGTGCCAGCGTGTGCGGCTGGCCGCCGGCGTCGAGGTAGGCCGCCAGCAGGTGCTCGCCGTCGAGTAGCGTCATCTGCGCCTCGCGCCGCGCGCGGGCCGACTCGGCGAGCTTCTTCAGCCGCTTGAAGATGGGATTGTCGCGCGAAGTAATGGGCATTTCGGTCATGCGCCGATTATCCGCGATTCATCCGGCAAGCTACACTCACACGATGCGCATCGCCCTCATCACGCCGTATGGCCGCGAACACCGCAACGGCAACTGGCACACCGCCGCACGCTGGGCGCATTTCCTGCGCGAGGCGGGCCACACGGTGCGGGTGCAGGTGGAATGGGATGGACGCGCGGCCGACCTGATGCTGGCGCTGCATGCACGGCGCAGCTTCGCTTCGATCCGCGCCTTTGCCGAGCGCTTTCCGAGCCGTCCCCTGTTGCTGGCGCTGACCGGCACCGACCTGTATCGCGACATCCGCGAAGACAGCGACGCCCGGCAGGCGCTGGAACTCGCGCACCGGCTGATCGTGCTGCAGGATCGCGGGATCGACGAGCTGGCCTCGCATCTGGCCGCCAAGGCGCGGGTGATTTACCAGTCGTCGCCCGACATCGACCGCCAGCCCTCGCCTGCCCACACCTTCGAGGTACTGGTGATCGGCCACCTGCGCGCGGAAAAAGACCCGTTCCGGGTGGCGCTAGCGACGGCCTATCTGCCCGAACACTCGCGCATCCGGGTGACGCATCTGGGCAGCGCCCTGAGCAAGGAGATGGCCGACACCGCGGCGCTGGCGCAAAGCAAGCTGCCGCGCTGGCACTGGCTCGGCGAGGTGCCGCACAAGACGGTGCTGAAACGGCTGTCGCGCGCGCAGCTCATGGTCATCCCATCGGTGATGGAAGGCGGCGCCAACGTGATCTGCGAGGCCCTGGCGGCGGAGGTGCCGGTGCTGGCTTCGCACATGCCCGGCAACGTCGGCATGCTGGGCGAGGATTACCCCGGGTATTTCCCGGTGGGCGACGCAAGGCGGCTGGCCCGGCTGATGGCCATGGCCGAGACCGACCCCGATTTCTATGCCGATTTGCTCGGCCACGCGCGTGCCCGGCGCAGCCTGATGCGGCCGGAACAGGAAGCCAGCCGCTTGCGGCAGGCGGTGGCGGAGTTCGAGCAGCGCACGGGGTGACGGTCAGCTGTCGGCAAACAGGATGCCGAACAGGCGCGCGCGTTCGGCTGCGCTCAGGCCGCGCAGCACCCGCACCGCTTCGTGCGCCACCCGTGCGTCGCGCGTGATCGAATATTCGACCGCCA
>NZ_MKUG01000132.1 GCF_001897685.1 Thiobacillus sp. 65-1402
GCAAACGACGGCAAAAACGATGTCGCGGTCAACCCGGTGGCCGGCACCGTCAGCGTGCTGGGCACCGCCAAGCAGCAGGAACTGGTGCAGCAATACCTCGACCGCGTGATGCAGTCGGCGCAGCGCCAGGTGCTGATCGAGGCCACCATCGTCGAGGTCACGCTCAAGGATCAGTACCGCGCGGGAATCGACTGGTCGCGCGCCTTGCAGGGATCGGTGGGGTGGAAAATCGATGCCATCGGCGCGGTCGGCGGCAGCAGTTCCAATGCGCTCGCAGGTTCGCTGGCGCCGTTCATTCAAGCGACCTACAGCGGCGGCAACGGGTTCAAGGCGGCCATCGACCTGCTGGAGTCCTACGGCAACACCAAGGTGCTTTCCAGCCCCAAGCTGATGGCGCTGAACAACCAGACGGCGCTGCTGAAGGTAGTGAACAATCTGGTGTATTTCACCGTCAAGGCGGACACGGTTTCAACCGCCAACGTGGGGGCGACCACCACCTTCACCACCACCCCGCAGACCGTACCGGTCGGCGTAGTCATGTCGGTGCTGCCGCAGATCAATGAAAACGGCCTGGTGTCGCTCACCGTGCGCCCGACCATCACGCGCAAGGTGGGGGATGTGGACGACCCCAACCCGGATCTGAAAAACGCCCAGATCAGCAACAAGATCCCGGTCATCCAGGTGCGCGAAATGGAATCGCTGCTGCAGGTGAGGAGCGGCCAGACCGTGATTCTCGGCGGGCTGATCCAGGACGACAGCAACAACGCGCGCGACGGCCTGCCCGTCCTGTCGCGCCCCGCAGGCATCGGCGCCGTATTCGGCCAGCATGAACGGATGAACAGCCAGACCGAGCTGGTGATCTTCCTGCGCCCCATCGTGGTGTCCAACCCCACGCTGGAAAGCGACGAACTGCGCCAATTCCAGCGCCTGCTCCCCAGCAGCGCACGGAGCAGCCCTTGAGCCTGCTGCTCAAAGCGCTGAAACAGGCCGAAGTTGCCAACGGGGCCAAGCCCGACTCCGGCAACCGGATCGAGGGCGACCTCGAACTGGAGCCCCTGACCCCGCCCGGCACAGCCCAGGCGCGCGAATGGGTGGAACCGCCCGGCCTGCTGTTCGGCAACAGCGCCGGCGCGCCCAAGCCGCGCCGCGTGCGTGATTTCCGCTGGCCGCAACTCTCGCTGGTACCGCTCACCGCCCTGCTGGCCGTGCTGATCGCACTCGGCTACGGCTTGTATCTCTACTTCGCCCTGCAGCCGCCGGCCGCATCCAGTCTCGCGCCGGAAAACGTCGCAGCACCCGCCGCCGCGCCGGTCGACCCCGCCCCGCTTGAGCCCGAATCGGAACCCGCCTCCGCCGCACTGCCCGGCGTGCCGCCGTCGCCGCCCGCCCCCGAGCCTGCCGCGATTCCCGCTGCCGTCGCGGCCCCGCCCGCCGCCGCCCGCGCCCGCAGCACGCCACCCACCGCCAGCCCGACACGCGCCCTGCCCCCGCCGGCAGCGGCCCCGCTGCTGTTCCAGCCCGACACGCAAGCGACTTTGCTCGGCCAGGCCTACGCGGCCTACCAGCGCGGCGCGCTGGCCGAGGCACAACAACTCTATGCCCAGGCCGCCGCCCACCGGCGCAGCGTGGACGCCTTGCTGGGGCTGGCGGCAATCGCCAGCGTCCAGGACCGCGACGCCGATGCGCAACGCCTGTATCGCGAAGTGCTCGATCTCGACCCGCGCAACGCCGCCGCCCAGGGCGCCCTGCTCGACCTGCTCGGCAACACCGACGGCAGTGCCGCCGAAAGCCGCCTGAAAATGCTGATCGAACGCGACCCCAGCCCGCATCTCCACCAGACCCTCGGCAACCTCTACGCCGGACAGGCACGCTGGAACGACGCGCAGGCCGCCTACTTCGAGGCATATCGCGGCGCACCCGGCAACGCCGATTACGCCTACAACCTGGCGGTCAGCCTCGACCAGCTGCAGCAGTTTGCGGCGGCCCTCAGCTATTACGAAAAAGCGCTCGCAGGCGGCGGCGCGCACCGCTTCGACCGCGCCCAGGCCGAGGCGCGCGTGCAGCAACTGAAGCCGGTCCGCTGAGTTTCCCCGCCATGGAAAGACGCAAGAAACTCCGCATGGGCGAAACCCTGGTCACCCAGGGACTCATTACCGTCGACCAGCTGCGCATCGGGCTCAAGGAGCAGAAGGCGACCGGCCTGCCGATCGGCCGCCAGCTGGTCGCTTTGGGCTTCATCACCGAGGCGGTGCTGCGCGACCAGCTTGCCAACGCGCTCGGCAGCCAGGGCATCGACCTCACCCAGGTGGTGGCCGACCCCGAAGCGCTGCAGCTGGTGCCGGAGGAATTCGCCCGCCGCCACCACCTGCTGCCGATCGCCCACGATGCGGCGAGGAACGTGCTGACGCTGGCGACCACCGACATGTTCAACGTGGTCGCACTCGACCAGCTGAAAGCCGCGCTCGGCGGCCAGCTCGAAATCGACACCCTGCTGGCGGGCGAAGCGCAGCTGCTCGAATGCATCGACAAGTTCTACGGCTTCGACCTCTCGCTCGACGGCATCCTGCGCGAGATCGAGACCGGCGAGGTCGACTACGCCAGCCTCAATCCCGACACCGAGGAATACACCCAGCCGGTGGTACGGCTGGTCGGCGCGCTGCTGACCGACGCGGTGAAGCGCGAATCCTCCGACATCCACTTCGAGCCCGAGCACGCCTTCCTGCGCATCCGCTACCGCGTCGACGGCGTGCTGGAGCAGATCCGCAGCCTGCACAAGACCTACTGGCCGGGCATCCTGGTGCGCCTGAAGGTGCTGTCGGGAATGAACATCGCGGAGACGCGCGCGCCGCAGGACGGCCGCATGTCGCTGACGCTGAACGGCCGCCCGATCGATTTCCGCGTGTCGTCGCAGCCCGGCATCCACGGCGAGAACCTGGTGCTGCGCATCCTCGACCGCGAAAAATCCATCATGCCGCTGGAGCAGATGGGCTTCACCGCCGACGCCCTGCGCGAACTGCAGCTGATGATGGCGCGCCCCGAGGGAATACTCGTCGTCACCGGCCCAACGGGTTCAGGGAAGACCACCACGCTGTATTCGATGCTGTCGCATCTCAACAACGAGACCGTCAACATCATGACGCTGGAAGACCCGGTCGAATACCCGGTCACGCTGATGCGCCAGAGCTCGGTCAACGAAACGCTCAAGCTCGACTTCGCCAACGGCATCCGCTCGATCATGCGGCAGGACCCGGACATCATCCTGGTCGGCGAAATCCGCGACAAGGACACCGCCGAGATGGCCTTCCGCGCCGCCATGACCGGCCACCAGGTGTTCACCACCCTGCACACCAACTCCGCGCTCGGCGTGTTCCCGCGCCTGATGGACATCGGCATCCAGCCCGGCATCCTCGCCGGCAACATCATCGGCGTCATCGCCCAGCGTCTGGTGCGCAAGCTGTGCCCGCACTGCAAGGAAGCCTACACGCCGGACGAAGACGAGGCGCGCATCCTCGGCGCCGATCCCGCCCGGCCGCCGCAGATCTATCGCGCCGCCGGCTGCCCGGCCTGCAGCCACAAGGGCTACCGCGGGCGGCTGGCCCTGATCGAACTGTTGCGGATGGACCCCGAGCTGGACGAACGGGTGGCCAACCATGCGCCGCTGCACGAAATCCGCCGCGCCGCATTCGAGCATGGCTACCACCCGCTGGCCGAGGATGGAATCAAGCGGGTGCTGGACGGCGTCACTTCGCTGGCGGAAGTGGCGCGGGTGGTGGATTTGACGGGGCGGGTGTGATGAAGGGATCAGGAGTCGGGGTTCAGGGATCAGGGTGGCTTTGTGCGGCTGCGCCGCGTTTCTTGAATTCATCGGGCGCGGCGCAGCCGCACCTTCCCTGCCCCCTATAACCATGCCCTTCTTCGACTACCGCGCCATCGACCAGACCGGCCGCACCACCCGGGGCACGCTGTCGGCGGTCAACGACGTCGACCTCGAACTGCGCCTGAAGCGCATGGGACTCGACCTCATCACGCTTTCCGAGCTTTCGCGCCAATACGCCCCCAGCGGCCGCGAGCGCGTCACCCGCCGCGATCTGGTCACCTTCTGCATCCACATGCGCTACATCACCCGCGCCGGGATTCCGCTGCTCGAAGGCTTGCGCGACCTGCGCGACACCATGGACAAACGCGGCTTTCGCGATGTGCTGACCGCATTGCTGGAAGACCTGGAAGGCGGCAAGGTGCTGTCGCAGGCGCTGGCGGCCCACCCGGCGGTGTTCGGCGCGGTGTTCGTCCACAGCGTGCGCGCGGGCGAGCAGACCGGCTTGCTGGATGCGGTGTTCGAGCGCCTGGCCGAATCGCTGAAATGGCAGGAAGAAGTCGCCGCCAAGGCCAAGCGGCTGATGATCTATCCGGCGCTGGTGCTCGCTGTGGTCGGCGCCGCCATCCTGTTCCTGCTGGTCTATCTGGTGCCGCAGGTGCTCACCCTGGTCGAGACCATGGGCGTGGCCCTGCCGCTGCCGACGCTGATCCTGATGGCGGTGTCGAATGCGCTGCGTTCGTACTGGCTGATCGGGCTGCTGCTGACGCTGGCGCTGGGGGTCGGGCTGCCGCTATGGGCAAGCAGGAGCGAAGCGGGGCGCGACTGGTGGGACCGCACCCAGTTGCAGCTGCCTATCCTCGGGCCGATCGTGCAGAAGATCGTGCTGTCGCGCTTCACCAATACCCTGGCGATGATGTACCGCTCGGGGGTGACGGTGCTCGACGCCTTGCGCGCGGGCGAAATGGTGGCCGGCAACCGGGTGATCGCCGGCGGCATCCGCCGCGCCGCGCAGCAGATTGCCGATGGCCGCGGCCTGTCGGAGAGCTTCCAGTCGCTGGCACTGTTTCCGCCGCTGGTGATCCGCATGCTGCGCGTGGGCGAGACCACCGGCGCGCTCAACGAAGCGCTCGACAACGTGACGTATTTTTATAACCGCGAAGTGCTCGACTCGATCGAAAACGGCCTCCGGGTTCTGGAACCGCTGCTCACCGCCATCCTCGGCCTGCTGCTCGGCGGCATCCTGGTGTCGGTGCTGCTGCCGATTTACGATCTGATCGGGAACCTGCCGCTGTGATGCTCGACCACCGCCTCATCCTGCTTGCCACGCCGCGCCAGGTCGGCGTGCTCGACTGGCGCCCCGGGCATATGCACTGGCTGGGCGATTTCACCGCCAGCGCCGAAGGGCTGGCCGCATTCCACAGGATCGTGGCCAAGCATGCGCAGCTGCCGGTGCTGCTGGTGGTCGACACGGTGGACGAGGATTACCGCAGCGAAATCCTGCCGCACGTGCAGGGACGCGCGCGCGACGAACTGCTGGCGCGCAAGCTCAAACAGGTGTTCCGCAATGCGCGCTTTACCGGTGCGTGGCGGCAGGCGCGCGAGACGACCGGGCGGCGCGACGACCGTTATCTGCTGGCCGCCCTGCCCGACGCCGACTGGCTGACGCCGTGGCTCGGCGTGCTGCACCGCGAACGCGTGCCGCTGACCGGCATCACCCCGCTGGCGCTGGCATGCCAGCACCTGCTGGACAAGCTGCGGGTACAGGAGCCTCACGTGCTGCTGGCCTGTCGCCTCAACAATAGTTTGCGGCTGTCTTACTACCATCACGGCTTATTGCGTTTTTCGCGCCTGATCGGGGGCGACACCCCGGCCCAGCTGCCGGGCAGCGCGGCCGACGAAATCGCCAAGACGCAGCTTTACCTGACCGGTCAGCGCATCCTGCCGCGCGAAGCCCGCCTGCATGTGCTGCTGCTCGACCCCGGCGGCCAGCTGGACAGCGCGCAGGCGCCGCTCAACGCCGACCCCGCCTTCAGCACGCGGCTGATCGACATGGCCAGCCTCGCGCGCGCCCTGCGCATCCCGGACGACTTTCTCGCCGCCACGCCGGAAATCGCGCCGCTGGCCGCGATTGCGGGCGAGGCCATGCAGCTGAACCTGGCCCCCGCCGAACTGCTGCAGCGCCATACCGAATTCCGCTGGCGGCGTGGCCTGCACGCGGCAGCGGGCATCATTGCGCTACTCGGAACAGGCATCACAGCCGCCTACTGGCTGCACGCGCAAGACCTGACCGACCGGACCAGCCAGATGCTGCAGCAACAGCAGCAGCTCGACGCCCGCTATCGGACCATCGCGCGCACGTTTCCCATCCAGTCGGCGGCGCCTGAACAATTGGCTCAGACAGTGGCGCTGGCGCGTCAACTCGGCGGCGACCAGCCCGATGCCGGCGCGCTGCTTGCCGCCATCGGCCGGGCCATCGATGCGGCGCCCGGCATCACGCTCGACAAGCTGGAGTGGGCCGACGACACGCTAACGGCCGGCGGCGGAACGCGGGTCAGCCTCGACGCCTCGCTGGTTCCGTTCGACGGCAATTACCGCGCGGCCATGCAGCGCATCGAGCAGTTCATGCATACCCTGCAAGCCGTGCCCGCCCTGCATGACGTGCGCTTGCGCAGCAGCCCGGTGAACGCCGATTCCGCCAGCACCCTGTCGGGGCGAACGCTCGATGCCGGCGCGGGCGAATCCCCCGCCGCGCGTTTCAGCCTCGGCCTGCGCTACCGCGAGGCCCGGCCATGAAGCACCCGCCGCTCGCCGCACTCAAGCTGTCGCTGCTGCTGGTGCTGGCAGCACTGCTGCTGGCTGGGGGCGGCATACTGTGGAGCCGCGGCCAGGCGCAAGACGCCGGGCTTGCCCTGCAGCAGCAACGCAGCGCGCTCAACGGCGCGCGCCAGCAACTCGACCGCAGCCGCCAGCAGCAGCAACTCATCGCCACCCACCTGGCCGATTATCAAGCGCTCACCGCACGCGGCTTTATCGGCGCAGAAGACCGGCTGGCCTGGATCGAAGCGGCGCAACTGGCCAACCGCGATGCCGGGCTTTACAGCCTGGATTACCGGCTGACGCCACGCGCCGCTTCGCTTCCCGCGCTCGCCCGGGGCTTGCCGCTGGGACAGACGAGCATGAGCCTCACCCTGCCGCTGCTGGTGGAAACCGATCTCATGCGCTTCCTGAACGCGCTCAAGGCGCGCGCACCCGGGATCTATCGCGTGCAGGGCTGCCGGCTGTCCCATCCCGGCGATGCGTCGTTCGAGCCGGTCAACCAGCCGCGCCTGCAGGCCGAATGCGAACTGCTGTGGTTCACCGTGGCGGTAGAATCGAGGACTTCGCAATGAAAATCCGTTCATCGCGGAGGCATGGAGGCACAGGGAACAGCCGGCCCGTTCGGCGCGAAACGGGGCATTACGGTTCAGCCTGGATTTTCTCCCTGTCCCTGTGCCTGTGTGGTTCAGGCCTTGCAGCAAGCGCCGACCCCGGGCGCCTGTTCTAC
>NZ_MKUG01000133.1 GCF_001897685.1 Thiobacillus sp. 65-1402
GCGACGCCGGAGGCGCTGGCGGGACTGCAGGCGGCCGGCATCCGGGTGATCATGGCGACCGGCGACGGGCTGACCACCGCCCGCGCGGTGGCGTCCCGCCTCGGCATCGACGAGGTGTACGGCGAAGTGAAGCCGCGCGACAAGGTCGCGCTGGTGGATCGCCTGCAGCGGGAAGGGCGCAAAGTGGCCATGGCGGGCGACGGCATCAACGACGCCCCGGCGCTGGCGCGCGCCGATATCGGCATCGCCATGGGAACCGGCACCGACGTGGCGATGCACAGCGCCCAGATCACCCTGGTCAAGGGCGACCTGCGCGGCATCCTGCGGGCGCGCGCGCTATCCGCCGCCACCGTCGGCAACATGCATCAGAACCTGGTTTTCGCCTTCCTCTACAACGCGCTCGGCGTGCCGCTGGCGGCCGGGCTGCTGTATCCCTTCACCGGGATGCTGCTGTCTCCGCTGATCGCTGCCCTGGCCATGAGTTTCAGCTCGGTTTCCGTTGTTTTCAATGCGCTGCGGCTGCGCCGGGTACGGATCTGATTGCGCGCCCTTTTTAATTGGGTGGCTTTTCGGTAGGCTTCGCGCTGATTCCACGAAAACCGGCCCCATGCATTTCACCCCCGAAACCTTCCGCGCCTGGCCGACCAAGCGCATCACCCTGCTCGGCATGTCCGGCGTCGGCAAGACGCACATCTCGTCGATGCTGCGCGGCCACGACTGGTTCCATTTTTCCGGCGACTACCGCATCGGTACGCGCTATCTCGACGAGCCCATTCTCGACCTGATCAAACAGCAGGCGATGCAGGTGCCGTTTCTGTGCGACCTGCTGCGGCGCGACTGGATCGATATCAAGAACAACATCAAGATCCACGATCTCGGCCCGGTGCTGACCTTCGTCGGCAAGCTCGGCGGGCCGGCATGGGGCGGGCTCTCGCTGGACGAGTTCACGCGCCGCCAGGCGGCCTATCGCGACGCCGAAATCGCCGCCATGAAGGACGTGCCGGGCTTCATCCGCAAGGGCCAGGAAATCTACGGCTATCCACACTTCGTCAACGACGTTGGCGGCAGCCTGTGCGAGCTGGACGAGCCCGGCGTGATCGAGCTTCTGGCGGAGCACACGCTGATCCTCTACATCCAGACCACCACCCGCGAAGAGGAGGACACGCTGATCAAGCGCGCGCAGTCCGACCCCAAGCCGCTGTATTTCCGCCCGGCTTTCCTGGCCGAGCACCTGCCGCTCTATCTCAGGGAAAAAGGCCTCGAATTCGTGGCCGAGATCGAGCCGGACGATTTCGCGCGCTGGGTGTTCCCGCGCCTGTTCCACTCACGCATCCCGCGCTACGAGGCGATCGCCCGGCCGCACGGCTACACGGTGACCTCGCAGGAGGTGGCGCAGGTGCGCGACGAGCGTGATTTCCTGGCGCTGCTGGAAACCGCGATTGCCAGGAAAGGCGAGGCGTCGGGCGTGAGGCGCGAGGCGTAATCATGCCGCTGGTCGCGCATAACGCCCTGCCCACCTTCGACCGCCTGCGCCGCGACGGCATGACGGTGCTGGAGACCGGCCGCGCGGCCCAGCAGGAAATCCGCGAGCTGCATGTCGGCCTCCTGAACATGATGCCGGACGCCGCGCTGGAGGCGACCGAGCGGCAGTTCTACCGGCTGGTCGGAGAATCCAACCCGATCGCGCAGTTCTACATGCATCCTTTCACCCTGCCGACGCTGCCGCGCGGCGCGGCGGCGCAGGCGCACATCGCGCAGTTTTACGAAAGCTTCGACGCCATCCGCGAGAAGGGGCTGGATGCGCTCATCATCACCGGCGCCAACGTCAGCCATGCCAACCTCGCCGACGAGCCGTTCTGGCAGCCGCTGATCGAGGTGATCGACTGGGCCTGGGACAACGTCACCTCGACCCTGTGCTCCTGCCTCGCCACCCATGCGGTGATGCAGTTCCGCCACGGCCAGGCGCGAGTGAAGCAGGCGAAGAAAATCTGGGGCGTGTTCGAGCATCGCGTCACCGACAGCCGCCACCCGCTGGTGGCCGACGTCAACACCCGCTTCGACGTGCCGCATTCGCGCTGGAACGACGTCTCGCGCGCACAGTTCGAGGCGGCGGGGGTCAAGGTGCTGGTCGAAAGCGCGGAAGCGGGCGTGCACCTGGCGGTGAGCCATGACGGCCTGCGCACCGTGTTTTTTCAGGGGCATCCCGAATACGACACCATTTCCCTGCTGAAGGAATACAAGCGCGATCTGCTGCTCGCCGCCGCCGGCAAGCTGCCGGCGTCGCCGCCGTTTCCGGTGCGCTATTTCGACCGCCAGGCGCAGGCACTGCTGGACGAGTTCGGCAGCCGCATGCAAGCGGGCGAGACGCTGGCTTTCCCCGAAGCGCGCCTGCTGCCACTGCTCGACAACACCTGGCACGACACCGCCGAGGCGGTGGTCGGCAACTGGATCGGCTGCGTCTACCAGGTCACCCACCGCGAACGCAGCCTGCCTTTCATGCCGGGCATCGATCCCGATAATCCGCTGGGCCTGGCGTGACCGAAGCCCGCGCGCACTTTGACGAGGCACAGGGCGCGCTGATCGCCAGCGGTGCCTGGCATGCCGAGGCCGCGCCGGCCTTGCCCGGGCTCGGCGGCAAGACGGTGCGTGTCCTTGACGGCGCCGGCATCACCCGGCTCGATACCAACGGCGCCTGGCTGCTGCTGGCCGCCGCCCGCCCGCAGGCCGGCGACCCGCTGCCCGAGTTGCGCGCGTTCCGGCCGCAGCATCTGGCTGTGCTGCAACTGGTGGCGCAGCACAGCGCGGCTAGCGCCGCGCAGGCCGCGCCGCGCCGCGAAGGCGTACTCGAAGTTACCGGGCGCGGTGCGCTGGCGGTGGGCGGGCATGTCGTAGGCCTGCTCGATTTCATCGGCCGCCTGTCCGTCGAACTGATGGCCTTGATGGGCCAGCCGGGGCGCTGGCGCTGGCGCGAATTCGGCGCCCAGGTGAGTGCGGTGTTCGTCGGCGCGATTCCCATCGTGGCCGGCATGCTGTTCCTGCTCGGCGTGGTGTTCGCCTACCTGCTGGGCGACCAGGCGCAGCAATACGGCGCCAACATCTTTGTGGTCGACGGCCTGTTGCTGGCGATCCTGCGCGAAATCTCGCCGGTCATCGTCGCCATCCTGGTCGCCGGGCGCACCGGCGCGGCCATCACCGCGCAGATCGGCACCATGAAAATCACCGAGGAAATCGACGCCATCGCCACGCTCGGCCTGTCGCCGCTGGCGGTGCTGGTGATTCCGCGTACGATCGCCCTGCTGCTCGCGATGCCGCTGCTGGTCTTCATCGGCGACATCGCCGGCATCGCCGGCGGCATGCTGATCGCGCAGGAGCAGCTGGATATCTCGTATCACATGTTCGTGGACCGCCTGGTCGACGTGATCCTGCTGAAAACCTTGCTGGTGGGCCTGGGCAAGGCGCCGGTGTTTGCCCTTTTCATCGCGCTGATTGCCTGCCGCATGGGACTTTCGGTCACCCGCGATGCGCGCAGCGTCGGCGCCAACACCACCTCCACCGTGGTGCAGAGCCTGGTCGCCATCATCATTCTCAACGCCATTTTCGCCGTCATGTTCGTAAAGCTGGAAATCTGATGGCCGGACCCGTCATCGACGTCCGCGACGTCTCCACCACGCTGGGCGGGCACAGCATCCATCGCGGCCTCAGCCTGTCGGTGGCGCGCGGCGAAGTGGTTGCGCTGATCGGTGGCAGCGGCACCGGAAAATCAGTATTGCTGCGCGAGATGGTCGGCCTGTTGCGGCCGCAGGCGGGCCGCATCGAACTGTTCGGGCAATCGGTGTGGGACGCGACGCCTGCGCAGATGAATGCGCTGCGCCGGCGCTTCGGCGTGCTGTTCCAGGATGGCGCGCTGTTTTCCTCCCTCAGCGTGGAGGACAACGTCGCCACCCCGCTGTTCGAGCATACCGACCTGCCGCATGCCACCTGCCGCCAGCTCGCCCGCCTGAAACTCGCGCTGGCCGGGCTGCCGCCGGACGCCGCCAGGAAACGCCCGAGCGAGCTGTCCGGCGGCATGCGCAAGCGGGTGGCGCTGGCGCGCGCACTGGCGCTCGATCCCGAGTTGCTGTTCCTCGACGAGCCGACTTCCGGCCTCGACCCGATTTCGGCGCGCGCGTTCGACTCGCTGATCCGGTTGCTGGCCGACAGCCTCGGGCTCACCGTATTCCTCGTCACCCATGACTTGGATACACTGTTTTCGATTATCGATCGCGTCATCGTGCTGTCGAATGGCCGCGTGCTCGGCAGCGGAACGCTGGCCGAACTGAAGCACATCGACGATCCGTGGCTGCGCGATTATTTCGCCGCACGGGCGCCGAATGGAGAAACCGCGCATGGAAACTGAAGGTCGCTATACCCTGGTCGGCACGCTGGTGCTGGCGGTGATCGCGCTGATGACGCTGGCCATCGTGTGGTTGGCGGGAGCGGCGGATCGGATCGCGTATCAGACCTACACCATCTATTTCAAGCAGCAGTCGCTCGACGGCCTGGCGGTCGGCAGCCCGGTGAAAATGCGCGGCATCAAGGTGGGCGTGGTCGACGGCTACCGTTTTGCCAAAGGCGGCGACGAGGCCGTCAGCGTCACCGCGCGCATCGACGAAGGCGTACCGGTGCACGCCGGCGCCGCGGCCTATATCAAGCGCAATCTGGTCACCGGCATCGCCGCCGTCGAAATCAACAACGGCCCGAGCGACAGTGCCCTGCTGAGCGAGATTCCTCCGGGCGAGCGCTATCCGGTCATCGCCGAGGGCAGTTCCGACATCGACAAGGTCGCCACCGCCGTCTCGCGGCTGGCGCTCAACGGCGCGCAGGTGCTGGAAAAAATGAACACGCTGCTGTCGGAAGACAACCAGCATGCCATCGGCCAGACGCTTGCCAACCTCAACGAGTTGTCCGGCCATCTCGCCGCCAACAAGCAGAGCCTCGACGCCGTGGTGCAGGGCGTCCGCGACGCCGCCGACGAATTCCGCTTCGCCGGCGCCAGCATCGGCCAGGCCGCCACCCGTGCCGAAGGCAGCATCGTCGGCGTCGGCAACAACGCCGACGCGGCATTGACGGAAGCCAGGGTCGCGATGGAAAAGCTGCAACGCGACGCCAGCCTGATTTCCGGACAAATCCAGCAGCTCACCGAAGCCGGCACGCTGGAAATGACCAATATCAGCCGCGATGTTCGCACCAGCGCCGAGGTGCTCACCACCGCCGGGCAACGCCTGTCCAACCCGCGCGCCATCCTGTTCGGCCCGGGCCAGCAGCAGCTCGGACCCGGAGAAAAACTGCCATGAAAAGACTTCTCGCGCCGGCTGCGTTCGCGCTCGCGCTGACAGGCTGCGTCAATTTCGGCGAACAGCCGAATACCCCCGCGATGGTGTATTACGTGCTGGACGACCCCGTCCCTGCGCCCGCTGCCGCATCCATCCGCAGCGCCGCCGCTCCCGCCCTGCTGGTGCTCGACACCGCTACCGGCAGTTTTTACGACACCGACCAGCTGGTATTCAGCCGCAGCGCCGGCACCCGTGGCCAGTACCAGTATGCGCGCTGGACCGAGCGCCCCGGCAAGCGCTTCGCCGACCTCATGCGTGCGCGGCTCGACCGCCAGGGCGCCTGGCAAGTCAGCGCCGCTGGCGGCTATGTGCGCGGCGATGTGCTGCTGGATACGGTATTGATGGAGTTCTATCACGATGCCGCCAGCGCGCCGGGGCAGGTGCGGCTGGCGCTGCGCGCCGAACTGGTCGACCTGAAGCAGCGCAAGCTGCTGGGGCGGCGCGTCTTCGAGCAGCGGGTGCCGGTATCGACCTACGACGCCGCTGGCGCCGCCGCTGCCTCCAGCCTCGCCGTCGGCCGTGCGCTCGACGAGCTGACTGCCTGGCTCGCCACGTTCCAATAAGCGCCTACAATTCGGGTAGCATCGCCCACAATAAGAGGAGAGTCACCATGAAACGCCTGCTTGCCGTCCTGTGCCTGAGTTCCATCGCCGTTGCCGCCCATGCCGAAATCTCGCAGAAATTCGGCCCGCTCGAAATTCACTACAACGCACTCACCACCGACGAGCTGCTGCCCGAGGTTGCGCGCGCCTACAAGATCGAGCGCAGCAAGACGCGCGGCTTGGTGACGATGTCGGTGCTGAAGCAGAACAAGGTCGGCGTGCCGACGCCGGTTGCGGCCAAGATCGCCGTCTATGCCACCAACCTCAACCAGCAGCTGGCCCACGTGACCATGCGCGAAATCAAGGAAGGCACCGCCATTTACTACCTTGGCGAATTCCGGGTCAGCCCGCCGGACACCCTGAAATTCACCGCCAGCGTCGAAGTGGCCGGCGAGCCCAAGCGTGAAATGGTGTTCGAGCAGAAGTTCTACAAGTAA
>NZ_MKUG01000134.1 GCF_001897685.1 Thiobacillus sp. 65-1402
TACGCCACTCTGGTGGGGCATGTGGCTGATGCTCATCGTCGTCCCGCTTTACACGTCCAGCCTGCTGAAACAGCTGCACGGCGCGGTCAGGCGGGAAAAGGAGGCCAACCAGGCCAAGTCGAGCTTCCTCGCCAACATGAGCCATGAACTCCGCACGCCGCTCAACGGCGTCATTGGCGTGGCCGATCTGCTGGCGGAAACGAAGCTCGACAAGGAACAAAAGGAGTTTGCCCAGATCATCCGCGCATCGGCCGACACCCTGCTGGAACTGATCGACAACGTGCTCGATATTTCGCGCATCGAAGCCGGCCGCCTTGCCGCGACGGGAGAGGACTTCGACTTGCACCGCCTGGTCAACGGCACGGTCGCGATGCTGGAAACCCAGGCGCAGCGCAAGGGGCTCGCGCTGGCGGCGCACATTGCGCCGCAGACGCCGTTTCAGCTGCACGGCGATGCGCGCCACCTGCGCCAGATCCTCATCAATCTGATCGGCAATGCCATCAAGTTCACCGAACACGGCCGGGTCGACGTCTACATCCGCCCGGCCGGGCAAGGCCACCCGCAACGCCTGCGCTTCGAGATCGTCGATACTGGCATCGGCATCCCGGAAGCCGCGCAGGCACGCATATTCGACAGCTTCACCCAGGCCGATCCCTCCGTCACCCGCCGCTTCGGCGGCAGCGGGCTGGGCACCACCATTGCCAAACAGCTGGTGGAAGCGCTGGACGGGCACATCGGCCTGCACAGCCGCGAAGGGGAAGGCACGACATTCTGGTTCGAGCTGCCATTCGCATTGCAGGCCGCCCGGCCCGCCGCATCCACGGAACAATTCGACACGCCCATGCGGGTGGCGATCCTGGCGGGCGGCGAACTGAGCGCCCGCATCCAGACGATCGTCCGCAGCTGGGGCGCCGAAACCGTGGCGGTGGACAACACCGCCCGGCTCGCCGCCGAATTGTCCGTCCACCAGTCGGGCGGCACGCCGCTGGGCGCGGTGGTGGTGGAACGCGGCGTGCTGCCGGGCGACCCGGGCGCCTTCCTGCGCCTGCTGCGCGACGATCCCGGCCTGGCTGCGTTGCCGGTCATCCTGATCGAGTCCGATGCCGGCATGGCCCTGACGCACGACACGCAGCTGATGCGCGAAGGCTACGCGTCGGTGCTGCGGACGCCGGTCAACACGACGCTCTTGTTCAATGCCATACACGCGGCCGTCAGCCATGACATGCCGCACAACGTGGTGTCGCTGGCCAACCGCTTCCAGGCCCAGAGCGGGCGGACAGCCCCGCTGCGCATCCTGGTGGCGGAAGACAATCCGGTCAACCAGCGGGTGATCCGCGGCCTCCTGGAGCACACCGGGCACGAGGCCTATCTGGCACGCGACGGCGAGGAGGCGCTGAGCATGCTCGAATCCGGCGATCAGACCTACCACCTGGCCATTATCGACATGCACATGCCGCAGCTGTCGGGGCCCGAACTGGTGCAACGCTGGCGCTTCATGGAAAAGGGGCATCTGCCCATCATCATGCTCACCGCCGACGCGCGCGCCGAGGCGCAGGCGGCCTGCGAGGCGGCAGGGGCCGACAGCTTTCTCACCAAGCCGGTCAACAGCCGTGAACTCGTGGATCTCATCGCCCGGCTGGCCAGCCAGCAGCGGCACGCCCCGGCCGCCGTCCCGTCGCGCGCCCAGCAGCGGGAAGAACTGGATGAATCGGTGCTGGACGACCTCGCCCAGCTGGGCGGATACGATTTTGTGCGGGATCTGCTCGCCAGTTTCGAGGAAGACAGCGAGCGCTCGCTGCGCGATATCGAGCGTGCCCTGGCCAGCCAGGACTACGGCCAATGGCACGACCAGCTGCACATGCTGAAAGGCGGCGCCAGCGATGTCGGAGCCAACCGGCTGGCACAACTATGCGCCGAAGCCGAGCGCATCAAGCCTTACGAGATAGGCGACGCGAACACGCGCCAAAAGCTGGACGACGTGCGGTTTGCACTCGGCGAGGCGCAAACCGCCCTGATGGCCTACCTGGACCGGAAACTACGCGCCGAAAGCTTTTGACGGCCCCGCTGCGGCAGCCGTTTCGGTCTTGCCGGTTTGCCGGCTGACCAGCCGCTCCATCATCCGCAAGTCCCTGGGTTCCAGACGCAGGGCGGCATCCACCCAGATTTCGGTGATGCGGATCAATTCGTCGTATGGCGCGGGCTGGCTGACCTCGCGCGCAGCGCGCAGCGCGAGGATCCCGTTGCGGGATTTCTCCTCGCGCCGGATATGGTCGTAAACCGCGCCCTCGCCCTCGCCCGGCTCCGCCAGCACATCCACCACGCCCATTGCGTACAGCTCCTCGGCCAGATAGAGCTTGCCGCTGCGGATGATTTTCTCGGCCTGATGATGCCCTACCCGACGCCCCAGAAAGGTCATCGCGCCCATCCCCGGGAACAGGTTGAAGAGGATTTCCGGCAGCCCCATCTTGGCGCCGCGCTCGGCGATCAGCACATTGGCCGCCAGCGCGCTTTCGAATCCGCCGCCGAGCGCCTGCCCCTGAACCAGGGCGATGCTCGTCACATTGGGCCGGTTCAGGTGACTGTGCACCGCATAGGAACAGTCGATGCAGGCAACGGCGTAACGATACAGCGCATCGCGGTCGCGCGCCTCGATATGCTGCATGAAGAGGCTCAAGTCGCCCCCCAGGCTGAAGGTGTCGGGCACCTTCGATGCGAGGACGAAATATTTCACGTCCAGCTGCGCGGGATCGTCGATCATGCCGACCATGCCGTTGCCCCAGGCCAGCAGCTCACGCAGCAAGGTGGGCGTAAAACAGGGGCGCGGCGCCGCGTGCATATAGCCCCAGGCGACCTGGCTGTGCGGATCGAAATACGTGGAGAGCTGCGTATATGCGTTGTGTTGGGGTTGCAGCGCGGTGCCTACAGCTTGCAGGTGTGCCATGAGTATCTCCACGTATTTTATTGATCGGCCATGCGACGAATTTTCGGCATGTGTCAAAAGACTAACGCGGGAGGTGCGGCCACTCAAGCATGAAATCGTTACAGGCAGCGCATCTCGACATCGACTGCCGCGCAGGCTAGAACGCCCATACCATGCGCAGCGCCAGCACAATCAGCAGCAGGGCAAAAACCCGCTTCAATGGCTTCACCGGCAGGCGATGGGCGGTGCGCGCGCCGAGCGGCGCGGTCAGCACGCTGCCCAGCACGATGCCGAGGAGCGCCGGCAAGTAGACGAAACCGAGACTGCCGGCGGGCAGGCCGCTGGCGTCCCAGCCGCCCAGCACGTAGCCGGCCGCGCCGGCGATGGCGATCGGAAACCCGATCGCCGCGGAGGTGGCGATCGCCCGGTGCAGCGGGACGTTGTGCCACAGCATGAAAGGCACCGACAGGGTGCCGCCGCCGATGCCGACCCAGCTCGACACCGCGCCGATCGCGCCGCCCGCCAGCGTCGTCCCGGTCGGCCCCGGCAGGCCGCGATGCGGCGCCGGCTTGAAATCCAGCCACATCTGGATGGCGGCGTAGAACAGGAAGGCGATGAAGAACAGCTTCAGCAGCGTCGCCGGCATCTGCGCCGCCAGCACCGCACCGGCCAGCGTGCCGAGCACGATGCCCGGCGCGATGCGCCGCACCAGCGGCCATTCGACCGCGCCGTGGCGATGGTGCGCCCGCACGCTGGACAGCGAGGTGAACAGGATCGAGGCGAGCGAAGTGCCGAGCGCCAGCTGCGGCTCCATGCCGGCAGCCAGCCCCTGCGCGTGCAGCAGGAAAATCAGCGCCGGCACGATGATGAGGCCGCCGCCGACGCCGAGCAGGCCGGCGACGAAGCCGACCACCAGCCCCAGCCCGCCGTAGGCCGCCAGCAGCGCAGGATCGGCGATCACAGACGCTGGACGATGAAGTTGTACTCGGCCGGGTCGACCGGCGTGATCGACAGGCGGTTGCCTTTTTGCAGGATGCGCATGCTGGCGAGCTCGGGATAGCCGCGGATTTCCGCCAGCGGCATCAGCCGCGTCTTCTTCACCAGCTTGACGTCGACGTTGAACCAGCGCGGCGTTTCCGGCGTCGCCTTGGGATCGAAATACTTGTTCTTCGGATCGAACTGGGTGGCGTCGGGATACGCCGGCACGCTGACCTCGGCCAGCCCGGCGATGCCCGGCTCGGCGCACGACGAATGGTAGAACAGCACCTTGTCGCCGGGCCTCATCTGGTCGCGCATGAAATTGCGCGCCTGGTAATTGCGCACGCCGTACCAGGCGACGCTCTGCTCGGGCATGGCGGCGAGATCGTCGATGCTGACGTCGGAGGGTTCGGATTTCATCAGCCAGTAGCGCATGCTCAAGCCCGCTTGACGAGGGTGCCGACGCCTTCCGGCGTCAGCACTTCCAGCAGCAGCGCGTGCTCGACCCGGCCGTCGATGATGTGCGCGCTCTTCACCCCGCTGTTGACCGCGTCGACGGCGTAGCCGACCTTGGGAATCATGCCGCCGGAAATGGTGCCGTCGGCGATCAGCTCGTCGACCTCGCGCGGCGTCAGCCCGGTCAGCAGCCGCATCTGCTTGTCGAGCACGCCCGGCGTGTTGGTCATGAAAATGACCTTTTCCGCCTGCAGCGCGCCGGCGATCTTGCCCGCCGCGACGTCGGCGTTGATGTTGTAGGCGTTGCCCGCGGCGTCGGCGCCGAGCGGCGCCACCACCGGGATGAAGTCGCGCGCGTCGAGCACCTGGATGATCGCGGGATCGATGCGGGTGATCTCGCCGACCTGGCCGATGTCGAGCATCTCGTCGGCCTTGTCCTTGCTCTTCACCAGCATTTTCTTGGCGTGGATGAAGTTGCCGTCCTTGCCGGTGAGCCCCACCGCGCTGCCGCCGTGCTTGTTGATCAGGGTGACGATGTCCTGGTTGACCAGACCGCCGAGCACCATTTCCACCACGTCGAGCGTTTCCTCGTCGGTCACCCGCATGCCCTGGATGAATTCGCTCTGCTTGCCGATGCGCTGCAACAGGCCGGCGATCTGCGGGCCGCCGCCGTGCACCACCACCGGGTTCATGCCGACCAGCTTCAGCAGCACCACGTCCTTGGCGAAGGCCTCCATCAGGTGGCGCTCGGTCATGGCGTTGCCGCCGTATTTGATGACGATGGTCTTGTCGTAGAAACGCTGGATGTAGGGCAGCGCCTCGGACAGGATGTGCGCCTTCTCGGCGGCGGTGTGGGGGGAGGTCATGGCAGCTCCGGATTGAGTTTGGGGCGGATTCTACGCCAATAAAAAAGGCGGCGCGAAGCCGCCTTTCCCTTCGCGCCGCGCTGCGCTTACTGCACCGCCAGCCGCTTGGCCGCGGCCGCGGCTTTCTTCGGCAGCACCAGTTCCAGCACACCGTCCTGGTAACGGGCGGTGGCGGCAGCCTCGTCCACCTCGTGCTCCAGCGCGAAGCTGCGGCCGACGCGGCCGAAATAACGCTCGCGGCGCAGCACTTTCTCGCCTTCCTTGCGTTCGGCGCGCTTCCTCACCTCGGCGCTGATCGCCACGGTGTTGCCGTCGATGGTGACCTGGATGTCATCCTTGGCCACGCCCGGAATATCGGCATGAACGGCATAGCTTGTCTCGTCCTCCTGCACGTCCATGCGGATTTGCGGCGTCTCCTTGTCCAGCCGCACCGGACGGAAAAAACCGCGGAACAGGGTATCCAGCGGATCGCTCACTTCGAACGGGTCGTAACGGGTGATATTGGCCATGACGTCCTCCTTCAGGTTGACAAACACTCTCGGATAAAACCGATCTGGGGTACGCCATTCCCATTTCAAGAGCCCGCCTTGCCGCTGCGCGCGCCTGTGGCGGAATGCCCGCGCACCGTGCAATGCGGCATCGGGAACGGGTACCCGAAGGCGCTGCGGCGCAAAGCGGATACCGGCGCACGGAGGAAGTACGGAACTTGCTTCATCCATCATGGACGAACCACTGCCGTTTGCCGCCAGCCGGCCATCGGGCTGGAACGGCCGCCCGCAGGGGCTGCGTCCGTCATGACGCGCCGTTTTGGCAATGTCCCGCCTGTTCCAAAACGGAACAACGGCAGGCAATGCCGCAACGGGGCTCGACTCCGCCGGCGCATCAAAAGAGAATTGCAAAGAGAACCCGGCTCATGGGTTATCTGCAATAAAAACCGTCGGATTTCCGGCGCATTGTGTTGTTGTGCTTTTATTTGAAGCCTTATTTAGAGAGAACATCATGTCCAGCAAAAAACCCCTGATTTCCGTCGCTGTTGGTTCCGCGTTTGCCGCCGCCCTGGGGGCAGCGCCGATCGTTTCCGCGGCCGAGAATCCTTTCGCCATGCAGTCCCTGGACAAGGGCTACATGCTTGCTCAAGCCGGGAAAATGGGTGAAGGCAAGTGCGGTGCCGGCAAGTGCGGCGCCGCCATGATGAA
>NZ_MKUG01000135.1 GCF_001897685.1 Thiobacillus sp. 65-1402
ATTCAAGTGGAACCATAACGCCGTGATGCGTGCCGGCGGGCACGACCTGGCCCGTCTGCTCGGCACCCGGCTGGTCGCCATCGCCCATCGCCGCCCGGCCAGGCCGCAACGCACCTAGACGCGCAGCGGCGCTGCCCGGACGGCCATCCGGTCAGCGACGCTCGAACCGGTAGTACTGGCGGTCGAGGTAGCGAACCACCTCCTCGACCTCGTCCCTGCTCCAGCGCAGCTGCAAATAATCCGCCCAGCGCCGCACCTGTTCCCGCAATTGCGGCAGCGACCGGGCCAGCTGCCGGCTGCGGATGTGAACCACGCTTTCGTGGCAGGCCATGCAGTGATTCTCGTAAAGCATCTGGCCGCGCGGCGACGCCGCGGGCAAGACGGGCGGCTGCCGCGATTCGTGAGCGGGCGGCGCGTCCTGCTCCGGGGCGGGCGATGGCGGCAGGGCGCGCGGGCTCGCCCAGGCCGGAAAAGCCAGTCCCAGCGAAAGCAGCACGGCATGAACGATATGTTGTGTCCGCATGAAGTTTCCCCCTCGTTGTCGGCTTGCGACAAAGCCGGTCCCGGAAACCGGGACCCTACTCGACCCGATTGCGCCCGTTGCGCTTGGCGCGGTAAAGCGCGTCGTCGGCACGGCCGAGCAATACCGCACCGGATTCGCCCGCCTGGTGCACGGCGACGCCGAAGCTGGCCGTCACGCGCCCGACCTGATCGAATTCGGCGTGCGCCAAAGACCTGCAGATTCTTTCCGCAATCCCGCGTGCAGCCGCCAGATCGGTTTGCGGCAGCAGCACGGCGAACTCTTCCCCGCCCCATCTCGCCAGGACGTCGACTTGGCGCAAATGGCTCTGGGCGTGCTGCGCAACCGCCTTCAGCACGGCGTCGCCCCGGTTGTGTCCCCAGGTATCGTTGATCCGCTTGAAATGGTCGATATCGAAGAGCAGAACCGAGAAGGGCGTGGCGGGCGACCGCTCATGCCGCTGCTGCTCGTCGAGCAGCAGGGCTTCGAAGCGCGTGCGATTGGCCATCCCGGTCAGCGGATCGGTCGCGGCGATGCGCTCCAGCCGCACCGTCTTGCGCTCCAGCACATCGATGATCTCGCGCAATTCCTGCGCATGATGGCGCATCAGGTCGGCCCAACGGCTGTAGGCGACGCCGATCAGATCCTGCTGGGTGATGATGCCGATCACGTCCCTGCTTGCGGGGTCCTGCACCACCAGCCGCTTGAAATGCTTTTCGCGCAAGGTCGACACCGCTTCGGCCACGGTCAGGTCGTAGGTCACGGCATGGAGCGGGGACGACATGTGCAGGTGCAGCGGGTCGGTCAGCGCCACGCCGTCGTGCAGCAGGCGAATCGCATCCTGGGTCGTCACGATGCCCACCGCGACTCCCCGGTCGAGCACGATCACCGCGTCGTCCGAATCCACCAGCAGCGCCAGCGCCTGGCCAAGCGGCGCATCGTGCGGCAATTTCTTGATCGCATGCCGGCGCAGCAGATCGCGCAGCTGCTGGCGCTGGAGCATCAGCTGCGGGTCGAGGCTGCCGAGAATGTCGGTATTGGACACGATGCCGAACAGGCTACCCGCCGCGTCGACCACGGCGGCATAGCCGTGCGGGCCGTCGAACAGTTCGAGCACGTCCAGGAGACTGCTTCCCTTCGCAATGCCGGGAAGCGGGTGATAGCCGGCCTCGCTGATGGCGATGTCGAGATTCGGCATCGAGAGCCGCAGCCGCACCACATCGGACGCGGTCAGCAGGCCGAAACCGCCGGACGCCTCCTCGACCACGATATTGCGGACCGCGCTCTGCGACATCTGCCGCAGCGCGTCACGCACGGCGAGCCGCGCCGGCACGCTCACGATGTCGGTCGTAGCCAATTCATCGACAAGAGGAAAAAACATGGATGCCTTCGCTCGCTGCCCGCCCGGCCGCGCCGCGCGGATTCCGTCATCCGCTTCGGTCTTCCCGGCCCGCCTAGAATCTTTGTCTGAAACCAACGACACTGTAGCGCAAGTGCGCCGCCACCGGGAATCCGCTGGACGCAGTCATGCCGGCCGTTCCCGTTCGGCCCGGGCGGCCGGGCCGGCGGCCGGCTGCAGGCCCAGTTTCCCGCAGAGGACCCGCCGCAGCGCCGCGTTCGCCGCTTCCCGCAAGCTTTCCAGTCGGGCATGGATGCGGTCCAGCTTGCTCGCGGTGATTCTGCCGATGTCTTCGACGACCAGCATATGCTGTCCCGCGAAGGCATCGGCATAGAGCGTTTTGAACGCCCGCGACAGCTGCCTCGCCTCGGCCCGCTGCTGCGCTTCGAATCTTTCGCAAAAGTACTCGTAGCACACCAGCGGCCTGCCGTAGCTGAGCCGGCATCCCGAGCCCGCCACATGCCAGCCGACGTCAACGCTGTATCCCTCGACCAGGGGGCCCAGCAGGAAGCGCAGGAAATCACTGTCCAGGCTTTCCCGGCACATCGCCTCCTTGCAGCAGACGCTGGTGCAGCTGGCGCAGGGGATGTCGTCCTGCAAGGCGGCCAGGCTTTGCAGTATGGATTCCACTTCGATGTGAACCTCCCTGATCCCGTACAGCCGTTCGCTGAACCTCCTGCCATCCGGGGTCGCAACCCGCGAACCTGCCCGTGTCTTTGCCATGCACGCACCCGCCCTTTCCTGGCTGCCCCTTCGATTCGGCCCGGAGCCTGACTGCCGATACCTCCACGCCTGTTTCATTATCCGCTCTGCGAGAATCCGCAGCCCGTTCAACGGCCGGCTTCCCCCTGCCGCGGGTTCACCCCGGCCGGAATGAACTGATATGCTCTCGCCGACAACTACATAAACAAGTCTATCGAGGAGCCCTGGATGGGCAAGGAAACCTTTCTCGCACGGCAACCCATCGTCGATGCCGAACATCGCCTGTTCGCCTACGAACTCCTATTCAGGCAATCGATGGCCGCCGTCTCGGCCCAGATCACCAATCAGCTGCAGGCCGGCGTCGAGGTCATCGGCAACACCCTCTGTCTCGGCCCCGACTGGCTGCTGCACGGCAGGCTCGCCTTCATCAACCTGGACGAAGCCACCCTGATGAGCGACTTCGTCTGCCTGCTCCCGCCCCGCCACGTGGTCTACGAAATCCTCGAGACCGTTCCGGTCACGCCGGTGCTGATCGCCCGCATCCAGGAACTCCGGCAACTCGGCTACCGCTTCGCCCTGGACGATTTCGTCTGCCTGGACGAGTACCGCCCGCTGCTGCCGATGGTCGACTTCGTGAAGCTCGACGTGCTCGAACAGCCTCCCGAAAAGACCGTGGAAATCATCGCCCACATCCAGCTCAACTTCGCCGGCCAGTTCATCGCCGAAAAGGTCGAAACCCGCGAGATGTTCGAGCTCTGCCGCAACAGCGGCATCCAGTATTTCCAGGGCTATTATTTCGCCCGCCCGGAGAACCTTGCCAACAAGGCCATCCAGCCGGGCCAGCTGGCCGTTCTCGAACTGATGAACAAGGTCCGCGTCTGCGAAGACCTGGGCGAAATCGAAGAGCCGCTGCGCCGCAACGCCGCCCTGACCCTGCGCCTGCTGCGCTACGCAAACTCCGCCGCCACGGGCCTCCAGCAGCAAGTCCACACGGTGCGCCAGGCACTGACCCAGGTCGGCCTGCAGACGCTTTATCGCTGGCTGGCACTGCTGCTGATCACCGCCAACCCGGCGCCGACCAATGCCCTGACGGCGCGCACCGCGGTGACGCGCGGGCGCCTGTGCGAACTGCTCGGGCAATCCAGGCTCGACCGCGGGGCGCAGGACGAGCTGTTCATCACCGGGCTGTTTTCCCTGGCAGAACCGCTGCTGGAAATCCCGCTCGCCCATCTGCTCGAACAGCTCTCCATGCCCGCCCCCATCGTCCAGGCCCTGGTCCACCAAACCGGCCCCTATGCGCCCTTCCTGAAACTCGCCGAGGCTTCGGAACGCAGCGATTTCGGGCAGATCGCCCGCTACGCCGGCGCTATCGACTGCAGCCCGGAAGAAGTCAATCTCGCCCAGCTGCAATCACTTGCCTGGACCGAGGAAATGACCGGCGAAGCGGGTGCGGCGGCAGTCGACCCCGCCACTCCCAAAGCCGGGCGGCGATAGCCCCGCCTGAAAATGGGGTGCGCGCTCCGCCCCAAATGAATCGAGGCGCAGCCTCCTGCGCCTTGATTCATTCCGCCGCTCGATTCCATCTCAAACCCGCTTGTTTCCGGGCCGCCGGCAAACCGGCTTCAGCCCTTTCGCAGCTGCTGCCGGTACACCAGCGCCATGATGGCCAGGCTGGCCGATTTGCTCAGGTCCTTGAACTGCACGCCCATGGTGTGCACGGTCGCCCCCTTCTCCGTGCGCGATTCGGCGCCGCGCATCACCACGTCCGCCCGGATCTCTTCCTCTAGGTCGTCGCCCATCCTTACCCTGAAGCCGACCAGAAACCGGGCATTCTGGGGACAGGCGACGGGTTCGGGCAGCACGAGCTTGGCGCCGCCTGCGCTCAGGTCCTTCAGAACGACATTCAGGCAGTTGCCGCTCACCGGATCCTGCAGGGTTGCAGGCAGATCGACCAGCGCGCGCAGCGCCCTCCTGATCTTGGTCGCGTATACCAGCCCGGGATACTCCAGGTGCAGGTGCGGCATCGGCTGCATGTGCGAGACCAGCACCCGGGTCCGGAAGCTGAACAGGCTGGTGCCGGAAAACGTCTTGACATTGAAAAGCGCGCCGTCCTTGACCAGCAGCGGCTTGCCGGAAACGACCGGCGTGGCCACCACAATGGCGCGGCTCTTCAGATAACCGATCAGCACCGCGAGCATGTCGGTCCCCACCACTTCAAGGGCAGAGTGCAGCTGCAGCACCTCGCCTGGCTGCAGCGCGAGATCGTCGAACTGGACGGGGTCGCCCGCCGGCTTGGCCTTGCCGTCGTCGCGCGGCCCAAGACCCATGGGCGGAATGTCCGGCCTGGGGCCGTTGTGCCTGGCATGGGAGTCGGCCTGCCGGAACAGTCCGCGCGCGACCATGGCGGCAATCTGCGCCTGGGTAGCGGGGGCCATGCCCTCCTTGAGCAGCAGCACGCCGTTGCCGTCATACACGGCCCAGCGCAGGGGCTTGCCGGCCTCGATTTCGGAAGCGTGCACTGGGATGGTGTTTTTCCTCGGATCGCTCATGGGCCTGAAATTTGTTTTTATGAAATTCCGGCGTCGGTTCTTGTGGTTTTTCGCCCCCGGTTCAATTCTTAACGGCTAAGCCGATGAGACTTTTAGGTTTTTTCCTCACCGAGCAGAAGCCAATGGAAACAAGCGGGGGCGCAGCCCAAGCGGGCCCGGCGTCGCAAGAGGCGGTGCGCCGGGTTTGAGGATATTCGGCATAATGCGCAACCCGACCCCTTCCACCCGGCCTCGCGACGCGGCGGCCGCTTCATTCAGCCGATCGAACCATGCTTCCTTCCATCGAACAACGACTCGCCGCCGAGATCGCGGCCAAACCCGCGCAAGTCGCCGCTGCCATCGCCCTGCTGGACGAGGGGGCGACGGTGCCTTTCATCTCGCGCTACCGCAAGGAGGCGACGGGCGGCCTGGACGACGCCCAGCTGCGCCTGCTGGAAGACCGGCTGCGCTACCTGCGCGAGCTGGAAGCGCGCCGCGCGGCCATCGTCGAATCGATCGCCGAACAGGGCAAGATGACGCCGGAGCTGTTGAAGGCGATCTCGCTGGCGCCGGACAAGGCGCAGCTGGAAGACCTCTATCTGCCCTACAAGCCGAAGCGCCGCAGCAAGGCGCAGATCGCGCAGGAGGCAGGGCTGGAGCCGCTGGCGGATGCCTTGCTGGCCAACCCGACGCTCGATCCCGAAGCAGCAGCAGCGGCGTATCTGCGCGCTCCCTTCACCACCGAGCAGGGCGACAACCCCGGCGTTGCGGACGCCAAGGCCGCGCTCGACGGCGCGCGGCAGATCCTGATGGAGCGCTTCGCCGAGGATGCGGGCCTGCTGCAATCCCTGCGCGAATACGTGCAGGAACACGGCGTCGTCGAATCCAGAGTGCGCGAGGGCCAGGAAGCGGCAGCGGAAAAGTACGCCGACTACTTCGACTATTCGGAAACGCTCGGCACCATCCCATCGCACCGCGCGCTGGCGCTGTTCCGCGGGCGGCGCGAGGACATGCTGGAGGTGCGGCTGCGCCTCGACAGCGAAGAAGAGCGGCCGGCCTGGAGCGCGCCGCACAATCCCTGCGAGACGCGCATCGCCAGCCGCTTCGGCATCCAGAATCTGAACCGCCCCGCCGACCACTGGCTGATGGACACGGTGCGCTTCACCTGGCGCGCGAAGAGCTTCATGCATCTGGAGCTGGAGTTGATGGGTGCGCTGCGCGCCCGCGCCGAAACCGAAGCGATCAACGTGTTCGCGCGCAACCTCAAGGATCTGCTGCTCGCCGCCCCCGCCGGGCCGCGCGCCGCCATGGGGCTGGACCCCGGCATCCGCACCG
>NZ_MKUG01000136.1 GCF_001897685.1 Thiobacillus sp. 65-1402
GCCCCTCGCCGTAGAAATCGGCGAAGCGGTAGAGGGCGTTCACCAGCAGATAGTTGACCGGGAACCAGATGGGGCCGCGCCAGTTGGAATTGCCGCCGAACAGGCCCGACTCCGATTCCGCCGGCTGGTAGTTCACGCTCACGGGGTGGCCGTCGAGGGAGGCCAGATAGGGCTGGTCGCGGTGTGCGCGGGAGAGCGAGCGCACGCCGTAGGCGGACAGGAATTCGTCTTCATCCAGCATGCGCTGCAGCAGGCGCCGCATGCGATGCGGACGCAGCAGCGACAGCAGGCGGCGGTTGCCGCGCCCCGGCTCCATCCAGTGGGAAACCAGCGCCGCGAGCTCGGGGCGGTACTTCATGAACCACTCGAGCCGCAGCTTGAAGCCCGGCAGGCGTTCGAGCAGTTCCGGCTCGAGGATTTCGACCGCGAACAGCGGGATCAGCCCGACCATGGAGCGCACCCGCAGCGGCGTCATGCTGCCATCCGGAAAGCGCAGCACGTCGTAGAAGAACTGGTCTTCCTCGTCCCACAGGCCGATGCCCTGGTCGCCGATGTTGTTCATGGCGCGGGCGATGTAGAGGAAGTGCTCGAAGAACTTGGTCGCGATGTCCTCGTAGACGTGGTTGGTCTGCGCAAGCTCGAGGGCGATGCGCATCAGGTTGAGGCAGTACATCGCCATCCAGCTGGTGCCGTCGGCCTGCTCGATGGTGCCGCCGCCCGGCAGCGGGCGGCTGCGGTCGAGCACGCCGATGTTGTCGAGGCCGAGGAAGCCGCCCTGGAACACGTTGTGGCCGGCGGGATCCTTGCGGTTCACCCACCAGGTGAAGTTGAGCAGCAGCTTGTGCAGGATGCGCTCGAGGAAAGCGGTGTCGCCGCGGCCGCCGTTGGCGTCGCGCTCGCTCCGGTAGACCTCCCACGCGGCCCAGGCGTGAACCGGCGGGTTGACGTCGCCGAACGCCCATTCGTAGGCGGGGATCTGCCCGTTGGGGTGCATGTACCACTCGCGCGTCATCAGCACGAGCTGCTCCTTGGCAAACGCGGGGTCGACCATGGCCAAGGGGATGCAGTGGAAGGCGAGATCCCACGCCGCGTACCAGGGGTATTCCCACTTGTCGGGCATGGAGATCACATCGGCATTGTTGAGGTGGCCCCAGTCGCTGTTGCGTCCGCGCCGGCGCTCCGCGGGCGGTGCCGGCATGCCCGGATCGCCGTCGAGCCAGCGCGGCACGTCGAAGTAGTAGAACTGTTTGCTCCAGATCAGTCCGGCGAGGGCCTGGCGCTGGATCAGCCGCGCGTCCGCATCGTCGATGCCGGTTTGCAGCGCATCGTAGTAGGCGTCGGCCTCGGTGTGGCGTAGCGCCAGCACTTGAGCGAAATCCGCGAACGGCTGCTGCGCCGGATCCCTGCTCAGGCGCAGGCGGACCGTCACGCTGCCCGCGACCGGCACCGTGAAGACGAAGTGCGCTGCGGCCTTGGTGCCGGTGTGCGCCGGGTTGACGGCGTCGCGATTGCCGTTGACCACGCGCTCGTGGAACGCGTCCTTGAAATAGCCCGCATTCGGCATGCCGTACAGGCGCCGCGCATTGGTTTCGTTGTCGCAGAACAGCAGTTCGGGGGTGCCTTCCAGGTAGCAGTGATACGTCCCCAGCCTGGCGTGGCGCGCCACGATGCCGCCGCGCCCGTCCACGGACAGCTCCGGCCGGGCATCCGGTTCACCCCACGACCATTCGTTTCTGAACCAGAGCTGCGGCAGGATGTGCAGCGGCGCGTCTGCCGCGCCCCGGTTGTGCGCGCTGACCTGCATCAGGATGTCGTGGGGGCCGGCCTTGGCGTATTCGACGAAGACGTCGAAATAGCGGTCGTCGTCGAATACGCCGCTGTCGATCAGCTCGAACTCCGGCATCTCCCTGCCGCGGCGGCGGTTCTCGTCCCGCAGCTGCGCGTAGGGAAACGCGCGCTGCGGGTACTTGTAGAGCATCCTGAGGTAGGAATGGGTGGGAGTGGCGTCGAGGTAGTAGTAGAGCTCCTTCACGTCCTCGCCGTGGTTGGCCTCGCTGTTGGTGAGCCCGAACAGCCGTTCCTTGAGAAACGGGTCCTCGCCGTTCCACAGCGCCAGCGCGAGGCAGAGGTGCTGGTACTTGTCGCAGATGCCTGCGATGCCGTCCTCGCCCCAGCGATACGCGCGGCTGCGCGCGTGGTCGTGGCTGAAATAGCTCCAGGCGTCGCCGTCGCGGCTGTAGTCCTCGCGCACGGTCCCCCATTGGCGTTCGCCGAGGTATGGCCCCCAGCGCCGCCACTCCAGGGTGTCGTGGCTTTGCGCGACGACGCGCGCCCGTTCCGCGCCGCGTGCCGCGGACTTGCCGCGCAAAACCGCCATCTTTTCCGCCTCCCGTCCAATAGCCCGACCTTCACGCCTGAGCATAGCAATCCGGCTGGGCCAGCCAAGCCGGGTACCGGCCTTCCGCCCGAACCACGCCGCCAACGGCGTCTATGCTGTGTTTAGCGCGCCCGATTCCGAAACGCTCGGCCGGCGCCCAAGCAAACAGCCGGCAAACCCGCCCGTGACTGCAAGGAGAACGCAATGAAATCAATAGAATGGTTGATCCTGTCTGCATTGATGGCGGGGGCGACGGCCTCGGCCGCCGAAGCGCCTGCGGCAAAACCGGTTGCAGGAAGCGAAGCCTCCATGCAGAAAGCCGAGGACAGTGCAAGGCAGGCGGCAGAGGAGGCCAGGGCGGCGATACGGAAGGCTGCAGACGCCGCCGCCGTGGCCCTGGAGAAGGCCGAGCTGGCCGTCAGCGAGGCGTCGCAGAAAACCGCCAATGCGGCCAGACAAGCGGCGAAGGATGCCGAGGAAGCCGCAAAGCTCGCCGCACACAAGGCCGCCGAGGCCAGCAGAAGCGCCACCGCAACCTCCATGGACGCCGCTCGCAAAGTGGAGGAATCCGCGAAGAAAGCGGCGGTCGCCAGCAAGGGGGCGATGACGAAGGCGGTGGCAGCGGCCGAACAGATGGCCAAATCGGGCGGCACGACGGCACGCAAAGCGGCCGAAGAAGCCAGGGACGCGGCACGCAATGCAATGGAAGCCGCCAAGGCGGCGGCAGACCGGGCGTTTGCAGGCGGGGGTATGGCGCGCAACGCCAAGGAAGGCGCGAAGAAGTAAGCGCGCGCTGGATCGCCGGTCAGACCAGCTCCACCCACACCGGCTGATGGTCTGACGCCGCGGTCGCGCTATCGATGCCATGCGCCTTGAGGCAGTTCACCAGGCCTTCGGTGACGAAGACGAAATCGAAGCATTCAGGCCGACTGACGAAATCGACCGGATGGATGCCGACCGTGGGGGCATGCGGTTCGCCGGGATGCAGCATTTCCCAGGCATCGCGAAAGCCGGGTTCGCCGCCGGCGAACGGGGCGAGGATTTGCGCCCGCTCGGGCGCCGAGGCGGGGAAGTTCATGTCGCCGCACAACAGCGCCGCGGCGGGCCGGGGAAACACCTCGAACGAACCGCCCTGCTCTTCGGCCTGCGGCGAGCGCGCCGACATGGCGCAGGCTTCGGCGTGCAGGCGGCGGATGGCGTCGATCTGCATCGTGCGCTGAAGCCGCGAGTAGTACTCCAGATGCGTGGTCATCACCCGCAGCGGGCCGACATCGGCTTCGACCACGGCCTCGATCAGCACCCGCTGCATGCTGGGCGCGCCCGGCTCGGCCGGCCACGGCAAGAGATGCCGCCATACCTGGCCGACGGGCAGGCGGGAGAAAAGGGCGTTGCCGAAGCACTTGCGGCCGCCGCGGCCGTCGGGCACGTCGGTCGCGGCGCCATAGACCGCCGCGTAGCCGGGCAGGCCGGCGGACAGCTCGGCCATCTGGTCCTCGCCGCGGCTGCCGGGCAGGCCGGGGAAGTTGACCGCGACCTCCTGCAGGCAGATGACGTCGAAATCGCCCAACTCACCAAGGGTGCGCAGGGTGCGCGCAAGGTCGACCCGGCCGTCCAGGCCACGCCCCCATTGAATGTTCCAGCTCAGCAGCTTCATGGACAGTCTCCTCGCAGGAGAGGGAAGCGGGCATTCCCACTCACACGCTCAGTTCCGGCCCGCACGGAATCCCTTGCCACGGCAAGGCTTCGGCAAAAAAAGCAGCCCAAATAATTGTTGTAATTCGCGGGGCATGGAATTAGAATTTTGTACTTTTCGCTAAAATTTTTGTTTTTTACGGCTTGCCTGCTGGGCAGGCCGTTGTTGACTGGGCACACGGAATCATGGAACGACAAGGTTGGCTGGACGGGACGCTGTATTCACCCGACTTCGAACAGGACAGCTGCGGCTTCGGCCTTATAGCGCAGATCGACAACCAACCCAGTCACACTCTAGTACGAAACGCGATCGGTTCGCTCGCCTGCATGACGCACCGCGGCGCGATCGCCGCGGACGGACTGTCGGGCGACGGCTGCGGCCTGCTGTTCAAGAAACCCGATGCCTTCCTGCGTGCGGTCGCCGCCGAGGCGGGCTTCGCGCTCGGCGAGCTGTACGCCGCCGGCCTCGTCTTCCTCTCGCGCGACGCGACACCGCAAGCGCATGCCCGCGCCACGCTGAAGGCATCGCTCGAAGCGCAGGGCCTCGTCGTCGCCGGCTTCCGCCGGGTGCCGACCGATCCGTCGGTATGCGGCGAATCGGCGCTGGAATCGCTGCCGCATATCGAGCAGGTGTTCGTCAACGCGCCGGCCGATATCAGCGACGACCACTTCGAGCGCAAGCTCTACATCGCGCGCCGTCAGGCTGAAAAGGCGCTGGAGGCGGCTGACCCGGTGTTCTACCTGCCGACGCTCTCCTCGCGCGTCATCAGCTACAAGGGCCTGGTGATGCCGGAGAAGCTACCGGTGTTCTACCCGGACCTGAACGACCCGCGCTTCGCGTCGAGCCTGGTCGTCTTCCACCAGCGCTTCTCGACCAACACCTGGCCGCAGTGGCGCCTGGCACAGCCCTTCCGCTATCTCGCGCACAACGGCGAGATCAACACCGTGCAGGGCAACCGCAACTGGAGCCGCGCGCGCGAACAGAAATTCTCCAGCCCGCTGATCCCGGACATGGACGCGGTGCGCCCGATCGTCGGCACCAAAGGCTCCGACTCGATGAGCCTCGACAACATGGTCGAGGGCCTGGTGATGGGCGGCGCGGGCCTGTTCCGCGCGCTGCGCCTGGTGATCCCGCCGGCCTGGCAGAACGTCGAGGCCATGGACGCCGACATCCGGGCCTTCTACCAGTACAACTCGATGCACATGGAGCCGTGGGACGGCCCCGCCGGCGTCGTGCTGACCGACGGCCGCTACGCCGTGTGTGCGCTCGACCGCAACGGTCTCAGGCCCGCGCGCTGGGTGCTGACCAAGGACCGCATCCTCACCATCGCTTCCGAAGTCGGCGTGTGGCCGATCGACCCCGCCAACGTCGAGAAGAAGGGCCGCGTCAAGCCCGGCCAGATGGTCGCCGCCGACCTCGCGACCGGACGCCTCTTGATGTCGGAGGACATCGACAATGAACTGAAGGGACGCAATCCCTACCGCGACTGGCTGAAGGCCAGCGCGATCAAGCTCGACCTTTCGGCCAGCCAGGACGCCGACATGGCGGTGATGGACGCGCCGAGCCTGCTCGTCCACCAGAAGCTCTTCAACGTCAGCTTCGAGGAGCGCGAGCAGTTGCTGCGCGTGCTCGCCGAGGACGGCGCCGAGGCGATCGGCTCGATGGGCGACGACACGCCGATGGCGGTCTTGAGCCAGAAAGTGCGCTCGCCGTTCGACTACCTGCGCCAGCAGTTCGCGCAGGTCACCAACCCGCCGATCGACCCGATCCGCGAGGCGATCGTGATGTCGCTCAACACCGCCTTCGGTCCCGAGCGCAACCTGTTCGAGGAAAGCCCCGAACACGCCCATCGGGTCGAAGTCCACACCCCGCTGCTGTCGAAGGAAGCCTTCGACCAGCTCTTGAACCTGAACGATCCGGCGTTCGCCACCTGCACGCTGGACCTTCACTACGACCCGGTGGCGACGGTGCTGGAAGGTGCGCTGCGCACGCTGACGGCGCGCGCGATCGACGCGGTGAAAGCAGGCAAGGTGATCCTCGTGCTGAGCGACCGCAACGTCGCCCGCGACCGCATGCCGATCCACGCGCTCCTCGCCACCGGCGCCGTGCACCACGCGCTGATCGATGCCGGCTTGCGCTGCAACGCCAACATCGTGGTGGAAACCGGCACCGTGCGCGACCCCCACCACTACGCCTGCCTGATCGGCTACGGCGCGACCGCCGTCTACCCCTACCTCGCCTACCAGGTCATCGGCGAGTTCGTGCGGACCGGCGAGATCAAGCCCAGCCTCGACAAGGCGCTGGCCAACTTCCGCAAGGGCATGGACAAGGGCCTCTACAAGGTGCTCTCCAAGATGGGCATCTCGCTGGTGGCGAGCTACCGCGGCGCGCAGTTGTTCGAGGCGGTCGGGCTGCATGAAGACGTGGTCGAGCTGTGCCTGAAAGGCACGGTGTCGCGGATTTCCGGGGCTAATTTCGGCGATCTGGAAACCGACCAGATGGCCTTGCATCGCGCCGCGTTCAACCCGCTGAAGCCGCTGTCGGCCGGCGGCCTCCTGAAGTTCATGTTCGGCGAGGAGTTCCACGCCTACAACCCGGACGTGGTGCAGCAGCTGCAGAAGGCGGTGAAGACCGGCGACTACGCCGAATACAAGAAATATTCCGCGCTGGTGAACAACCGCCCGGTGGCGATGATCCGCGACCTGATGAAGCTGAAGGCCGCCACGCCCATCCCGCTGGACGAGGTCGAGCCGCTGGACGTCATTCTCAAGCGCTTCGATTCCGCCGGCATGTCCTTGGGGGCCTTGTCGCCCGAAGCGCACGAGGCGCTCGCCGAGGGCATGAACCGCATCGGCGGGCGCTCCAATTCGGGCGAAGGCGGCGAGGATCCGAAGCGCTACGGCACGATCAAGGCGTCCAAGATCAAGCAGGTCGCCTCGGGCCGCTTCGGCGTCACCGCGACTTACCTCGTCAACGCCGAGGTGCTGCAGATCAAGATCGCCCAGGGCGCCAAGCCCGGTGAAGGCGGCCAGCTGCCGGGCGACAAGTGCTCGCCGCTGATCGCCTCCCTGCGCCACTGCAAGCCCGGCACGCCGCTGATCTCGCCGCCGCCGCACCACGACATCTATTCGATCGAGGACCTGGCGCAGCTGATTTATGACCTCAAGCAGGTCAACCCCGACGCGCTGGTGTCGGTGAAGCTGGTCGCCGAACCCGGCGTCGGCACCATCGCCGCCGGCGTCGCCAAGGCCTACGCCGACCTCATCACGATTTCCGGCTACGACGGCGGAACTGGCGCCTCGCCGCTCAGCAGCGTGAAGTACGCCGGCACCCCGTGGGAGCTGGGCCTCTCGGAGGCGCAGCAGGTACTGCGCGCGAATGGCCTGCGCGGCCGCGTGCGGGTGCAGACCGACGGCGGCCTGAAGACCGGCCTCGACGTCGTCAAGGCGGCGATCCTCGGCGCCGAGTCGTTCGGCTTCGGCACCGGCCCGATGGTCGCGCTGGGCTGCAAGTTCCTGCGCATCTGCCATCTCAACAACTGCGCCACCGGGGTCGCCACGCAGAACGACACGCTCAGGCGCGAGCATTTCATCGGCCTGCCCGAGATGGTGGTGAACTACTTCAAGTTCGTCGCCGAGGAGACGCGCGAGCTGATGGCCTCGCTCGGCATCCGCAGGCTGACCGACCTCATCGGCCGCACCGACCTGCTCGACGTCTCGGCCGGCGACACGCCGCGCCAGGGGCGGCTCAAGCTCGGCGCGCTGTTGAGCCAGGGCGACATCCCGACCGACGCGCCGCGCTTCGCGCAGCAGGAACGCAACCCCTCGTTCGACAAGGGCGAGCTGGCCGAAAGAATGGTCGCCGACGCGATCGGCGCGATCCGCGCGGGCACGAAAGTCAAGCTCGCCTACGAGATCCGCAACGTCAACCGCTCGATCGGCGCGCGCCTGTCGGGCGAGATCGCGCGGGCGCACGGTGCCCACGGCCTGCCCGACGACACCATCCGCATCGACCTCGCCGGCTCGGCCGGGCAGAGCTTCGGCGTGTGGAACCACAAGGGCCTCACCCTGACGCTCGAAGGCGACGCCAACGACTACGTCGGCAAGGGCATGGGCGGCGGCCGCCTGGTGATCTATCCGCCGAAGCGCGCGAGCTTCGAGGCCGCGCGCAACATCATCATCGGCAACACCTGCCTCTACGGCGCCACCGGCGGCGAGCTCTACGCCGCGGGCATGGCCGGCGAGCGCTTCGGCGTGCGCAACTCGGGGGCGCTGGCGGTGGTGGAAGGCATCGGCGACCACGGCTGCGAATACATGACCGGCGGCACCGTCATCGTGCTCGGCGACACCGGCCTCAACTTCGGCGCCGGCATGTCGGGCGGCATGGCCTTCGTCGTCGACGACGCGGGCGACTTCGTGTCCAGGGCGAACAAGGAAATGGTCGAGCTCACCCGCATCACCAGCGTCGAAACCGCGCCCTACCGCGACTTTCTCGAAGCGCAGGTCGAGCGTCACCTGACGCTGACCGGCAGCGCACGCGCGAAGGCGCTGCTGGCCGACTTCGACGCCACGCTGGCGAAGGTGTGGCTGGTCAAGCCAAAGCGGATTTCGATTGAAGACCTGGTCGAGGACCTGCCCGGCCAGCAACGTGAAGTATTGGAAGCATGATGGGTGACGTATTCCAGTTCCTGAAGCAGCCGCGGCGCGACGGCGCGAAAACCCCCGCCGACGTGCGCAAGCACGAGTTCCGTGAAATCTACGCGCTGCTGGACCCGGCGCACGCGCAGGAGCAGGCCGACCGCTGCCTCGGCTGCGGCAACCCCTACTGCGAGTGGAAGTGCCCGGTGCACAACTACATTCCCAACTGGTTGAAGCTGGTGACCGAAGGCCGCCTGTTCGAAGCGGCCGAATTGAGCCACCAGACCAATTCGCTGCCCGAGGTGTGCGGCCGCGTCTGTCCGCAGGACCGCCTGTGCGAGGGCGCCTGCACCCTCAACAGCGACGGCTTCGGCAACGGCGGCGGCTTCGGCGCGGTGACCATCGGCCAGGTCGAGCGCTACATCTCCGAGGAGGCCTTCAAGGCCGGCTGGCGCCCCGACATGTCGAACGTGGTGGCGACCGGCAAGCGGGTCGCGGTGATCGGCGCCGGGCCGGCCGGCCTCGGCTGCGCCGACGTGCTGGCGAGGAACGGCGTCACGCCGGTGGTGTACGACCGCTACGACGAGATCGGCGGCCTGCTCACCTTCGGCATCCCCGAATTCAAGATGGAAAAGACGGTGATGACGCGCCGCCGCGAAGTGTTCGAGGGCATGGGCGTCGAATTCCGCCTCAACACCGACATCGGCAAGGACGTGTCGATGCAGGCCCTGCTCGACGAATACGACGCCGTGTTCATGGGCATGGGCACCTACACCTACATGAAAGGCGGCTTCCCCGGCGAGGACCTGCCCGGCGTGCTGGAAGCGCTGCCCTTCCTGATTTCCAACGTGCGCAGGTGCCTCGATCTGGCCAATCCCGACGAGGCCGCCGATCCCAACGAAAAATATCGTGACATGAAAGACCAGCGCGTGGTGGTGCTCGGCGGCGGCGACACCGCGATGGACTGCAACCGCACCAGCATCCGCCAGGGCGCGGCCTCGGTCACCTGCGCCTACCGCCGCGACGAGAAGAACATGCCCGGCTCCAAGCGCGAAGTCGGCAACGCCAGGGAAGAAGGCGTGCAATTCCTGTGGAACCGCCAGCCGGTCGAGATCGTCGGCGACGGCAAGGTCGAAGGCGTCAAGCTCGTCACCACCGAACTCGGCCCGGCGGATGCGCGCGGCCGCCGCACCCCGGTGGTGATCCCCGGCTCGGAGGAAATCGTTCCCGCCGACCGCGTGATCGTCGCCTTCGGCTTCCGCCCCAACCCGCAGCCGTGGTTTACCGACCACGGCATCGCGACCGACCCGGGCGGCCGCGTCATCGCCCAGGGTCAGCAGCACGCCTTCCAGACTGCCAATCCGAAAATCTTCGCCGGCGGTGACATGGTGCGCGGCTCCGACCTGGTGGTGACCGCGGTATGGGAAGGCCGCGAGGCGGCCAAGGGCATCCTCGGCTACCTCGACCTGCTGTAGACCTGCGGCATGCGATGGCGGTCCCCGCCGTCGCGCCCACCCAACCGGGGTATGCTGCGGCATTGCCACCACCCCCTATCCGGATGCTTCCTGGCCCCTACTACCCCCGCTCGTTCACCATCCTGGTCATCGTCGCCATGAGCGTGCTGATCGTGCCGCTGGCGAGCGGCCTGATCAACGCGGTGCACGTGCTGCAGGGGGTGGTCGACACCCAGCGCCAGTTCACCCGCAACAGCCTCGCCATCACGCGCGACGTGCGGCAGATCGTCGAATCGGTCAGCCAGCTGCAGCGTGCCGCCGGGCAATACCATCTGCTGCAGGACGCCGAGTTCGGCCCCGCCCTGCGGACACGCTTCAGCGAACTGCAGGCCCAGCTGGCGCAGCTCGATACGCAGCTCGTCGACGCCGCGTCGCACGCCACGCTGGCCGCGCTGCGAACACGCAGCCGGACGCTGTATCGCCAGCTGCAACCGGGGGCGTTTCTCGACAGCACCCGCTTCCATGCGCTCGACCCCGCCTTCGATGCGCTGCATGCCAACGCGCGAACGCTGCTCGTCCAGGCCGACGCCGCCGTACAGCGCGAGCTGCAGGCGCTGGAAACGGCGGTGCAGACCACCCGGCAGCGGCTGATCGTGCTGGCGCTGGCGCTGATTCCGCTGACGCTGCTGCTGGCCGCGGTGTTTTCCTGGATGATCAACCGCCCGATCAAGCAGCTCAAGGCCTCGATCCAGCAGCTCGGCCGCGCCGACCTGCGCCCCTTGCCGGCGATCAGCGGGCCGCAGGACATCGTCGAACTGGGGCGCGAGGTCGACTGGCTGCGCCAGCGCCTACAGGCGCTGGAAGAGCAGAAACTGCGCTTCCTGCGCCACGTCTCGCACGAACTGAAAACCCCGCTTGCCTCGTTGCGCGAGGGCGTGGCGCTGCTGGGCGACGAACTCGCGGGCAGCCTCAACCCGCGCCAGCGCAGCATCGTCGGCATCATGGACAGCGGCAGCCGCGAGTTGCAGAAGCGCATCGAAGACCTGATCCGCTACGGCGGCATGATGCGCGACGCCACCCTGCCGCCCGCCGTCCCGCAAGCGCTGGCCGCTGCCCTCGCCAGCGTGCTGGCGCGGCAGCGGCTGGCACTCGACGCACGCGGAATCCGGGTCGAGGCGCAGCTGGCCGCAGCCACGCTGCGCGCCGATCGCAATCAACTGGAAACCGTGCTCGACAACCTGTTGTCCAATGCGATCAAATTCAGCCCCGAGGGCGGGCGCATCCTGGTGAAAAGCGCGCCCGCCGGGGAGGCCGTCGCAATATGGGTGTGCGACCAGGGCGACGGCATCCCGCAGGCCGAGCGCCCGCGCGTTTTCGAGCCGTTTTTCCAGGGCGCGCGCCAGCCCGCCAGCACGATCAAGGGCAGCGGACTGGGGCTGTCGATCGTGCGCGAATACCTGCTGGCCGCCGGCGGCGGCATCGAGGTGATCGATTGCCCGCCGTGGTCGACCTGCTTTAAATTAACCTGGCCCGCTTAACCTGGCCCTTGCCCCGCGATGACGCTTAAATCGGTTCTTCTTGCCGGCCTGCTGCTATTGAACGCCTGTGCCGCCCCGCCCGCCCCCGAGCGTCCGCCCTTCCGCGCCGTTCAGGCCGAACCGGGCGGGGCCGCCGCGCTGTTGGGCGAACTGGCGCGGGTGGCGGCGCTGTCCGCCGAGCAGCGGCGGCGCGAACTGGCCGAACTGGAAGGCGAACGCCGCCACGACGACGCCCGCCGCTTTCAGCTGGCCGCCCTGCTGGAACGCGAGGACGGCGTGGAGGCGCTCGAACGCAGCCTCAAAATCCTCGGCGCGCTCAGCGAGGCCGACCCGCGCGCGCAGCCGCTGCTCGATCTGATGAAAAAATCGCTCAAGGCGCGCATCGAACTCAGGCAGCAGACTGCGCGCGCGCAGGAATTGCAGGACAAGCTGGAGCAGATCAAGGCGCTGGAAAAATCCCTGCAGCAGCGCACCATTCCCGCCAAAACGCCATGAAAAGACCGGGTATTCTGCTGGTGGACGACGACGCGGCGCTGCGCGAACTGATCACCCTGCGGCTGGAAGCCAACGGCTTCAGGGTGGACGCGGTCGACAGCGGCGAGGCGGCGCTGGCGCAACTGGCGCTGGCGCGCCCCGACGCCGTGCTGACCGACATGCAGATGGCCGGCATGGACGGCATGGCGCTGTTCCGCGCCATCCATGCGCGCGACCCGGCGCTGCCAGTGATCGTGCTGACCGCGCACGGCACCATCCCCGACGCGGTGGCTGCGACCCAGCAGGGACTGTTCGGTTACCTGACCAAGCCCTACGACGCGCCCACCCTGATCGACCTGCTGAAGCGCGCCACCCGGCTCGCCGGCAGCGGCCCGGAGGCGGGCGACGACGACTGGCGCAGCGAAATCGTCACCGCCAGCCCGGCGATGGACGCGCTGCTGGCCGAAGCCAGGCTGGCGGCGCAAAGCGAGGCCTCGCTGTTGATCCAGGGCGAATCGGGCACCGGCAAGGAGCTGCTGGCGCGCGCCATCCACCGCGCCAGTCCGCGCCACGGCAAGCCCTTCGTCGCGATCAACTGCGGCGCGATCCCGGCGGAATTGCTCGAATCGGAACTGTTCGGCCACGTCAAGGGAGCCTTCACCGGCGCCGGGCGCGACCATGCCGGCCTCTTTCTCAGCGCCAACGGCGGCACCGTTTTCCTCGACGAAATCGGCGACATGCCTCCGCCGCTGCAGGTCAAGCTGCTGCGCGTGCTGCAGGAAGGCGAGGTACGGCCGGTCGGCTCGACCGAGACGCGCGCGGTCGACGTGCGCATCCTGTCGGCCACCCACCGCGACCTGGAGGCGGCCATCGCCGGCGGCGAATTCCGCGAGGATCTCTACTACCGCCTCAACGTGGTCGGCCTCACGCTGCCGCCGCTGCGCGAGCGGCGCGAGGACATTCCGCTGCTGGCGCGGCATTTCCTCGCCGCGCTGACCGGGAAATACTCCCGCCGCATCCACGGCTTTGCCCCCGACGCGCTCGACATGCTGACCGCGGCCGACTGGCCGGGCAATATCCGCCAGCTGCAGAATGCGCTTGAGCAGTGCGTCGCCCTGTGCACCACCTCGACCATCCCGGCCAGCCTGGTGGCGCGCGCGCTGCGCGACAAGCCGGCCGAGATCCAGCCGCTGGCGGAGGCGCGCGCCGCGTTCGAGCGCGACTACCTGATCACCCTGCTGAAGCTGACCCGCGGCCAGGTCAGCGAGGTGGCGCGGCTGGCCGGCCGCAACCGCACCGAGGTCTATCGGCTGCTGCAACGCCACGGCCTCTCCCCCGCGCTGTTCCAGGAGCGCGACGAAACCGCCTGAGCGTCGGGCACAGGCGACAGCGGACCTTCACCGACGCCGCGCCGGCGCCGGGGCGGAACGCCAAGCGCTTGATTCAAAAGCAGACCCTTCATCTGGCACATCCCCTGCAAGAAGCGGCTACCGCCTTCGCGCGCCTTCATCAACGCCAAGAGGAGAACGCCATGTTCGGATGGGCCATTACATTTCTGATCGTCGCCATCATCGCCGGAGTTTTCGGCTTTGCCGGCGCGGCAGGCACCGCAGCCTGGATCGCCAAAGCGCTGTTCGCCGTCGGTCTGGTGGTGTTTCTGGCATTGCTGGTCGGCGGCCGGCGGCCGCCGGCGCCCTGAAACTTGCCGCATCGCATTAGCGGGGAGCCAGGCTCCCTTTTTTTATGCTTCCTTCCAGCCCTTTTCCCGGATGTCGCTGAATCCATACAGAAGAATCAAATAAAAACAAAGGCTTGAAAAAAACCGCCTCCATCCGTCGCCAGCAGGCGACAAATCAGCCCGCCTTTTCCGGGCTGCTCGCCCGTCCGGCCCGGGAAGGTCTTCTATCCAAATGATTTTATTAATAAAAATACAACTGGCACGGTTGTCGCTGGATAGCGGCTTGAGTGCACCTGCATTCGAATCGACTCACTACAGGAGATAGACATGAAATCCTTTGACCAGCGCTTCCTTGATTTGACCCTTGCCGGCGTGCTGAGCGTCTTCGCCGCAGCGCCGGCCCTGGCCGCTCCGGCGGCGCCCGGCTTCAAGGCGTATGACAGCAACGGCGACGGCACCATCAGCCTGGAGGAATTCCTGGCTCAAGGCGGTCAGGAACAGGCTTTCCGCGAAGGCGACGCCAACCGCGACCAGCGCCTGAACAGCGACGAATTCATCAAGGCCAGCGCCAACAACGACCGCATCAAGGCCGGCAAATATGTCGACGACGCCTGGATCACCGCCAAGGTGAAGGCGCTGCTGCTGAAGGACGAAGGCGCGAAGGGTCTGGGCGTCAACGTGGAAACCCACAAGGGCACGGTCCAGTTGTCCGGCTGGGTGAAAAACGAATCGCAAATCGCCCAGGCCGAAAAAATCGCGCACAGCGTCGAGGGCGTGAAAGGCGTCAAGAACGACCTGCTGATCAAGCCTTGAGCGACGACCGCAGGATCAGGCCGGCGGCGTAGCGCCGCCGGTTATCCGATGGAACCAGGAGAACCGACCTATGCGCACGACCACGCAGCATCTCAACGACGAACACATGCAGTTGTACGAATGGAATGGGGCCGGGATCGCCTCCGCCATCCCGGCAAGATCCAAGCGCACCCATCCCTGGCATGCCTCCTATAGCGTGCTGGCGCTACTGACCAGCCTGCTGATCCTGAACGGCTGCGACAACGCCGGCACCGCCAAGCGGGCGGGCGAGCAGGTCGACCAGGCCGCGCAGACGCTCAAGGAAGGGGCGGAGCCGCTGGTCGACGCCGCCGCGCGACCGGCGCAAGAAAGCGGACGCACGCCGGACGATGCCGGCGAGCGCGCCGACAGGAAGCCCGAGTAGCGCGGCACACAAGCCGGGCAGCCGGCTTGTGTGCCGCACCCGGCTCGCCGATCAGAATTTGTAGCTGTACATCAGCTGCCAGTTCAGCTGGCTGTGCTCGGTGGTCACGCCGCCGTTGCCGAAAGGCGGCGGGTTCACGTTCGTCCCTGTCACCGAAACCTCCGGCACATAGCTGAGGGCGAAGTTGAGCTCGGACTGCGAGCTGAATGCGTAGCCGAAGCCGACGGTGTAGTGGTCCTCGACGATCGCCGGCCACAGGTAGCTCACATGCTGATCGGGAATGGGGTTCTTGCCATGGTTGTAGCCCACGCGGCCGGTGAAGGCGTCGGTGAACTTGTAGGACAGGCCCAGCGACACCGCGATCTGGTCGTCCCAGTTCTGCGTGAACGGCGCCGTTCCGGCCCCGCCCGGATAATGGATGGTCACGGTATTCATGCTGTCGCTCCACAGCACGTCCTTGACGTCGGCCGCGACCATCAGCCGGTCGTTCGCCTGCCAACTCACGCCGAGACCGACCATCGCCGGCATGTCGAAGCCTGCGACCCGGTAGCCGTCGCCCTTGAGGTCGGGCAGGTTGCCGGCGGTCTGGTAGACGCCGCCGACGGTCAGCGCCTCGCTGAGCTTGTAGGTGAAGCCGAGCTTGGCCGCGACGCTGTAGCCCTTGGCCGCGCCGGTGAAGTCGCTGTCGTCCTTGAAGTCGATGCCGAAATTCGTGACCACCATGTCCATCCCCGCCCACACGACGTCGACGCTGCCGCCGATGTTGAAGCGGTCGTTGACGGCATAGGCCAGCGGGAAGATCACGCGGCCGACGCCCACCTGCGCCATGTCGCCACCGGCGTACTCGGTGCCCATGCCGCCCTGGCCGTAGATGCCGGCGCCCCAGGTCAGCTTGCCCTGCTTTTTCGCATAGCCGATCGCCGGCATGTAGAAGGCGTCGGCGCTGGATTTGCCCACGCCCGCGGTTGCGACGTCGGGGCCGACGAAGCCCACCATCACGTCGAGGCGGCTGCCTTCGGCCATCATCGCCAGCGTCGCGGGATTGTTGGCCATCGCTGCGGTGCCGTTGTCGTACGCCATCGCCGCGCCGCCCATGCCTGCGGCGATGGGGCCGTAGCCTTCCATGAGCATGCCATTGGTAGCTGCGGCCAGGCCAGGCACGGTTAATCCCACCGCAGCCACACTGGCCGCGAGTTTCTTCAGTTGCATCAGGGGTCTCCTACGACGCGGGTTGGTATCAGCAAAATGTAAAATTCTAACTCAGTAAATAAGGCGCCTCTATAAGCAGGGCGCCTGTCGACTGCGTTCAGCTCCCCATGAATCGGCAATTCCGGCGAAACCCGCCCCCGTCGCCGTTACATTGCGTTACACCCCGTTACCGGCCCCAAACATCCCGCTTACACGGCCTCCTTACAGTGCAGTTGTCCGCTGACGAAACACTCCGGCAGCGGCATCACTCAACCAAAAGGAGCCGCACCATGAAAAGCACCCTGATGAAAACCGCCCTCGGCATTCTGGCGCTGGGCCTGACGGCAACCGGCGCGCAGGCCGGCTGGACGCACGGCCGCGACGGACACAGGCACGCCGATCAGCAAACCCGGGCGTACAGCCAGCAGATCGATACGCGCCAGCAGCGGCAGATGGAACGCATCGAAAGCGGCCTGCATGGCGGGCTTCTGAGCCGCGCCGAATTCCGCGAACTGACGCATGAACAGCACACCATCCGCGCCATGGAACGCCGGTTCCGCGCAGACGGCGTGATCGATGCGCGCGAATTCAAGCGTTTGAGCCATGCGCTGGACCTCGCCGGCCACAACATCAAGACCGCAAAACATGACCGTCAGGTGCGTTATGCTCACGGCCATCCATCCCGGTTCAATTAAGCGGGCCGGCGCGGCGCGCGGATTGGCGCCTGCCGCTACAGCACAACCGCGTTTCGCCGTTAAACCTCAATCGCGACAAGCAAGGAGCATCCCATGAAGGCATCCGTCACTCTGGCCCTGGCCGCACTGGTGGCCGCCGGCCCGGCGCTGGCCGACCCGCCCGGCCACGCGCCCGCGCACGGCTATCACAAGAAGCACCATGACCACGACCACAAGCACCATAAAAAAGCCCGGCATTACAAGGGCAAAAGCGGGGTGGCGTATGTCCACGATTACGGCATTTCGTCGGGCCGCTGCAACCGCGACGAGATCGGGGCGGTGATCGGCGGGGTCGCCGGCGCCGTCATCGGCAGCCAGGTGGCCGGCCGCGACGATCGCGCGGTCGGCATGGTGGTCGGCGGCGTGCTCGGCGCGGTGCTAGGACACGCCGTCGGCGACAGCATGGACGAGCGCGACCGCGCCTGCATGGGCCACGCGCTGGAACTGGGCCGTCCCGGCGTCCCGGTAGCATGGCGCCACGAGGGCCGCGACTACCGCTTCACCCCGCGCGGCGACGCACGCGACGGCTGCCGCTACGCCACCCTTGCCGTCAACGGCCGCACGCCGCGCGACGTGCTGGCGTGCCCGTCCGGGCGCGGCGAATGGCGTTTCCGCCGCAGCTGACCGCCCGCGACTCAAGGCCGGGGTGCCAAGCCTGCTAGAATGCCGGCTTTGCGTCCCGGCCATATTCTGTGGCTACAGCCATGTCCGCTCTCAAGAACGATACTTTTCTGCGTGCGCTACAGCGCCTGCCCACCGACTATACCCCGCTCTGGCTGATGCGCCAGGCCGGGCGCTATCTGCCGGAATACAACGCCACCCGCGCGCGCGCCGGCGATTTCCTGACCCTGTGCAAGACGCCTGACCTGGCGACCGAGGTGACGCTGCAGCCGCTGGCGCGCTATCCGCTCGACGCCGCGATCCTGTTTTCCGACATCCTCACCGTGCCCGACGCCATGGGCCTCGGCCTGTATTTCGCGCAGGGTGAGGGCCCGCGCTTCGAGCGTCCGCTGCGCGACGAGTGGGAAATCCGCGACCTCTCCGCCCCCGATCCGACCGACAAGCTGGGCTACGTGATGGACGCGGTCAGAAGCATCCGCCGCGCGCTCGACGGCTCGGTGCCGCTGATCGGCTTTTCCGGCAGCCCCTACACGCTGGCCTGCTACATGGTCGAAGGCGGCGGCTCGGACGACTACCGCCACATCAAGACCATGCTGTACAGCCGCCCCGACCTGCTGCACCGCATCCTCGAAGTGAACACCCGGGCGGTGATCGACTACCTCAACGCGCAGATCGAAGCCGGTGCCCAGGCGGTGATGATTTTCGATTCCTGGGGCGGCAGCCTCACCCCCCACGCCTACAAGGAATTCTCGCTCGACTACATGGAGCGCATCGTCGCCGCCCTGATCAAGGAACGCGACGGCCGCCGCGTCCCCAGCATCATCTTCACCAAGGGCGGCGGCAACTGGCTGGAAGCCATGGCCGGCATCGGCGCCGATGCCGTCGGACTCGACTGGACCGTCGATATCGGCGAAGCGCGCCGCCGGATCGGCGATCAGGTTGCGCTGCAGGGCAACCTCGACCCCAGCGCCCTGCACGGCACCCCCGACAGCATCCGCGCCGAGGCCCATCGCATCATCGACAGCTACGGCAACCACCCCGGCCACGTGTTCAACCTCGGCCACGGCATTTCACAGTTCACCAACCCGGACAACGTCAGCGTGCTGGCCGAGGCCGTGCACAGCCGCAGCCGCGCCGTGCGTGCCGCGCCCGTTTCCGCATAGCGCCGGAGCGAACTTTTTCACCCTGCAGCGTCTTAATTCCAGCTTTACATTTATCGGGACCTACCATGAAACGCATCTTGATCAGCCTGTTTGCCCTTTTCATCGGCTTCGGCTTCGCCGTGCACGACGCCGAAGCCAAGCGCATGGGCGGCGGCAAATCCTTCGGCATGCAGCGGAGCGCCCCTGCCAAACAGAATGCCGCGCCCACCCCGCAGCGCCAGCAGCCCGGCGCTGCGCCGACGGCCGCACCGAAGAAAAATTCCTGGATGGGCCCCATTGCCGGCCTCGCCGCAGGTTTGGGCCTGGCCGCGCTGTTCTCGCATCTGGGAATGGGCGAGGAAATGGCCAATTTCCTGATGCTGGCGCTGCTGGCGCTGGCCGCTTTCATGCTGTTCCGCTTCTTCATGCGCCGCAATGCCCCGGCCCGCGCACCGGCGATGCAGTACGCCGGCATGCCGGCCGGCGGGATGCCGCCTGGCGCACCTGCGGCATTCGACGCCAGCCCCGCCGCGCTGAGCGGCGGCGCTGCCGCGCATTCCTTCCCGCCCGGGTTCGACGCCGACGCCTTCGCGCGCGAAGCCAAGCTCAACTTCATCCGCCTGCAAGCCGCCTTCGACGCCGGCAATCTGGACGACCTGCGCGCTTTCACCTCGCCCGAAATATTTGCCGAACTGTCGATGCAGCTGGCCGAGCGCGGCGACGCCGCGCAAACGACCGACGTGATGACGCTCAATGCCGAGGTGCTGGAAGCCGTCGACGAAAGCAACCGCCATCTCGTCAGCGTGCGCTTCACCGGCCTCGTTCGCGAGTCCGCCGACCAGGGCGCCATGCCGCTCGACGAAGTCTGGCACCTCACCAAACCGGCCAGCGGCCAGGGCGGCTGGGTGATTGCCGGCATTCAGCAACAACAAAACTAGAATAAACAAGGGCTTGCGCGCCAGCAAGGCGCGCAAGCGGCCGGCTTTCCGATAAAAGCGGCATTGACTTATGCACAGTTTTGGCGTTGGAGAGATTTTTTTTCGGCAAACCCTTGACAGCCCAGCCTCGTTTGCAAGTCACTGAAAATTAAAAACTTACCGAATTGCCTGCTTTTTAGTCGGTGATGCCTGACCGCCTGAATACGGGCGTTTGGGAGCAGTCGACACAAATCACCCACACAATTATCCACAGCTTGCGTGGACAACGCTGAATAAGTCTTTTATAACAGCCCCTTAGTAGATTTTCACAAACATTCAACCAAGATTCACCGCTAACTCATGCCGTCCATCCTTCAGGTCGCGCTCGATACGCCGCTCCACCGGTTGTTCGACTACCGCCTGCCGGACGGCCTTGACGCAGTGCCGCCGGGCAGCCTGGTCGAAGTCCCGTTCGGCCGCACCCGCCAGGTCGGCGTCGCACTGGGCGCGGCCGCAGACAGCGCCGTCGAGGCCGGCAAGCTGCGCCATGTGATCCGCGTGCTGGACGACCGTCCCGCGCTGTCTCCCGACACCCTCCGCCTGGCGCAGTTTTGCGCCGACTATTACCACTATCCGCTGGGCGCGATCCTGCTGGCCACGCTGCCGCCGCGCCTGCGCAACGCCACGCCGTTCGTTGCCGATACCCCCTGGCTGCTGCTGACCGATGCCGGGCGGGCGGCGCAGCCCTCCGCGCGCGCCAGGGCGCAACGCGCGCTGCTCGACGCCTTGCGCACGGCGCCGCAGCCGCGCGAAACCTTGCGCGTGCAGAAGCAAGGCCGCCACGCGGCCGCGCTGGTCGCTGCCGGCTGGGCCGCATGGGTGCAGCTGCCGCCGCAGGCGGCCGGCGCCCTGCTGGACGATCCGCTGCTGCGCAGCGACCCTTCCCCGGCACCCGCCGCGACCGCCGAGCAGCAGGCAGCGCTAGACCGCCTGCTGCCGGCGCTCGCGCAATTCGGCGTGCACCTGGTCCACGGCGTCACCGGCAGCGGCAAGACCGAGCTGTACCTGCGCCTGATCGACGCGGTGCTGGCGGCGCAAAAACAGGCCTTGGTGCTGATTCCCGAAATCGCCCTCACCCCGCAGCTGGAGCAGCATTTCCGCCGCCGCTTTCCCGGACGCCGCATCGTCACCCTGCACAGCGGGCTGACCGAAACCGCGCGCACCGAAAACTGGCTCGCCGCGCCCGGCTGCGACGTCCTGCTCGGCACCCGGCTGTCGGTGTTCGCGCCGCTGCCGCGGCTGGGGCTGATCGTGGTCGACGAGGAACACGATGCCTCGTTCAAGCAGCAGGACGGCCTGCGCTACTCGGCGCGCGACGTCGCCATCGCGCGCGCCAAGCAGGCCAACGTGCCGGTGGTGCTCGGCTCCGCCACGCCCTCGCTGGAAAGCTATGCGCAGGCGCTCTCCGGGCGCTACCGGCTGATCGAGCTGAAGCAGCGCGCGATCAGCCAGGCGCAGCTGCCGGACATCGAACTGGTCGACCTCAAGCACATTCCGCTCGACAACGGCCTCACCCGCCCCGCCTTGCAGGCGCTCGCCGACACGCTGGCGCGCGGCGAGCAGAGCCTGGTGTTCCTCAACCGGCGCGGCTACGCCCCGGCGCTGTACTGCCCGAGCTGTGCCTGGGTGTCGCCCTGCCCGCGCTGCTCGGCGCGGCTGGTGCTGCACCGCACCGCGCATCGCCTGAAATGCCACCACTGCGGATTCGAGGCGCGCATCCCGGCCGAATGCCCGGGCTGCGGCAACCCTGACCTGAAGCCGCTCGGCCAGGGCACCCAGCGGCTGGAAGAAACGCTGGCCGCCCTGCTGCCCGCCGCGCGCCTGCGCCGCATCGACCGCGACACCATGCGCCCGCGCGCCTGGGCCGAACTCGGCGAAGCGGTGCATGGCGGCGCAGTCGACATCCTGGTCGGCACCCAGATGCTGGCCAAGGGCCACGATTTCCCCAACATGACGCTGGCGCTGATCCTCGACACCGACGGCGCGCTCTACAGCCCGGACTTCCGCGCCACCGAGCGCCTGTTCGCCCAGCTGATGCAGGTGGCGGGACGCGCCGGACGCGCCGACAAGCCCGGCCGCGTGCTGATCCAGACCGCCTTCCCCGATCACCCGCTGTTCCGCTACCTGCAGCGCCACGACTACGCCGGCTACGCGCGCACGCTGCTGGCCGAACGCAAGCAACTCGAACTGCCGCCCGCCACCCGGCAGGTGTTGCTGCGCGCCGAAGCGACCACCATGGATGCCGCGCTCGCCTTCCTGCAGCGCGCCGCTGCACTGGCACCCGATATGGCCGACGTCAGCGTTTTCGGCGCCACCCCGGCGGCGATGGCGCGCGTGGCCAACCTGGAACGCGCGCAACTGCTGGTGCAGTCGGCCTCAAGACTGGCATTGCAGGCCTTCGTGCGCGACTGGCGGCCGCGGCTCGACGGCATCCGGCCGCGCGTGGCGCGCTGGTCGCTCGATGTCGATCCCCTGGTGTTTTGAGGCCTTGCGCGCGGCGCTTATAATCGCCGACTACCCATTTCCGAACACTGAGGATGCGAGGCTTGCTCCCTCCTCTTTGTAATCATGTCCGACACCCATCCGCTTAAAGAACAGATCGCCCTGCTGATCGGCGAAGCCCTCGAAACC
>NZ_MKUG01000137.1 GCF_001897685.1 Thiobacillus sp. 65-1402
CGCGATCGAGAACATCGACATCGGCGGCCCGGCGATGGTGCGCTCGTCGGCCAAGAACTACCGCTTCGTCGCCATCGTCACCGACCCGGCCGATTACCCCAAGCTGGTCGCCGAGATGCAGGCCAACGGCGGCGCGCTCACGGACGCCACCCGCTTCGGCCTGGCGAAAAAGGCGTTCAGCCACACCGCCGAATACGACAGCGCGATCTCCAACTACCTCACCGCGCTGAACGACGCCGGCGAAAAGGCGCAGTTCGGCGAACGCCTCAACCTCAACTTCACCCGCGCGCAGACCTGCCGCTACGGCGAGAACCCGCACCAGGCCGGCGCCTTCTACGTCGAGGCCAACGCGCCGGCCGGCACCATCGCCACCGCACGCCAGATCCAGGGCAAGGAACTCTCTTACAACAACATCGCCGACACCGACGCCGCGCTCGAATGCGTCAAGCAGTTCGACGCCGCGCCGGCCTGCGTCATCGTCAAGCACGCCAACCCCTGCGGCGTGGCGTACGGCGCGACCCTGCTGGAGGCCTACAACCGCGCCTACCAGACCGACCCCGAATCGGCCTTCGGCGGCATCATCGCCTTCAACGGCCGGCTCGATGGCGCCACCGCCGCCGCCATCGTCGAGCGCCAGTTCGTCGAAGTCATCATCGCGCCCGAGGTCAGCCCGGAAGCCTCCGCCGCCGTCGCCGCGAAGAAGAACGTGCGCCTGCTCGAATGCGGCAAGTGGAGCGGCGCGGTGGCCCAGCTCGACATGAAGCGCGTGGCCGGCGGCCTGCTGGTGCAGGACGCCGACGTGCTGCTGCACGGCGAACTGAAAACGGTCACCGAGCGCGCCCCGAGCGCACAGGAAATGGACGACCTGCTGTTCGCCTGGCGCGTCGCCAAGTTCGTCAAGTCCAACGCGATCGTCTACGCCAGGGACCGCATGACCGTCGGCGTCGGCGCCGGCCAGATGAGCCGCGTCAACTCCGCGCGCATCGCCGCGATCAAGGCCGAGCACGCCGGCCTGCCGGTGCCCGGCTCGGTGATGGCGAGCGACGCCTTCTTCCCCTTCCGCGACGGCATCGACCAGGCCGCGGCGGCCGGGATCAAGGTGGTGATCCAGCCCGGCGGCTCGATGCGCGACGACGAAGTCATCGCTGCGGCCAACGAACACGGCATCGCGATGGTGTTCACCGGCACGCGGCATTTCCGTCATTGATTGCGAGGGGCTAGGAGCTAGGGGCTAGGAGTTAGGGATTAGGGGGCTTTGTGCGGCTTCGCCGCGTGGGATGAATTCAATGAGGCGCGGCGAAGCCGCTCCTTCCCTAGCCCCTAAATCCTAACCCCTAGCCCCTAACTCCCAGCCCCTAACCCCTAACCAACCCCTCACGCACATGAAACTCCTCGTCATCGGCTCCGGCGGACGCGAACACGCACTGGCCTGGAAACTCGCGCAATCCCCCCGCGTCTCGCAAGTATTCGTCGCACCCGGAAACGGCGGTACGGCAACCGAAAGCGGTCTCCTCAACGTACCCATTTCGGGCATCCCGGCGCTGGTCGAATTCGCCCGCCGCGAAGAGATTGCGCTCACCGTGGTCGGCCCCGAAGCACCGCTGGCGGCGGGCGTGGTCGACGCCTTCCGCGCCGCCGGGCTGAAGATTTTCGGCCCCACCCAGGCCGCCGCGCAGCTCGAAAGCTCGAAAGATTTCGCCAAGCAATTCATGGCGCGCCACGGCATTCCCACCGCGGCCTTCGGCACCTTCACCGATGCCGCCGCGGCGCACGCCTACATCGACCGGCACGGCGCGCCCATCGTGGTGAAGGCCGACGGCCTGGCCGCCGGCAAGGGCGTGGTGGTCGCGACGAGCGCCACCGAGGCGCACGCCGCGGTCGACGCCATGCTCGCCGGCAACAGCATGGGCGAAGCCGGCCACCGCGTGGTGATCGAGGAATGCCTCGTCGGCGAGGAAGCCAGCTTCATCGTCATGGTCGACGGCGAACACGTGCTGGCTCTCGCCTCCAGCCAGGACCACAAGCGCCTGGGCGACGGCGACAGCGGCCCCAACACCGGCGGCATGGGCGCCTATTCGCCGGCGCCGGTGGTCACGCCGGAACTGCACGCGCGCATCATGCGCGAGGTGATCCATCCCACGGTCGAGGGCATGGCGGCCGACGGCATCCGCTACACCGGCTTTCTGTACGCCGGCATCATGGTCGGCGCCGACGGCGCGCCCAAGGTGCTCGAATTCAACTGCCGCATGGGCGACCCGGAAACCCAGCCGATCATGATGCGGCTGAAATCCGATCTCGTCGCCTTGCTGGAAGCCGCCGTCAACGGCGGCCTCGACCAGGCCGAGGCCGAATGGGACCGCCGCACCGCGCTCGCGGTGGTGCTGGCCGCCGCCGGCTACCCCGACGCGCCGCAGCAGGGCGCGCTCATCGGCGCACTGCCCGCCGCCGCCGACGACCTGCACGTGTTCCACGCCGGCACGACCGCGCAGGATGGGCGGACCGTGGTGAGCGGCGGCCGCGTGCTGGCGGTGACCGCGCTCGGCGACAGCGTGCGCATGGCGCAGAAGCGCGCCTACGAGGCGGCGGCCTGCATCCACTTCGAAGGCATGCAATACCGCCGCGACATCGGCTGGCGCGCGCTCGACCGGAAAAAGTGAGGCGTCAGGCGTGAGGGGTGAGGCGGATATGCTGCGCGCGTACCTGCGGCGCGGCGGCCTGATCGCCTACCCGACCGAATCCTGCTACGGCCTCGGCTGCGACCCGCGCAATCCGCGCGCGCTGAAGCGCCTCATCCGGCTCAAGGGCCGCAGCGCCGCCAAGGGCCTGCTGCTGATCGCCGACCGCTTCAAGCGGCTGCGAACCTTCGTGCGTCCCCTGAGTGCGCCCGACCGGGCGCGGATGCAGCGCAGCTGGCCCGGCCCCGTCACCTGGGTGGTGCCCGCGTCCGCCGCCTGCTCCCCCCTGCTCACCGGCGGACGCCCCACCATCGCGGTGCGCGTCACCGCCCACGCCGGCGCCGCACGGCTGTGCCGCAGCCTCGGCATGGCGCTGGTTTCCACCAGCGCCAACAAAAGCGGCAAGCCGCCCGCCAAAAGCGCAGCCGAATGCCGCAGAATATTCGGCGCGCGGGTACGCGTGATCGATGGCCGCATCGGCCGGCGCCACCGTCCCTCCACCCTGATCGACCTCGCCACCGGAACCGTTTTGAGACCCTGATGCCATCCGACGCCTTCGACACCGCCACGTTCAATACACGCGCAGTCAAAACCTGGCTGCTCGACCTGCAGGCGCGCATCGTCGCCGCGCTGGAAGCCGCCGACGGCCTGCCGTTCCGCACCGACGCCTGGGAGCGCCCCGAGGGCGGCGGCGGCATCTCGAGGCTGATCGAGGAAGGCAATGTGCTGGAGCGCGGCGGGGTGAATTTCTCGCACGTGCTCGGCAACCAGCTGCCGCCGTCGGCCAGCGCGCACCGGCCGGAGCTCGCCGGGCGACGCTGGGAGGCGATGGGCGTCTCGCTGGTGCTGCACCCGCGCAACCCCTACGCGCCGACGGTGCACATGAACGTGCGCTGCTTCGTCGCGATGAAGGACGGCGAGGCGCCGGTGTGGTGGTTCGGCGGCGGCATGGATTTGACGCCCTACTACGGCTTCGAGGACGACGCGCGGCACTTCCACGCCACCTGCAAGGACGCGCTCGATCCGTTCGGCGCCGGCCTGCATCCCCGCTTCAAGGAATGGTGCGACCGCTATTTCTTCCTCAAGCACCGCAACGAGCCGCGCGGCATCGGCGGCGTGTTCTACGACGACTTTTCCGAGGGCGGCTTCGAGCATGCCTTCGCCATGACGAAAAGTGTGGGCGATGCCTTCCTCACCGCCTATCTGCCGATTCTCCAGCGCCGCCGCGACACGCCCTACGACGAGCGCGAACGCGACTTCCAGGCCTACCGGCGCGGCCGCTACGTCGAATTCAACCTGGTGTTCGACCGCGGCACCCTGTTCGGCCTGCAATCGGGCGGGCGCACCGAATCGATCCTGATGTCGCTGCCGCCGATCGTGAAATGGCGCTACGACTGGCATCCCGCGCCCGGCACGCCGGAAGCGGCGCTCTACACCGATTTTCTCAGCGCGCGCGACTGGGTCTGAAGCATGCACAAGGTCCCGCGCCGCATCCTGATCGGCCTTGGCATCCTGCTGCTGCTGATCGGGCTGATCGGGCTGGTCGCCTGGGAACTGGTGTCGTCGGCGCTGGAAGCGAAATATCTCGCCAAAACCGCGCAGAAAATGACCTGGCAAATCCGGTCGGGACCGTCCGACCGCATCCGTTACCCGGGCCAGGGGCCGTACGACGTGCGCCTCGGCTACAGCAAGCTGCCTGACTACCTGGCACGGCTCGACCGCGCAGGCTGGCAGATCGACCAGCAGGCCCGGATCAGCATCCAGATGGCGCGGGCAGACGATCTCGGCCTGTTCCTGCCGTATCACGAAAAGGATCAGGCCGGCCTGACCCTGCTCGACAGCGACGGCAAACAGCTCTATCAGGGGCAGCATCCGACGCGGGTGTACCGTCGCTTCGAGGAGATTCCCAAGGTGCTGGTCGACGCCCTGCTCCACATCGAAAACCGCGAACTGCTGACCGAGCAGTTCCCCACCCGCAACCCGGCGGTGGAGTGGGACCGGCTCGCCCAGGCCTTGCTAGAAAAAGGCATCAGCCTGGTCGACACGGATCGCAACGTGCCGGGCGGCAGCACCCTGCCGACGCAGATCGAAAAATACCGCCATTCGCCGGAAGGTCTGACCGGCAGCATGAGCGAAAAGCTGCGCCAGATGGCCACCGCCAGCCTGCGCGCTTATCTCGATGGCGCCAACACGATGCCGATGCGGCGCAAAACCGTGATGGCCTACCTCAACACGGTTCCGCTCGCCGCGGCGCCACGCTTCGGCGAAGTCAACGGCGTCGGCGACGGCCTGTGGGCGTGGTACGGACTGGACTTCGCCGAGATCAACCGCATCCTGGCCAGCAAGCCGGCTTCCCGCGACACGGCCTACGCCAGTGCGCTGAAGCATGTGCTGTCGCTGATCGTGGCGGAGCGCCGCCCGTCGTATTACCTCGCCGCCAACCGCAAGGCGCTGGACGCCCTCACCGACGACCACCTCGATCTGCTGGCCAGCGCCAATCTGATTTCGCGCGAACTCGCCAACCGCGCCAAGGCCGTCAAGCTGCGCAGCACGCGCCTGCGCATCGACCCGCCGGCGCCGCGCTTCGCCGACCAGAAAGCCACCAATGCGCAGCGCATCCGCGTCGCCGCGCTGCTCGGCGAGCCGCGCCTGTACGATCTCGACCGGCTCGACCTGGCGGTCGACACCACCATCAACCAGCCGGCGCAGAAGATCGTCAGCGGCTACCTGCAAAGCCTGGCCAAAGCGGAAGCCGCCGCTGCATCGGGGCTGATCGGGTTTCGCCTGCTGAAACCGGAAGATCCGCTGGGCCAGGTGATCTACAGCTTCACCCTGTATGAAAAAGCGCCGTCCGGCAACGTGCTGCGCATCCAGGCCGACAATCTCAACCAGCCGTTCGATATCAACAGCCAGGCGCGCCTCGATCTCGGCTCCACCGCCAAGCTGCGCACTCTGGTCACCTACCTGGAAATCATCGCGCGGCTGCACGCCGACTACCGTGCGCTCGATGCAAAAGTGCTCGTGCAGAAAGCTCAGCCGCAGCGCGACGTACTGGCCCAATGGGTGGCTACGCGCCTGCTGACGAACCGCAGCGAGACGCTCGCCGCCACCCTCGACGCGGCGATGGGCCGCCCCTATTCGGCGTCCCCGGAAACCTTTTTCACCGGCGGCGGCCTGCACAACTTCGCCAACTTCGATGCCAGAGACAATGGCCGCGTGATGGATGTATGGGAGGCCACCAAGAACTCGGTCAACCTCGTCTACATCCGCATCATGCGCGATATCGTGCGGCATTACGCCAGCGCCTCGCCAGGAGCGGCGGCGCGTATCCTGGACGACGCCAGCAACCCGATGCGCGCAACCTACCTGATGCGTTTCGTCGACAAGGAAGGCCGCGTCTTCATCCACCGCTTCTACCAGCGCCACCAGGGCCGGACGGCGGCGCAGATGGCGGAGGATCTGTACGCCCGCGTGCGTGCCAACCCGCGCCGCTTCACCTCGGTGTTCCGTTATCTGGAGCCGAATGCGAGCTTCGATGCGTACGTCGCCGCGCTGCACCAACAGGTTCCCGCCAGCGCCAGCCTCAGCCGGAAGACGCTCGAATCGCTCTACAAGACCCACGCCCCCGACGCCTACAACCTGGCCGACCGCGGCTACGTGACGCAGATTCATCCGCTGGAACTGTGGGTGGTGCAAACCCTGCGTGCGGCGCCGAAGACCGACCTCAAGGCGCTCGATGAACAGGGCGCCGAGGCCCGCCGCGAGGTCTACAACTGGCTGTTCAAGA
>NZ_MKUG01000138.1 GCF_001897685.1 Thiobacillus sp. 65-1402
GGATTCGAAATCCATCAGCGCGCCCGGGTCTTCGCTGTAGGGCTGGACCTTGACCCAGCCCTTGATGCCGAACGGGGCGGCGATGCGCCCCATAACGACCCAGTCGTTATTCAATGCGGACAGCCGCCCCAGGCTTCTTGTGCAGCCAGATCAGGCAGCGGCAGCGGGCTTGTTCTGCTTGACCAGACGGGCGACGGTGTCGGACATCTGCGCGCCGTGGCTCACCCAATAGCCGATGCGTTCCTGGTCCAGGCGCACGGCTTCGGCACCTGCAGCGGCCACCGGATTGTAGAAGCCGACGCGCTCGATGAAGCGGCCATCACGGCGACAGCGCGAATCGGCCACCACCACGTTGTAGAAGGGACGGTTTTTGGCGCCGCCGCGCGAAAGACGAATAACGACCATGATTCAACCCACCGGGTAAACGGAGAAAACCGCGAATTATACTCAAAAACCCCGAGCTTGCCAGTGGGCAGGCTTTACCGCATTCCAGGCAGCATGCCCTTCATGCCGCGCATCATCTTGGACAGGCCGCCCTTGCCCATCATTTTCATCATTTTCTGCGCCTGCTCGAACTGGTTCAGCAGTTTGTTGACCTCCTGTACCTGCACCCCCGCGCCGGCGGCGATACGGCGCTTGCGGCTGGCCTTGATGATTTCGGGTTTGCGGCGCTCCAGCGGGGTCATGCTGTTGATGATGCCCTCCACCCGGTTGACGGCCTTGTCGTCGGCGCCAGCCGGGATCGGCATCTGGCCGGCGCCCGGCAGCTTGTCCATCAGCGCGGACAGTCCGCCCATCTTGCGCATCTGCTGGATTTGCGTCTTGAAGTCTTCGAGGTCGAAGTCCTTGCCCTTCTTGACCTTGTCGGCGAGTTTTTTCGCTTCGGCGAGGTCGACCGAGCCTTGTGCCTGCTCGATCAGCGAGAGCACGTCGCCCATGCCGAGAATGCGCTGCGCCATGCGTTCGGGGTGGAAGGCTTCCAGCCCGGCGGGCTTTTCGCCGACGCCGATGAACTTGAGCGGCTTGCCGGTGATGTGGCGCACCGACAGTGCCGCGCCGCCGCGGGCGTCGCCGTCGAGCTTGGTGAGCACCACGCCGGTGAGCGGCAGCGCCTCGTTAAAGGCGCGGGCGACGTTGACCGCGTCCTGGCCCTGCATGGCGTCGACCACGAACAGGGTTTCAACCGGCTTGACCGCGGCGTGCAGGGCCCGGATCTCGGCCATCATCGCCTCGTCGATCGCCAGGCGGCCGGCGGTGTCGACGATCAGCACGTCATAGAACTGCTTGCGCGCATGGTCCTGCGCGGCCTGTGCGATTTTCAGCGGATCGCGTTCGTCGCCGGCTTCAAAGAAGCTGACGTCGAGCTGCCGGCCGAGTTGCCGCAGCTGGTCGATGGCGGCGGGGCGGTAGACGTCGGCGGAGGCGAGCAGGACTTTTTTCTTGCGATTTTTCAGCAGCAGCGCCAGCTTGCCGCTGGTGGTGGTTTTGCCCGAGCCTTGCAGGCCGGCCATCAGGATCACCGCAGGCGGGGTGGCGGCCAGATTCAGTTCGACGTTTTCGCCGCCCATCAGGCGGGTGAGTTCTTCGTGGACGATGCCGATCAGCGCCTGGCCCGGCGACAGGCTGGCGAGCACTTCCTGGCCCAGGGCACGGGTTTTGACCGCTTCGATGAAGTCCTTGACCACCGGCAGCGCAACGTCGGCCTCGAGCAGGGCCAGGCGAACCTGGCGCAGCGTATCCTGCACGTTGGCTTCGGTGATGCGCGCCTGCCCGCGCAGGCTTTTGACGACGCCGGCGAGGCGTCCGCTGAGGTTTTCTAACATGGCTTCCTTGTTGCCGTTATGGACGGCATGGATAATGGGGCTGGCTGAATCATTTCCATTTTAACGAATGTCCCCGCTATTGCTGGTTACTTTGTGTGTAAGCGCGCTGTACGGCTGGGTCGCCTGGCGCCTGCAGCGCACGCCGCGCGCCGCATCGGTGCGCCGGTTGCTGCCGCTGGCCCTGCTGGCCCACGGCGCGCTGATTTATCATTCGGTGCTGGGGCAGGGCGACATCCGGCTGGGGTTCGGCAACTCCCTGTCGACGATTTTGTGGCTCACTGCGCTGGCCTACTGGTTGGCCAGCCAGGGCGCGCCGCTTGCGCGTCTGCAGTCCTGGGTCAGCGGACTGGCAGCGGTGTCTGTGCTGATTATGGCGCTGTTCACCGCCACCCACGCCATTCCCAATTCGCAGGCGCTGGCCTTGCGTGCGCACCTGGTGGTGTCTTTTCTCGCCTATGGCTTGCTGGCCGTGGCTGCATTGCACGCTGTGCTGATGACCATGCTGGAAAAGCAATTGCATCGCGGCTCGCTGCAAAACGGCGCGCCGCCCCTGCTGACGCTGGAAGCCATGTTGTTCAGGACCATCGGCGTCGGGTTTGCGCTGCTGACCCTGGCGCTGTTCAGCGGGGTGTTTTTTTCGGAAGAGTTGTTTGGCACGGCTTTGCAGTTCTCGCACAAAACCGTGTTCGCCATCCTGTCATGGCTGGTGTTCGGCGGCCTGCTGCTGGGGCGGCATTTCCGCGGCTGGCGCGGGCGCACCGCCCTGGTCTGGACGATCACCGGTTTCACCCTGCTGCTGCTGGCCTATCTGGGCACCCAGTTCGTGCTGGAAGTGGTGCTCCGGCGTTGAGGCGGTGTTGATTGGATAGTATTTCCACCAGCACGCTTTTTGCCGTGCTTGCTGTTCTGCTGCTCACTTCGGCATTTTTTTCCGCGTCCGAGACGGCGATGATGGCGATCAACCGCTATCGCCTGCGCCACGCCGCCGAGTCCGGCGTGCGCGGTGCGATGCGGGCGCAGGCGCTGCTGGACCAGACCGACAAGCTCCTGGGCGTGATCCTGCTGGGCAACAATCTGGTCAATTCCGCCTCGGGCACGCTGTCTGCCGTGCTGGCCATTCGCTTGTTCGGCGACGGCGAAATGGTGCTGTTCGTGGCGACGCTGTTGCTCACCTTCCTGATTCTGGTGTTCAGCGAGGTCACGCCGAAGGTGGTCGGGGCGTCCTTTCCCGAACGCGTCGCCTACCCGGCGACGCTGCTGCTCACGCCGCTGTTGACGCTGGCGTACCCGGTGGTGTGGTTCGTCAACCTGTTCGTGCAGGGCATCCTGAAGCTGTTGCATATCAAGCAACCCGACCCGGGGCAGGGCAACAGCCTGGGGCTGCAGGAGCTGCGCACCATCGTGCTGGAGTCGTCCGGCAGATTGCCGCGCGAGCACCGCCGGATCCTGATGAACCTGCTGGAGCTGGAAGACATCACGGTCGACGACGTGATGACGCCGCGCAACCAGATCGAGGCGATCGACATTGAGGACGACCCCGAACGGCTGCGCCAGCAGATTTCCACCAGCCATCACACGCGGCTGGTGGTGCAGCAGGGCTCGCCCGACAATCTGCTCGGCGTGCTGCATGTGCGCCGGGTACTGCATGCGCTGACCGGCGACGAGCTTGATCCCGAGACGCTGAAGGAAAACCTGGAAGCGCCTTACTTCGTTCCGGCGGGCACCCCCTTGTTCACCCAGTTGCGCAATTTCCAGAGCGGCCGTCGCCGGCTGGCGCTGGTGGTCGACGAATACGGCGAACTGCAGGGGCTGGTAACGCTGGAAGATCTGCTTGAAGAAATGGTCGGTGAATTCACGACCCAGGCGCCATCGGATATGGGTTACCTGCGGCAGGAAGACGACGGCTGCTGGCTGGCCGAGGGCACCGTGCTGCTGCGCCATCTGAACCGCAAGCTGGGCTTGTCGTTGCCGCTGGACGGCCCGAAGACGCTGAACGGCCTGCTGCTGGAGCAATTCGAGGATATTCCCGAAGCCGGGGTGAGCCTCAAGCTGGGTGACGTGCCGGTGGAAATCGTGCAGACCCAGGACCGGGTGGTGAAAATGGCGCGTATCTACCTGCCGGCGCCGAATGACGTGCCGTCTGAAAACGCCTCAACTTAGCCGAAAAATCGCCGTTAAGGCCTGTGATTCCCCATCCGCCGCCTGGTCGGCGCGTCGATGCGGGCAATATTTTTGACGCTGGACTTGTCTGGAACCGAGCTATGGCCGCTGTGACAAACACCAACAATTTAACCGGGCTGGCGCGTGCCATGGTCAACCATGGCTGGCTGTCCGAGGACGACGCCGAGGGCGTGTGGAAAAGCGCCAGCCAATCCGGCGAATCGTTCGTGACCGAACTCATCAAGGGGCGGCGCTTCAAGGCCGATCAGATAGCCGAATTTGCCGCCGGTTCATTTGGCTACCCTTACCTGGATTTGAATGCCATGGATGCCGACAGCCTGCCGCAGGGGCTGCTCGATCCCAAGCTGGTGCAGAAACGGCGCGTGGTCGCGCTGTATCAGCGCGGCAACAAACTGTATGTGGCGACGTCCGACCCCACCCATCTGCAGGCGCTGGACGAGGTGAAGTTCCAGACCGGGCAGGCGGTGGAGCCGGTGGTGGTGGATGACGACAAGCTCGGCAAGCTGATCGAGAAGGCGGGCGAAGCCGCCGACAGCACGCTGGCCGTGCTGAATGCGGAAGACCTCAATCTCGACTTTGCCGACGAGGAAAGCGCCGCCGCCCAGCAGGACACCGGCGGCATCGAAATCGACGATGCGCCGGTGGTGCGCTACCTGCAGAAAATCATGCTCGATGCGATCAATCTGGGCGCATCCGACATTCATTTCGAGCCTTACGAAAAGTATTACCGTATCCGCTACCGGCGTGACGGCGTGCTGTCCGAGGTGGCGCAGCCGCCGATGGCGATCAAGGACAAGGTGGCATCGCGCATCAAGGTGCTGTCGCGGCTGGACATTTCGGAAAAGCGCGTGCCGCAGGACGGCCGCATGAAGATGGTGCTGTCGAAGAACCGCGCCATCGATTTCCGCGTCAGCACCCTGCCGACGCTGTATGGCGAAAAGATCGTCATGCGTATTCTCGACCCCACCAGCGCCCAGTTGGGCGTGGATGCGCTGGGCTACGAGCCGTGGCAGAAAGAAATCCTGCTGGATGCGGTGCAGCGCCCTTACGGCATGGTTCTGGTGACCGGGCCGACCGGTTCCGGCAAGACGGTGTCGCTTTACACTTGTCTCAACATCCTCAACAAGCCCGACGTCAACATCTCGACCGCGGAAGATCCGGCGGAAATCCAGTTGCCCGGCATCAACCAGGTCAACGTCAACGACAAGGCAGGACTGACTTTCTCGGCCGCGCTGAAATCCTTCCTGCGGCAGGATCCCGACGTCATCATGGTCGGCGAAATCCGCGATCTGGAAACTGCCGATATCGCCATCAAGGCCGCGCAAACCGGCCACATGGTGATGTCCACGCTGCACACCAACGACGCCCCCGGCACGCTGACCCGTTTGCTGAACATGGGGGTGGCGCCGTTCAACGTCGCCTCCTCGGTGATCCTGATCACCGCCCAGCGGCTGGCGCGGCGTTTGTGCGCGTGCAAGCAGCCCGTCGATATTCCGCAGGAAGCCCTGCTGGCGGCCGGGTTCACTGAAGCGCAGCTGGACGGCAACTGGAGGCCCTACAAACCGGTGGGCTGCGATATCTGCGGCGGTACCGGCTACAAGGGGCGGCTGGGCATCTATCAGGTGATGCCGATCACCGACGCCATGACCCGCATCATTCTCAAGGGCGGGGACGAAACCGACATTGCCGACCAGGCCAGGCGTGAAGGCGTGCTCGATCTGCGCCAGGCCGGGTTGTTGAAAGTGAAAGCCGGCCTCACCTCGCTGGAAGAGGTCGAGGCCGTCACCAATATCTAAGGAACTCCCTCTATGGCTACAGCGGCAAAGGCAATCAAGGATGCCACCTTCCTGTGGGAAGGCATGGACAAGCGCGGCAAGAAAGTCAAAGGCCAGTTGCAGGCCGGCGGCGAAGCCGTGGTCAATTCCATGCTGCGCAAGCAGGGAATCACCGTCACCAAGGTCAGGAAGCAGAGCACCCTGTTCTCCGCCAGCAAGCGCATCACCGACAAGGATGTCACGCTGTTCACCCGCCAGCTGGCGACCATGATGAAAGCCGGGGTGCCGTTGCTGCAATCGTTCGAAATCGTGGCGCGCGGGCATTCCAATCCATCGATGCAGCGCCTGCTGCTGGAAATCAAGGCGGACATCGAAAAGGGCAGCAGTTTTACCCCATCCCATTACACACAACTTCAATGCCTCACCGTAACATGCTGACTTCTCTGGTAATACGAGGTTTGCGTGATGAGCTGGGCGGCGGAGGAGTTCAAGGATATCGATCTCGGCGACAGGCGTCTGGACAAGCGCACGGTGCTGCTGGCCGAGCGCATGGCCGCCAATCCGATGGCCAGCATTCCGCAAGCGTGCGGAGGCTGGGCGGAAACCCAGGCGGCGTATCGCTTTCTGTCCCAGGACGACGTTGAATGGGAAGCCATCCTTGCGCCGCACTGGCGCAGTTCCGAGGCGCGCATGCGCGCCCATCCCGTCGTCCTGTGCCTGCAGGACACCACGGAACTGGACTTCAACGGGCAAGGCATTGCCGGTCTGGGACCGCTGTCCTATGAAGCGCAGCGTGGCATGTACGTCCATCCCACCTACGCGGTTAGCCCGGAACGGGAACCCCTGGGGGTGCTGGATGCCTGGATGTGGGCGCGCGAGCCCAAGGACGCGGACGGACAACGGGGCGGCCTGCTGGAAAGCACCCGCTGGACGGAAGGCTACATGCGCATCGCCGAACTGGCGGCCAGCCTGCCGGACACCCGTCTGGTGTACGTGGCGGATCGGGAGGCCGACATCGTGGCCCTGATGGCGCAAGCCCGCGATCTGG
>NZ_MKUG01000139.1 GCF_001897685.1 Thiobacillus sp. 65-1402
CCAAAGCAGGCAGCCCGACGCGATAGCGCATTATCCGCCTTTAGGCGCGTTGGATTCAAGCTGCTGCGGGCAGGGCTATTGGCCTGTGCCGGCTGCCGCAACCCGTAAAGGGGGCAAGCACGGCCGTCTTGTCGATGGATATCGGGGATCGGCACCCATTCGTGCGGGGCAGCCTGCAGGCCGTCCGCCGCATGGGGCGTTGCCTGCGCACCGGTTCAGCCGAGCGACTTGCCGCTGGCCCAGAAGTCGTAGCCCTTGATCAAAAACTCGTCCCACGGCAGGTAGTGCGAGCCGTCGCACGAGAAGGTGAGACCGACCATGCCGTTGAAGATGTTGAGCGAACCCCCGCGCAGATAAAACGTCTCGTCCATGAAGCGCAGCGCGCGCAGGCTGTCGAGCACCGTACGGATCTTGTCGCGCGGCACCGCGGCGTCGGCCGGGTAGGGGTGGCAGGGATAAATCAGGCAGGTGTCGGGGTCGGTCAGCGCGTCGATGTCGAGCAGGCGGTAGCGATAGGGGTCGTCGACCAGCCAGATGGTGGCGCGGCTGCTGGAAAAGTGCAGTTTGCCGTGGAACACGCCGCGATCGGTCATCAGTTCCTCCATCACCCCCAGCACCGTGTCGAGGTTGAGGTCCATCTGGCTGTCGCTGCGGGTCTGGTGGAACACCGCGCCGCGGATCGCCGGGTCGCCTTTGATCTGTCGCCAGTAGGTGGGTTCGTCGTACAGCTTGCCGGTGATTGGCAGGTCGCGCAGGTCGAAATCGGCGCCGACGAAGCCAAGCGCGCGGCCGTCGTCGTCGCGCACGATCTGGATCGCGGTCAGCGACGGCCGCTTGGCGCGCAGGCTGATGTAGGCCTGCGTCAGCAGAAAGCCCTGGTTCGGCACCGCTTCGCGCATGTAGGGACGGTCGGAGCGGTCGCGCCCGTAGTCCGTCTCGATCAGGCCTTCGCGGCTGATGTTGTCGGAGAGCTGGATCGCACGGGTATCCAGCGCATACAGGTATTTGCACGCGGGCAGGGTCGTCAGCGCATGGCTCAGCGCGGCGTTGAGCCCGGCTCGGCTCGGCCATGCCCGGCTGCACGCCTGCGCGGCCAGCGCCAGCGGCTCGCGCAGCAGATTGGCGAGGGCGTCGCGCTGGTGGGCGACGCTTTCGGCGAGGGTGCTGGGGGTAGACATGGCGGTTCGGTTAGCGACGGTCGTTTGAATGTTTTCCACCATCAGGCGCGCAGCGAAATCACCGGCCAGCCCTTGCCCTCGGCGTGGGCGCGCAGAGTGGGGTCGGGGTCGACGGCGACGGGATGGCGGACTTTTTCCAGCAGCGGCAGGTCGTTGTGCGAGTCGCTGTAGAACCAGCTGGTAGTGAGGCAGTCGAGGCGGGTGCCCTGGGCTTCGAGGAAGTGTTCGAGGCGGGTGACCTTGCCTTCGCGGAAGCAGGGGGTGCCGGCGACTTCGCCGGTGAAGCGGCCGTCGCGCTGCTCGGGTTCGGTGGCGATCAGGTGCGGGATGCCGAATTCGCGCGCAATCGGCGCGGTGACGAAGCTGTTGGTGGCGGTGATGACGGCGACCAGATCGGCTTCGCCGAGGTGCCGGGCGACCAGGTCGCGTGCGGCCTGGGTAATCATCGGCTTGATGCGCGTCTCCATGTATTCGGCGTGCCAGGCGTCGAGTTGTTCGCGCGTGTGGGTGGCGAGCGGGCGCAGGGCAAACGCGAGGAAGGCATGGATGTCCAGCCGTCCGGCCTTGTAGTCTTCGTAGAACGCGCGGTTCTTGGCTTCGTAGTGGGCGCCGTCGACCACGCCCCTGGCGATGAGGAATTGACCCCATTCGTAGTCGGAGTCGCCGGCGAGCAGGGTGTTGTCGAGGTCGAACAGGACGAGATTCATAGCGGAATACAAATTAAACGATTCAAGTTACAGGAATTCAAGCGCGCGGAGCCTGGCCGCGGTCGCGCCAGAAGTCGCGCAGCTCATAGCAGCTCCAGATCGCCATCGCCACGTAATCGTTGCGGCTGGTCTGGCGCTCTGCTTCCGTCCACTCTTCGGGCGGCGTCATCAGCACATACAGCGGGTCGAGCATTTCGTCGACGAAGGCTTCGTCCTTGCTGTCCGGCGGTAGTTCCCAGTCGGCTTCCCAGTGTTCCACCACCTGCAGGAACCCGGCTGCCCACAGGCTGGCATAAGGCGGGACACCTTCGGCCTTGAGCGCGGCGGCCTCGTTTTTCGGCAGGTCGGCCAGCAGGCCTTCCCAATCCATGATGAGCGGGGACAGCGCGCGCGGGTCGGCCAGGTTGTCGATCGGGACGGCGAGCGCGCGCGCGATCTCGTTCCAGCGGCGGCCGAGCAGCGCTTCGAAGCGGCCGTATTCCGCGGCATCGGCGAACAGCGTTGCGGGAGCGTCATGCTCGAACAGCACCGGCAGATAGCTTTCCGCTGCGATCGGGCGCGGCGCGCATTGCAGGGCCGTGACGAAGCCGTCGACGCCTTCGAGCGACAGCGGCGCGTCGGTGCGCGCGGCGGCATCGTCGATCAGGTCGGCCAGTTCGGCGATATCGTCGTCGTTGAGCGGCGCATTCTGGTTTCTGGTGGACATGGCAGGGGCTCGATGCGAAGGGCGCGGCAGCGCACGGGGCTTCGCGTAAAATTGATGGATGAATTTTACCGCGCTTGTGCTGCCGCAATCATTACATCTGTTCGGCTGGCTGGGGCTGGCCTTTCTGGGCTGGCGCTGGCTGGTGTCGGGCGACTGGCGCAGGCTTGCGCAGCCGGCGCGTCTGAACCTGTTTTTGGGCGCCACCGTGGCAGTGCTGGCGCTGTGGCAGATCCGCACCGGGGTGAAGCCGGGGCTGGCGTTCCATCTGTACGGCATTTCGGCCATGACGCTGATGTTCGGCTTCTGGCGCGCGAGCTTCGCCGGGGTGCTGGTTCTGCTCGCCAATGCGGTGTTCGGGCGCGGCAATCCGGTTGCGCTGGGGATCGATGCGCTGTTGCAGGCGGTGCTGCCTGCGGCGGTGAGCTGGGGCGTGTTCCGCCTGCTGGAACGCCACCTGCCGAATCATTTTTTCATTTATGTGCTGGGCAACGGCTTTTTCGGCGCGGCGCTGGCGGTGGCGGCCGTCGGGCTGGCCACCACGGCGCTGATGGCGCTGGCCGGCGCCTATCCGCTCGACTACCTGCTGACGCAGTACACGCCGTATGCCGCGCTGCTGCTCGCCTGGGCCGAGGCATTTTCCACCGGCATGGCGATTACCGTGATGGCGGTATACCGGCCGGCCTGGCTGGAAACCTTCGATGACGCACGGTATATCCAGAACAAATGAACATTTTTTGTCCGCGCACTGCGTGGACGGTTTTTGAATTTTGAGCCCCACCTTGCACATCACCTATCCCGACCTGCCGGTCAGCGCGCGCCGCGACGACATCCTTGCCGCGCTCAAGGCCAACCGCGTGCTGATCCTGTGCGGCGAGACCGGCTCCGGCAAGACCACGCAGATCCCCAAGATGTGCCTCGAAGCGCGGCTGGCATCGGCTCCGGCGCACCCCGACAGGCTGATCGGCTGCACCCAGCCGCGCCGCATCGCCGCGCGTTCGGTGGCGGCGCGCATCGCGCAGGAACTCGGCGGCGAACTCGGCGGCCTGGTCGGCTACAAGGTGCGCTTCACCGACAAGGTGCGCCACGACACCGCGATCAAGGTGATGACCGACGGCATCCTGCTGGCCGAAAGCCAGGGCGATCCGCTCTTGAGCCGCTACGACACCCTCATCATCGACGAGGCGCACGAGCGCAGCCTCAACATCGATTTCCTGCTCGGCTACCTGAAGACGCTGGTGGAGAAGCGCAACGACCTGCGCGTGGTCATCACCTCGGCGACCATCGATGCCGAGCGTTTCTCCAGGCACTTCGACGATGCGCCGGTGATCGAGGTGTCGGGGCGCACCTACCCGGTGGAAATCCGCTGGCGGCCGATCGAGCGCAGCGAACGCGAGGAGCGGGCCAGCCCTGCCAAAGCCGAAAAGAAGGACAAGGGCGCGCCCGACCTGATCGCCGCCATCCTCGACGCCACCGACGAACTGGCGCGCGTGGGCCCCGGCGACATCCTGGTTTTCCTGCCCGGCGAGCGCGAAATCCGCGACACCGCCGAGGCGCTCAGAAAGCACCATCCGCCCGGCACCGAAATCCTGCCGCTGTTTTCCCGCCTCTCGGTGGCCGAGCAGGACGCGATCTTCAGGCCCACCAGCGCGCTGCGCCGCATCGTGCTCGCCACCAACGTGGCCGAGACCTCGCTCACCGTGCCGGGCATCCGCTACGTGATCGACCCCGGCAGCGCGCGGGTGAAGCGCTATTCGGCGAGGAACAAGGTCGAGCAGTTGTTGATCGAGAAGGTCTCGCAGGCCTCGGCCAACCAGCGCGCCGGGCGCTGCGGACGCGTCGCCGACGGCGTCTGCATCCGCCTCTACGACGAGGCCGATTTCGCCAACCGCCCGCGCTTCACCGATCCGGAACTGCTGCGCTCGTCGCTCGCCGGCGTGATCCTGCGCATGAAGTCGCTTGGCCTCGGCGATGTGGTCGGCTTTCCCTTCATCGACCCGCCCAGTTCGCGGCTCGTCACCGACGGCTATCAGCTCCTGGCCGAACTGCACGCGCTCGACGAGCAGGGGGCCTTGACCAAGATTGGCAGCAAGCTCGCCAGGCTGCCGCTCGATCCGCGCATCGCCCGCATGCTGCTGGCGGCCGAGCAGCAGCGCTGCGTCAACGAGGTGCTGATCATCGCCAGTGCGCTTTCGGTGCAGGATCCGCGCGACCGCCCGATGGAGCGCGCGCAGGCGGCCGACGAGAAGCACAAATTATTTGCGGATGAGCGTTCCGATTTCATGGGCTGGCTGAAATTGTGGCGCTGGTATGCGGAGCAGGTGCAGCACAAGAAGACCAACCGCCAGCTGCAGACGCTGCTGCAGGATCATTTCCTGTCGCCGCGGCGGATGCGCGAGTGGCGCGACATCCACGGGCAGCTGCATGCGCAGGTCGCCGAACTCGGGCTGCGCGAGAACGACAAGGACGCCGGCTACGATGCCATCCACCAGGCATTGCTGACCGGCCTGCTCGGCAACATCGGTTTCAAATCGGACGACGCCAAGGCGCGCGCCAAGCCCGGCGAGGGCAACTACCAGGGCGCGCGCGGCATCAAGCTGGCTATCCACCCCGGCTCGGCGCTGGCGAAGAAGGGCCCCAAATGGATCATGGCGGCCGAACTCACGGATACCGGCCGGCTGCTCGCGCGCACCGTCGCCGAGGTGCGTCCCGAGTGGATCGAGGCTGCGGGCCGGCATCTGCTGACGCGCATGTACATCGAGCCGCACTGGGAAAAGGACGGGGCGCGCGTGGTGGCGTTCGAGCGGGTGAGCCTGTACGGCATCACCCTGGTGGCGCGGCGCAAGATCCACTATGGCCCTGTCGATCCCGCGCTGTCGCGCGAGCTGTTCATCCGCGGCGCGCTGGTGGCCGGCGAATACGACACGCGTGCGCCATGGTTCGCGCACAACCGTGCGCTCATCAAGGAAATCGAGGACCTCGAACACAAGGCGAGGAAGTCCGGCGTGTGGCTGGACGAAGAGCGCATCTTCCGCGTGTTCGATGCGCGCATTCCGGCCGGCCTCCACAACGGCGCCGCGTTCGAGAGCTGGCGTGCCGAAGCCGAGGCCGCCGATCCGAAAATCCTGTTCCTGCGGCGCGAGGGCATTCTCGGCGAGGGACTCGGCGCCGACCACGCGCTGTTTCCCGAGACGATGGCGATCGACGGCGCGGCATGCCAGCTCAAGTACCGCTTCGAACCCGGCCACCCGCTCGACGGCGTGACGCTGCGCCTGCCGCTGTATCTGCTCAACCGGATCGAAGCAGCGCAGGTCGACTGGATGGTGCCCGGCCTGATCCGCGAAAAGCTCACTGCGCTTTTGAAGTTTCTGTCCAAGGACAAGCGCCGTCCGCTGATTCCGCTGC
>NZ_MKUG01000140.1 GCF_001897685.1 Thiobacillus sp. 65-1402
GGTTGGACACCACGATGGGGCGCAGGAAGATCACCAGCTCGGTCTGGCTGTTCATCCGTTCATGCTGGCCGAATACGGCGCCGATGCCTGCGGGGCGCGACAGGACGGGCAGGCCGTCGCGCGCGTTGTTGCTGTCGTCCTGGATCAGCCCGCCGAGAATCACGGTCTGGCCGCTCCTCACCTGCAGCAGCGATTCCATTTCGCGCACCTGGATGACCGGGATCTTGTTGCTGATCTGGGCGTTTTTCAGATCCGGGTTGGGGTCGTCCACATCCCCCACCTTGCGCGTGATGGTCGGGCGCACGGTGAGCGACACCAGGCCGTTTTCATTGATCTGCGGCAGCACCGACATGACTACGCCGACCGGTACGGTCTGCGGGGTGGTGGTGAAGGTGGTGGTCGCCCCCACGTTGGCGGTTGAAACCGTGTCCGCCTTGACGGTGAAATACACCAGATTGTTCACTACCTTCAGCAGCGCCGTCTGGTTGTTCAGCGCCATCAGCTTGGGGCTGGAAAGCACCTTGGTGTTGCCGTAGGACTCCAGCAGGTCGATGGCCGCCTTGAACCCGTTGCCGCCGCTGTAGGTCGCTTGAATGAACGGCGCCAGCGAACCTGCGAGCGCATTGGAACTGCTGCCGCCGACCGCGCCGATGGCATCGATTTTCCACCCCACCGATCCCTGCAAGGCGCGCGACCAGTCGATTCCCGCGCGGTACTGATCCTTGAGCGTGACCTCGACGATGGTGGCCTCGATCAGCACCTGGCGCTGCGCCGACTGCATCACGCGGTCGAGGTATTGCTGCACCAGTTCCTGCTGCTTGGCGGTGCCCAGCACGCTGACGGTGCCGGCCACCGGGTTGACCGCGACATCGTTTTTGCCGTCGTTTGCCGGCTGGTCGGCAAACGCGGCGGTGAACAGGCTGGCGGCGCCGGCGCCGGCCTTGCTGGCGGCCTCGGCCTGCGACACCCGTTCGGCGCGCGTGGCCTTCTCGGCATCCAGCCGGGCGGCGCGTTCCTCGCCGCTTTGCGTGACCGCGCGGGTGCCGGCGAGCATGGTGCGGATGTTGTCGGCCAGCACCGTCCACAGGTCGTTGTTGGACTGGCTGGCCACCGTGGTGGTGGAGGAATTGCCGCTGGCAGTGCTGGTCGTGCCGCCTGTTGCCGTGCCGATGCCGCCGCCGGTGCTGGCGATCTGCGCCGCCACCCCGACGCTGGAGGTGGTGTTGCGGGCGACGTTCACATAATTGACGCTGTAGGTCTTGACGTAGGGGGTGTCGGGCATGATCGACACGGTGCGCCCGTTCATTTCGTAGCGCAGGCCGGCCTGCCGCGCGATGCGGTCGAGGATGGCCGGCAGCGGTTCCTGCACCGCATTGAGCGAGACGTTGCCGGCGATGCCCGGATGCAGGTCGATGTTGTACTGGGTGTCGCGCGCAATGGAAAACAGCAGCTCCTTCACCGGGACGTCGTTGACCACCACGGTGTAGGTCGGGACCGGCGCGCTCGGCTTGGGCGGGGACAGTGCCGGCGCGGCCCTGACCGGGGCGGGTGGCGGAGCGGCCGGCACGGCAGGCTGGCTGGGCTGGCTGATGTGGCCGGGCGAGGTGTCAAACGCCTTGGGCGGCACGCAGCCACCCAGGAACACGAGGCTGGACAGGACCAGTCTCGTCAATGCGGAGCGTTTCGACACAGCGTTCATCATCATTCCAAGACTGCGGTGCGCATTTTGCCGACCGTGCGCAGAAACGGCGCACCCTGAAGGGCATGAACGCCAGCCGGCGAGGCGGGCAGCGTACGCAGTGCCGCCATGGCGGCGTCGCGGTTGGCAAATTCGCCCGCCAGGATCATCCAGGCGGGCGCGCCCTGGCTCAAGCCGTGCAGCACGCGCACCGGTTGCGGGATGGTGGCGTCCAAACTCTCCAGTAATACGGCTGCCTCGCCGGCTTCTTTAGCCGCGGCGATCTGGATGACATGGGTGCCGGCTGCGGCGGCAGCGAGCCAGAGCCGGGTTTGCCGGGCCCGTTCGGTGATTTCGGCGACGGCTGCGGCGGCGGCAGGCTGACGGGAGGTCTGGGGGGCGGCTGCAGCGGGAGGGGCGGGAGCCAGCGCCTGCCAGGCAACCCATGCCAGCAAGCCCAGCGCGGCGGCAAGTCCGATACTCAACCACACCCAGCGGCGCATTCCGGCGTGCCGATGCGGGAGCGGCTGCATGTCGGCGTCGCCCGCCGCGGCGCCCAGGTGGGCCGGGGTGAGCGTATGGGTCTGCCCGGCATAGGCCGCCAGCAGGGTTTTGTCCGCCAGCACGTTGATGCGGCGCGACAGGCCGCCTGATAGCGCCGTCATGCGCGCGGTCAGCGCAGGCGAAAACAGGTCGGGACCGCGGTAGCCGGCCACCGAGAGACGCGCGCGCAGGTAATCGGCCACCTCGGCCTCCGCCAGCGGCGACAGGCTCAAACTCAGGGTGATGCGGTCCTTCAGCTGGCGGATGCGCGGGTCGGCCAGCTGCACGTCGAGTTCGGGCTGGCCGAACAGCACGATCTGCAGCAGCTTGTCGGTGGCGGTTTCCAGATTGGTCAGCAGCCGCAGGAACTCCAGGTTGTCGAGCGCGATGCCTTGCGCCTCTTCGACGAACACCACCACGCGGCGTCCTGCCGCATGGCGCGCCAGCAGCGCGGCATTCAGCTGCGCCAGGCGGGCCTGGCGGCCGCTTTCGGGGATTTCGATTCCGAGATCGGCCAGAATCGCCGCCAGCATGTCGTCCGGCGCAAGCGTAGGGTTGCCGAGATAGACGCTGTCGACGCTGTCGGGCAGCTGCGCTGCCAGCTTGCGGCACAGCATGGTCTTGCCGCTGCCGACTTCGCCCACCACCTTGATGATGCCTTCGCCCTGGCCGATGGCGTAGAGCAAGGCGGCGAGCATTTCACCGCGCTGGCCGCCGGCATGCCAGTACTCGGTATTCGGCGTGATGCGGAAGGGGGCTTCTTTCAGGCCGAAATAGTCGAGATACACAGGGGCTTATTCGCTGCCGTACGTTTGCATACGGCTGTACAGCGTGGTGCGGTTGATGCCGAGCAGCTTGGCGGCCTGCGACAGATTGCCGTGGGTCATGTTGAGCGCGGCCTCGACATAGGCTTTTTCCCACTGGCGCAGGGTGACGTCCAGGTTGAAGTTGGCCAGCGTCTGCAGTTGCTTGCGCGCCAGTTCGATCAGCGCCTTGCTGTCGTTGGCGAGCGGGATTTCCTGCGGGAAGGCCTGGTCGGTGTCGAGCTCGGCTTCCAGTTGCTGGGCGTTGACCGCCATGCCGGGGTATTTGGTGGTGAGCCGGATGGCGATGTTGCGCAGTTCGCGCACGTTGCCGGGGAAATGGTAGTCCTCCCACATCTGCTGCGCGCGCGGGTCGAGATGGAATGGCGGGGTCTTGGCCTCGCGGGCGTAGAAATCGCGGAAGTAGTCGAGCAGGGTGAGCTTGTCCTGCCCCATGTCGCGCAGCGGCGGCACCGCGATCGAAAACACCGACAGCCGGTGATAGAGGTCGGCGCGGAAGCGCCCGGCCTTGATTTCGGCGCGCAGGTCGCGGTTGGTGGCGGTGACCACGCGGGCATTCGAAAAGCGCGGCTGGGTTTCGCCGACGCGCTGGTATTCGCCGTTTTCCAGCACGCGAAGGAGCTTGGCCTGCAGTTCCAGCGGCAATTCGCCGATCTCGTCGAGGAACAGGGTGCCGTTCTCGGCTTCCTCGAAGTAGCCGGCGCGCGCGCTGTTGGCGCCGGTGAAGGCGCCCTTGGCGTAGCCGAACAGGGTGGGCTCGACCAGCGTCGGCGAGATCGCCGCGCAGTTGAGCGCCAGATAGGGTTTGTGCGAGCGCGGCGACAACTGGTGCAGGCTGGAGGCGACGCGCTCCTTGCCGCTGCCGGACTCGCCTTCGATCAGCACCGGGAAGGGCGCGGCCGCGTACTGCTTGATCTGCTGGCGCAGCTTGTCCATCGCCGGGCTGCTGCCGACGATGCCGGAATCCTTGGCCGGCGCCGGCGCCTTGTCGGCGCTGCGCTCGGCGTCCTGCACCAGCAGGGCGTTGAACAGCAGCGACTTCAGCCGCTCGGGTTCGCACGGCTTGGCGACGAAATCGATCGCCCCGAGGGCGCGCGCGTGGCGCGCATTGGCCTCGTCGCTCTGGCCGGACAGCACCAGGATCTTGATGCTGGGCGAGATGCCGAGGAGGTCGGCGATCAGGGCAAAGCCTTCATCGGGTTTGTGCGGTTGCGGCGGCAGGCCCAGATCCACCAAAGCCAGCTGCGGTGGCTCGTCCAGCTGCATCAGCAGGCTTTTCACCTGGGCGCGCGACTCGGCGGCCGAGATCTCGAAGTCCTTGCTCAATACATAGGTCAGCGTATCGGAAATCAGCGGATCGTCGTCGACGATCAGCAAGCTAGGTTTGTTGGTTCGGGACACATATCCTCCAGGTCCAATGGTGCCGCGACCGCGTCTGCTCCTGATGGAGAGAGGGATTGTTGTGCGCGTGTCGGGTTTTCGACGATTGTGCCAGAGAGCCGGTGAAAGTTAAACCGCGGCAGACCGGCAGGACTGCGCATGCCGCAAGCGGGGCGACGCGTTGGCGGTACGGCAGGGACGGGTTCGGCGATCAGCTGTTTACCGGCTCGACGGCAACGCGCATCCAGCCTTCGCTGCGCTCGATCGGGTTGCCCAGCGCAACGAGCCTGCGTTCCGGCGCGCCATGGATCTGCACTACCTTGCCAGGGGTGAAATGGACGGGGTCGATAATCACGCTGTCGACACCGGCGCTGCTTGTCAGCCACAGGCTGGAATACGGCAGGCTGGCGCCGCTGTTGTCGAGTCCGTTCACCGTGTAGCCGGCGGGTGCGGTGCCGTTCAGCATGGCCAGCACGGGCGTTTCGGCCAGGGTTTCGATGCCGACCGAACTGGTGTCGTCGTTGAGGCGCGCCAGGCGGCGCACGATGCCCAGCTGCCATGTGGCGGCGTCGTGCGATTTGATACCGATCAATGCGCCTACGCGCAGCCAGTCCTTGTCGCGGGATTCGACCGTGGCGCCATAGCCGCACTTGCTTTCGTCCTGCATCACCCAGCGTTCGACGTCGGGCGCGTTCGGGCCGGCCGGGGCCTGCATGTGCGAGATGCGTTCGCGTGTGCGGTCGGTGATGAAACCGTATACCTGCACGTCGTCGGCTTCGCTGTCGTTGAATCCCGTGCCGTACGGCGACACGCTGGCGGGCGCTTCGGACGCCTTGATCTGGGTGATGATGGCGCCGAGCCCGTGCGCGACATCGACCAGGCGCTTGATCGATTCGCGCGGCGCACGCCGCTGCTCGCGGGTGGCCAGCGAAGACCACTGGCGCTGCAGATGGTCGAGCAGTTCGAGGCTTTCGCTGGTGCGGGTGTTTTCCGTCAAGCCCAGTTGCGCTGGTGCGCGGCCTTCGCGCAGGGCAAGGTGGATTTCCTGCAGTCTTTGCAGCAGATCGGCTGTCGACCAGAAACGCAGCGGTTTGTCGGTATCGGGCTTGCGCACGCGGCGGGGGCCTTGATCGGACGACAGGTCGATCACGAAATTGTGGACATGGGTATCCAGGCGGTTGTCCAGCCGCATCATCCCGTGCCAGCCACACAGCCAGTGGTCGAGCAGATCCAGTTGTCGGGGGTAGAGCGTGCCGGAGTCGGCCAGATTCAGCATCAGGATATGCAGGTACGCCGTTTCGCAGCTGCAGTCGGACGCGTCTTCAGCGTAAGCCCGCAGCGGCTGCCGATGAAACCCTTCGGTTTCGGTGACGCGGTACAGATTGTGCAGGCGCAGCCAGAGTTTTTCGCCTGCGGGCTGGTAGCGTATCGTGCGCCATTTCAGCAGCTGTCCAAAGGCAAGGATGGCGCGCAGGGCGAGCAGCGGAATCCGGCTTTCGTGCGGGCTCCGCCCCGCCTCGCGCGCGAAGTGCAGCACGAAGGCGTGGTAGCCGCGCGCAATTTCCCAGTACAGGCCGTACACGGCATGCCAAAGCTGGCTTTCCACCGGGCGCGACATGCGCGGATTGCGCAGGTATTGGCGCACCAGCGTGTCCTGCAGGTCGCGCGACTTCTCGTCCAGCAGCATCAGCACGGCCAGACGATCTTTCGTGTATTGCGTCGAGTTTTCGTTGAAGCGCTTGAGCTCGCCGAGAATGGCTTGCTGGCATTTGAACGCGTCGCCGATCGGCAGGCTCTCGACCCAGCGCGCGGCCACCTTGAGGTTGGTCAACGGGTCATCGATCCGTTTGCCAAAAGAGGGCGAAAAGCGGGCGAGTTGCGATGCGAGTTTATTTGCCAGCGAGTTCATGGGTACCAGCTATCCGTGATGACGAGTCATGTTTCCAGGCACTATTACGGCTGATTGTGCAAATTCTGTACCCGCAGGTCAGACCAGCCTGGCTTGCGCCCATGCCTGCACCGCTGCCAGCGCCGCCGGCAGCTGATCCGGCTCGCTGCCGCCCGCCATCGCCATATCCGGCTTGCCGCCGCCCCTGCCGCCGACCTGGCTGGCGACGAAGCTCACCAGTTCGCCGGCCTTGATTTTCGCGGTGACGTCGGGTGTCACCGCGGCGATCAGGCTGA
>NZ_MKUG01000141.1 GCF_001897685.1 Thiobacillus sp. 65-1402
CAGCACAGCCTGTTCGCCGAACAGGTCGGTCTCGGTTTCTTCGCGGAAGGAGGTTTCGATCACGCCGCCCTTGGTGCCGCCGTTGGCGCAGGCATAGGACAGGGCGAGGTCACGCGCCTTGCCGGACTTGTCCTGGTACACCGCGATCAGCGACGGCACGCCGCCGCCCTGGGTGTAGGTCGAGCGCACCAGATGGCCGGGGCCCTTGGGCGCCACCATCACGACGTCGAGGTCGGCGCGCGGGGTGATCTGGTTGTAGTGCACGTTGAAGCCATGGGCGAAAGCGAGCGTCGCACCCTGCTTCAGGTTGGGTTCGATATCGCTGTAATACGTCGCTGCCATCAACTCGTCGGGAATCAGGATCATCACGAAGTCGGCGGCCTTCACGGCATCGGCAATTTCCTTGACGTCGAGCTTGGCCTTCTTGGCCTTGTCCCACGAGGCGCCGCCCTTGCGCAAGCCGACGGTGACTTTCACGCCGGAATCCTTCAGGTTGTTGGCGTGGGCATGGCCCTGCGAGCCGTAGCCGATGATGGCGACCTTGCGCTTCTTGATGAGGGAAAGATCGGCGTCCTTGTCGTAAAAAACTTTCATGTGAATTCCCGGGCAAATAAATAAAAACGGATTGAAAATCAGGCTTTGAGGCTGCGCTCGCCGCGTCCGATGCCGGACGCGCCAGTGCGCACGGTTTCGATGATGAAGGCGGGATCGATCGCCTCCAGGAATGCGTCCAGCTTGGAGCCGGTGCCGGTCAGTTCGATGGTGTAGGTGGCATCGGTGACGTCGATGATGCGGCCGCGGAAGATGTCGGCGGTGCGCTTCATTTCCTCGCGCCCGGCGCCCGTCGCCTTGACCTTGACCAGCATCAGCTCGCGCTCGATGTGGCGGCCCTCGGTCAGGTCCATCACCTTGATCACGTCGACCAGCTTGTTGAGCTGCTTGGTGATCTGCTCAATGACCTCTTCCGAACCCACGGTGACGATGGTCATGCGCGACAGGGTGGCGTCTTCGGTCGGCGCCACCGTGAGCGACTCGATGTTGTAGGCGCGGGCGGAGAACAGCCCGGCCACCCGCGACAGCGCGCCGGCTTCGTTTTCCATCAGGAGGGAAATGATGTGTCTCATAGCTCCTCCGCCAGGATCATTTCGGACAGGCCCTTGCCGCCTTCGACCATGGGAAAGACGTTCTCGGTCTGATCGGTCTGGAAGTCCATGAACACCATTCTTTCCTTGAGCGCGGGCGAGAAGGCCTCCTTCAGCGCGGCCTCGACGTCCTCCGGCTTGTCGATGCGCATGCCGATGTGGCCGTAGGACTCAGCCAGCTTGACGAAGTCGGGCAGCGACTCCATGTAGGACTCGGCGTAGCGGCTGCCGTAGAAGAACTCCTGCCACTGCCGCACCATGCCCATGTAGCGGTTGTTGAGCATGACGACCTTGACCGGGATGCGGTACTGCTTGCAGGTCGACAGTTCCTGGATGTTCATCTGGATGCTCGACTCGCCGGTGATGCAGGCCACCTGCGCCTCGGGATGGGCGAGCTGCACGCCCATGGCGTACGGCAGGCCGACGCCCATGGTGCCGAGGCCGCCGGAATTGATCCAGCGGCGCGGCTGGTCGAACTTGTAGTACTGCGCGGCCCACATCTGGTGCTGTCCCACGTCGGAGGTGATGTAGGCATCGCCCCCGGTCGCTTCCCACAACTTCTCAACGACGTATTGCGGCTTGATGATGGGGCTGTTGCGGTTGTAATTGAGGCAGTTTTTCGAGCGCCACAATTCGATCTGCGTCCACCAGGCGTTCAGCGCGGCCGCCTCAGGTTTTTCCTTGGCCTGCTTCAGCAGGGCCAGCATGTCGGCCAGCACGTTCTGCACGTCGCCGACGATGGGCACGTCGACCCTGACGCGCTTGGAAATCGACGAAGGGTCGATATCGATATGGATGATGCGGCGCTGCTCGCGCGCAAAGTGCGCGGGATTGCCGATCACCCGGTCGTCGAAACGCGCGCCGATCGCCAGCAGCACGTCGCAGTGCTGCATCGCCATGTTGGCTTCGTAGGTGCCGTGCATCCCCGGCATGCCGAGGTTCTGCCTGTCGGTGGCGGGATAGCCGCCCAGCCCCATCAGGGTGTTGGTGATGGGAAAGCCCAGCAGGCGCGTCAACTCGGCCAACTGCGCCGAGGCATCGCCCAGCACCACGCCGCCGCCGGTGTAGATCATCGGCCGCTTGGCTTCCAGCAGCATCTGCACCGCGCGTTTCAGCTGCCCGCTGTGGCCCTTGATCACCGGGTTGTAGGAACGCATCTCGACCGAGGCCGGATACTCGAATTCGGCGAGATGGGCGGTCACGTCCTTGGGCACGTCGACCACGACAGGGCCGGGACGGCCGGTGGATGCAATGATGAAGGCCTTTTTCATCGTCACGGCCAGGTCTTTTACGTCCTTGACCAGGAAGTTGTGCTTGACGCAGGGACGCGTGATGCCGACGGTGTCGACTTCCTGGAACGCATCCAGCCCGATCGCCGCGGTCGGCACCTGGCCGGTGACGACCACGATGGGAACGGAATCCATGTAGGCGGTGGCAATCCCGGTCACCGCATTGGTGACGCCGGGGCCGGACGTCACCAGCGCCACGCCGACGCGGCCGGTGGCGCGCGCATAGGCGTCGGCGGCATGCACCGCGGCCTGCTCGTGGCGCACCAGCACATGCTTGAACTTGTTCTGTTTGAAGATCTCGTCGTAGATGTTGAGCACGGCCCCGCCGGGATAGCCGAACACGAACTCGACCCCCTCTTCAGCCAGACAACGTACAACGATCTCGGCGCCCGTGGCTTCCATATAAATGGCAAAAAACTAATTCGTTGGTGAACCCGTGAGGGTAATCGTTTTGCCATGATTCGGTCAAGAAATCATGCCGTAGCGCCATTTTGCGCAACTTTAACCGCCCACAAAAAACCCTTCCGCGGACGGAAGGGTTTCAAGCAGGGCCGGGCGGTTACTGAGGGGAAATCCCCAGCGCCGTGACGGTCTCGACCGTGAGGTAGCCATCCGAGGCCAGGCCTTTGGCAGTCTGGAAGGCCGCGACCGCAGCCATGGTGTCGGCGCCCAGGTTGCCATCAATCGGCCCGGAGTAGAATCCGGCTGTCTGCAAAGCCTTCTGGATTTCCGTGATCTTGGCCTCCGTCGCGTTCACGTCGCACAAGACCTGAGTGCAGTATTGCTTGCCGGGGCTGACCAGAACCTGCTGATCGACGGTCTCATACTCGGCCGGCACCGCAACGCGCTTCTCGGTGGCAGGCTGCACCTGCGTCATGACTTCGCGTTCGTAATCAACCGGCACAACCTTGGTCACCGTGGTGGCAGGCTTGACCATCTTGGCGACATCGCGCTCCGCGTATTCGGCAGGCACCTCCACGCTTCGGGTCGTTTCGGGGGTCTTCAGCACGGTCCGCTTGACGGTGCCGTATTCAGCCGGCACCTCTTCATAACGAGTCGTTGCGGGTGTTTTCAACACACGATTGGTGACGGTCTGATATTCGGCGGGAACTTCAACCAGGCAGAAAATTTCGCCCTTCTCGTTAACCCTCTGAATACTGGTGGCCGTGCCCGGCTTCCAGGTGGTATAGGCTGCGCGGACCAGCTTTTTCTCCGTTACATCCTCATAGACGGCAGGTACCTCGATGGCCTTTTTGCTGGCCGGCTTGACCATGACACGCTCTTCGACGTCCTCGAAAACGGCCGGCACATATTCCAGGCGGGTCGTGGCAGGCTTCACCACGATGCGCTCCTTGACCGTTTCATACACGGCGGGAACAACTTCCTGGACTTCCTCGCTGGTGACGCGAACCTTTTCCGCTTTAAAGACGGGCGGCACGATTTCGACGCGCTCGCTTGCTTCCTTCACCAATTTCTTGACGCTTTCGGTGCGATAAACCGGCTCCTTGACGATCAAGACATAGCACTCGCCCGGCTTGGCGCTGGCCATGCACTGTTCCTTGGTAGTGGCAGCGGGGGCCGGCTTGGCCACCGCTGCGGGCAGGGCATCTTCCTTACAGGGTGGGTCCAGCAATTGCCGCCCCGGGCATCCAATCGTCTTGTAAAGCTCGTAGCCGGTGGTGTTGCCGCCGACGTTGCTCGGGTCGTAATAACGGGTTTCCGCAACAACCGGGCTTGCAAGGCTGCCAAAGCCCACTGCCAGAAGAGTGGCATTCAGGACATTCAATGGAATACGCATTTCGGGCTCCTCCATCTCTAGCTAGTTACACTTTTTCAAACTAGACCATGAGAAAAGCCCTGCCTAGGGGATTGAGTCGCGAATGCTTGCAAGCCGCGGAATTCCCCAAACTCGGGAACCCGCGTGGAGACGTAGCGACAAGTGGATCGACGCTGGCGGGGTTATTCGTGCGCGGCTTCGCCGAGCGCTCGCATGATTTCGTTCAGCGAGCCCTGCGCATCTTCAACCAGGCACACCACGTTTCCGGTGCTGCACACGGTCAGCCCTGCGCCCTGCACGATCCAGCCCTGCGACGGCGACCAGCCGCGCATCTGCGAAAACAGGGACAGCAGATCGGTATTGCTCGACACCATGCGGCGATACCACTGGGCAAACCTCGCCATCCGCTCCATCAAGTCGGGAGACAGCATGCCTTCGGCCTCCATGATCGCGCCATCGTCGCGAAAGCGGCACACGGCGGTCACGCCATCCAGCACCAGGATTTTGTTCAGCGACATACGCGCTCCTCAGTCCGCCTGCACGGCATTGAACGCGGCCTCGTAGTCGGCATCGCGGTTCTTGACGACGACGCCGCGGTTGCCATTCGCCACCACCGACCATTCCAGGCCCACGACCGAGACGCCCTTGAGCGGCTGGAATCCGCCCTGTCCGGTGAGGGCTTCCCAGCCGCTCGCTTCCATGCTGGCTATTGCCAGATTGGCGACGCACGCGTGTGCCAGCAACTCGAGCACCTGCGGGGTCAATTCGGTTCCCTCGCGCAGCACGTGCGATTGCAGGGCGCCCCTGTCGTTGTAAGTGAACGCCGCCAGCGCGCCCGGCAATTCCATCATTTTCTCCAGGTCCATATTCCCCCCGTTTGTCAGTACAACGCTTCCTTGGTGTCGCCCCCCAGCCTTGCATACAGGCTGGCCAGCAGGTCGTCCTGCACATCGCCCACTTTGGCACGCATGATGGTCATGACGTCATTCAGCAATTCGTCGCGGTTTTCGATGAAGGAGAAATAATTACCCACTGCGCAAACCGTGATTTGGCTGCCGCGCACGATCCAGCCTTGTACCGGCCGGCACCCGCAGTTTTCGGCAAAAGAGTCGAAAATTTCGGCCTGCATGTTGACCGACAGTGTATTGGCGCGACACACGATCGAAGCCATGCGTGCAAATTCCTCGGTGAGCGCGCCCTCGTACGAGAAACGGTCGCCGCGATACGCATATTCGCCGGCAGCGATGACACCGGGAATGGCCATGAGTTGCTTTACGATATGCATCGAGCCCCCTCCTGGATTTTTGACTTGGTTGCGGCACGCTGTGGCAAAGTATCGCACCCAGCTGCAATATAGAACCACCATGCAAGACAACGCAACAGACCTCGCCCCGGCGCCCTTCCTGGTGCGCATCGCCGCCATGATCTACGAATCGCTGCTCGTCGCAGCGGTGGTGTTCGTGGCCTCCTTCATCATCATCCCGGTCGTCGGCGAAATGCACGCGCCATGGCAGCGGCATCTGTTCCAGGCTTATATCGCAGGCGTGCTGTTCGCCTATTTCAGCGCATTCTGGCTGCGCAGCGGACAAACGCTGGCGATGAAAACCTGGCGTATCCGCCTGGTCAACCGGAACGGAGGCCGCCCAAGCTTCAAGCAGGCCGCACTGCGATTCGTTCTCGCATTTTTCGGCTTGCTGCTGGCGGGAAGCGGCTTTTGGTGGGCCCTGTTCGACCGCGACCGGCTGTTCCTCCACGACCGCATCGCCGGCACCCGGCTGGTGCGCGTGCCGCGCAAGGCGTGAGGAGATGAGCTGGCGCGACCACCTGCAAGCGCGCCTGCTGGAGATGCGGCCCGCCAGCGTGCATGCACTGGACGAAGCGGCCCGCCAGCTGGCCAGCCGCGTGCTGCAAGACACGCCGGTGCGCGCGCCCGGCAAGCCGCCGGATTCGCTCTGCGCACTGGCCTTGGGGGTCGATGCGCTGAACGGGCTGAACGTGCAGCAAGCCCGGCACCTGATCAACCAAACACGCCTCTATATCGCTCCGCGCATCCTGCTCGTCGCGCAACCGGACTGCGCGCTGGACTGCGGAATGTTTCGCGCACTCGGCTTCACGCCGTCGGCGACCGCCGCAACGGAAAACAGGCATATCCATTACTACGATCTCGACACCTACAAAACCGTGCCGGACTGGCTCAATACCCGCCACTGGGCACACCCCGAACGCTGGCAGCCCTGAAGGACTCCGACCCGTTACGCGCGGGAATCCCATGCGCCGTTCCAACCGGGCCTGCGCGTTCCCGGGAAGCGCCCGCCGCCCACGCCATCGGTTACACTGGCCACTGTCATCGCGCAACGACCCGACGTCATGAATTTCATCCCCCACAACGCGCTTGAAGAACAGCTGGCTGCCGTCCATGCCGGCACGCTCGATGCCGAGACGTTCGTGCTGCAGTTGGCCGGCCAGCAGCTGTTCATGCCGGTGCGCGACGAAAAGAATCCCATTCAGGGATTCCAGCGTTCGCTCCAGGCAGAGCCGCTGATCATCGAAACCGAAGACGGCGAGCGCGTGCTGGCGGTGTTCACCAGCCCCGAACGCGCCAAGCCCTTGGTCGAGCACTTCCCCGAATTTTCGGGCGGCCTGCTGACCGAGTTTTCCTGGCTGTTGCGCCGCATCGGCGGCGGGGTGCCGATTGCGCTCAATCCGGGCTGGGACATCGGCATGGATTTCGACGCCGACACGATCGCGCAGCTGGTCGTGCAACTCCCCCCCGAACACCCGGCCTGACGCGCCCCGCCCCATGCTGTCCGAATCCGCACTCGCCGCCTTCCGTTCCGCCCTGGGGGCGGATCGCGTCTTCGACGACGCCGTCACGCGTGCCTTGTATGCCCACGACGAAACCCCGCGCCATGTCGAGCCCGAGGCCGTGCTGTTCCCGGCCTCGCACGCCGACGTGGCCGCGCTGGTGCGCATCGCGTTCGAACATGGCATCGCCCTGACGCCGCGCGGCGCCGGCTCCGGCAACGTCGGTGGCGCCCTGCCTGCGCCCGGCAGCGTCGTCGTCAGTTTCGAGTGCATGCGGCGTGTGCTCGAATTCGACCCCGACAACCGCCTGATCGTCGTCGAGCCCGGCGTGGTCACCGACGACATCGACCGCATCGCGCGCAGCGCCGGCCTGTTTTATCCGCCCGATCCCGGCAGCAGCGCCTATTGCCGCATTGGCGGCAACCTTGCCATGAACGCTGCCGGGCCGCGCGCCGTCAAATACGGCGTCACCCGCGACTATGTGCTGGGGCTGCGCGCCGTCACCGGCAGCGGGCAGGAAATCCGCACCGGCTGCCGCACCACCAAAGGCGTCACCGGCTACGACCTGAGCCGCCTGCTGGTCGGTTCCGGCGGTACCCTCGCGCTCATCACCGAAGCCACGCTGAAACTGCTGCCCGCACCGGAAGCCGTCGCCACCCTGCGCGTATGTTTCGCCAGCAACCGCTCCGCGCTCGACGCGGTCAGCCGCGTCATGCATCAGGCCGTCACGCCCTGCGCGCTCGAATTCATGGATCGTCATGCCATCGATGCCATCCGCCCGACCGGCGCGGCGGACGATCTGCCGCCAGGCACCCGGGCGTTGCTGATGGTCGAAGCCGACGGCGCCGCACAGGATTTGCCGCGGCAGATCGCCGCGCTGGAACAGGCACTCGCCGGCGAAGGCCTGCTCGACATGCGCAGCGGCTTCAAGCGCGACGACATCGCGCGGCTGTGGGCAGCGCGCAGATCGCTGTCGCACGCGGTCAAGCGCATCGCGCCGCTGAAGATCAACGAAGATGTCGTGGTGCCGGTATCGCAGCTGGCCGACTTCGTCGACTTCATCGACCACACCGCGCAGGCGCAGCGTCTACCGATCGTCTCGTTCGGCCATGCCGGCAACGGCAACCTGCACGTCAACCTCATGGTGCACCCCGACGATGCGGACGAAATGAGGCGTGCCCGCCTGGCCCACGAAGCCATCATGCTGCGTGCGCTGGCGCTGGGCGGCACGCTCTCGGGCGAACACGGCATCGGCACCGAAAAGCGGCGCTTTGTCGCGCAGGAAATCGATCCCGCCACGCTGGGTCTGATGCACGCGATCAAACAGCAGTTCGACCCGCACGGCCTGCTCAACCCCGGCAAACTTTTTCCTGATTAAGATGGGCACAAAGGCTTTACAAGCGCAAAAGGCATCTATAGAATGCGCGGCTTCGTTGGGGGTATAGCTCAGCTGGGAGAGCGCTTGCATGGCATGCAAGAGGTCAGCGGTTCGATCCCGCTTACCTCCACCAACTAACAGGAAGTCCGATGCACAAGCTTGGCGTCATCACCACCCTGCTGGGGTTGATACTGAGCGTAGTCGGTCTGATCGTTGGATTTTGGAAAATGTTGAACGGTAGCGAGTACGCCGAAATCTGGCTGGGACTGGTACCATTGGGTTTCGTCGGTTTGCTACTCGGCGTCACCTTGACGCAGCTTTCCAAGAAGTAAGACGGCGCAAGCCGTGGCAACAAAGTTGGCGGTTCACACCGTCGTCCGGGTCCCCATCGTCTAGAGGCCTAGGACATCGCCCTTTCACGG
>NZ_MKUG01000142.1 GCF_001897685.1 Thiobacillus sp. 65-1402
AACTGGCCGGCGGAATGAAGGCCAGCGGCGCAGCGGGGCGCGCCGGGCTGAGCGAGTCGGCCAGCGCCGCCACCGCGCGCCTGTCGCAGGTGGCGAGCGGCATCCTGGCTGCACTGTCGGAGTCGCTCAAACGGCAGAGCGAGCGCCTGCGTTCCTGAGGCCCGCTACCCCGGTGGCGGGAAGCGCGCCCACTGCGCCGTTTGCAGCTTGCGATTCCGGCGTGCCCCTTGCGGGTACAGCGGAGTCGTTGTCGCTTTAGCGGCTTACGAATCCGGCGTGCCCCTTGCGGGTACACTCTCGGCATTGCCGATTCCGACAACCAACGATGCTCTGGGAAACCATTTCGGTCGTGCGCGACCTGCCGCGATTGCATGAAATCGCCTCGGTGATGATTCGCTATGGCTGGGGTGATCTGGTGCGCCTGCTGGGTATCAGCGGCGTACTGGAACGCGCCGGGCGGGTGCTGCACTGGCACAGCACCAGCGAAATCAGCCAGCTCGATGCGCCCGTGCGCATCCGCCGCGCGCTGGAAGAGCTCGGTCCCACCTTCGTCAAACTCGGGCAGTTGCTGGCGACCCGGGTGGACATGTTTCCGCCGCACTGGATCGCCGAATTCGAGAAACTGCATAGCCAGGTGCCTGCGGTGCCCTATGAAATTCTGCATGCCGATCTGGTCGCAGCGCTCAAGGGCGAGCCCACTGACGTGTTTGCCGGATTCGATCCGCTGCCGCTGGCGGCCGCCTCCATCGCGCAGGTGCACCGCGCCACGCTCAAGGACGGCACGCCGGTCGTCGTCAAAATCCGCCGCCCCGGCATCGAGGCGGTGATCCGGGCCGATCTGCGCATCCTCGAACATGCCGCCAGGCTGCTGGATAGCGAAGTGCCGGATTTCCGACGCTACGATCCGGTGCATATGGTGTCGCAGTTCCGCCGCTCGTTGAACCGCGAACTCGATTTGGCCAAGGAGGCGCGCAACATCGACCAGTTCGCACGCCACTTTGCCGACGATCCGCTGGTGAAGATTCCCCGGGTGTATTGGGAGTTCACCAGCGACCGCGTCAACGTGCAGGAAGAAATTGTCGGCATGGCGGGCGTGGCATCCGACAAGCTGCGCGCCCGCGGACTCGACCCTGGGCTGCTGGCGGCGCGCGGTGCCGATACGGTGCTGCGCATGGTGCTGGAACACGGCTATTTTCATGCCGACCCTCACCCGGGCAATGTGCTGTTCCTGCCGGATAATCGCATCGGCATGATCGATTTCGGCATGGTGGGGATACTGACCCATTCCCGCCGCAACCAGATTGTCGACCTGCTGCACGCGCTGACGCGCAAGGATGTGCAGGGCCTGCTGCAGATACTGCTGGACTGGAGCGGCGAGTCGGTGCTGGATGAGGATCGCCTGGCCTACGACGTCGCGGAACTGCTGCAAAGCTACGACGATCTGCAGCTCAAGGATGTCAGGATCGGTGCATTGCTGAACGACATCACGGCGTTGATGCGCGACAACAACCTGGCGCTGCCGGCCGACCTGACCCTGTTGTTCAAGACCCTGATCACGCTGGAAGGGCTGGGGCAGCAGCTCGACCCGGAGTTCCACATGATCGACCACGTGACGCCGTTCGTGGAGCGCATCATTCAGCTGCGCTACACCCCGCAAGCGCTGCTGGCGCGCGGGCGCAAAAGCATGCGCGAAACGCTGGACGTGCTGGCCGACTTGCCGCGCGACCTGCGCCACCTGCTGCGCGACATGAGGCGCGGGCGGGTGAAGGTCGATCTCGACCTGAAACGGCTGGACCAGTTCGGCCACCAGTTGGACCGCGCCAGCAACCGGCTGACCATGGGCATTCTGACCGCCTCGCTGGTGGTCGGCTCCAGCATCATCATGACGGTGGAAGGCGGACCTCAGCTGTTCGGCCTGCCGTTTTTCGGATTGCTGGGGTTCCTGATCGCGTTTTTCAACAGCCTGTGGATCATCTTTTCCATCTGGCGTTCAGGCAAACACTGAGCCGTCTTCGTCAAGCGGAGCAGACGGCGCTGCCATGCCGGCGACGTTGGGCTGCCCAGCCAACTGCGAAAGGGGGGCCGGCCGCCCCAGCAAATAGCCCTGCACATGGGCAAAACCCAGGCTTTCGACTTTCTGCAGCACGGTTTCGGTCTCCACGCCCTCGGCCACCAGCGCATAGCCGGCGTCCTTCATCATGCGGGCGAAATCGGCCACCACCTGGCCGGCGCGGTTGTCCTGCCCCAGCTTGTTCACCAGCGAAATGTCGAACTTGACCACATCCACCGGCAAATCCACCAGATAACGCAGCGGCGAATAACCGGTGCCGAAGTCGTCCATGGCGATGCGGTAATTGACCGTGTGCAACAAATCGAGATAGGTGCGCACTTCGATCATCTGGGTGATCAGCGAGGTTTCCGTGATCTCCAGCATCAGGGGGTGGCGTGTGCCGTGGCGCGACAGTTCCAGCAGGTGCGACACGATTTCGGGGCGTGAAATGCTTTGTGCCGACAGGTTGATCGAGACGCCGCTTCCCGGCGGAATCTGCTGCGAAGAGAGATCGGCGTCGACCTGGTGCAGCACCGCCAGATCGAATTCGGTTTCCAGGCGGCGGCTGCTGACCACCGGCAGGAATGCGCCCGGCATGATGAGCTCGCCGTTGTAGCGGATGCGCGCCAGCGCCTCGTAATACGCCACCTTGCGCCCGGGCAGGCCATGGATCGGCTGGTAATGCAGCTCGACCATGCCGGGCGTGGCCAACGCCTGGAACAGCGCGCTGGTCTCGCGGCTTGCCACCAGCGCCTGCGCGGCACGCTCGGTGTCTTCGCCGTACAGTGCGATGCGGTTGCGCCCCGGCTGCTTGGCGGTATACATGGCGATGTCGGCCTGTTTGGGCAGTTCGTCGATGTGCGCCAGCTGATCGGCCGTGCAGAAAGCGATGCCGATGCTGATCCCGACCGGTTCGCTGATTCCCAGATCGCTGAAGACCGACGCTTCGAGCAGGCTCTGGCAGCGTTGGGCGATCTGCTTGGCATGGGCGGGCGTGGTGTGCGACAGAAAGGTGGCGAATTCGTCGCCGCCGAGGCGATACAGGCGATCGTTGGCGCGCAGTGCCATCACCAGCGCATCGGCGACGATGGTGAGCACGCGGTCGCCCTTGGCGTGACCGTAGGTGTCGTTGATGGTCTTGAAGCGGTCGCAATCGAACAACAGGAAAGCCACGCCCTGCGGCGCGGCTTGCAGTTGCCGGCGGAAATCCTCCCAGTCTTCTTCGTAGGCACGCCGGTTGTGGCAGCCGGTGAGCGCATCCTGCCGCGCCTGCGAGTGAAATTCGCGGTTCTGGTGCTCCAGCGAGCCATGCAGCTCGCGCAATTGCAGCTGGTAGTCGTGCAGCGAACGGCGGATGTTTTCGAGTTCGCTGATGCGCATCGGCTGCGAACGCGCCGGATTGTGGTTGAAACGGCCGTGCTGCATGGCGTCGATGTCCTGTGTCAGGCGCCCCAGCGGGCGTATCAACAGACGGTTGTATGCCACGAAACCCAGCAGTGCAGCGCTTACCAGCAGCACAAACAGCGCGAGCAGGGTGCGCGAAAGAATCGTCTGGAACCTGAGCTGATCGGGATCGGGGCGGGCGCTGAAACTCAGGCGCGAAAACAGCTGCGATGCGGCCAGCGTTTCGCCCGGCTCGAGTGCCAGTTTGACGCTCGGCGCATCCGTGAACTGGAATTTTGCCTGCCGCAGCAATGCCGGCATGAAATCGACCCGGATCAGGCCGTGGCCGAGCAGGGCTTGCCGACGCTCGTCGCCGTATACCGGAAATGCGTGATAGAGGGCAATGCTGCCTGCCTGGTTGCTCAGCCAGCTGGCGCCCTGCTGCAGCGGCAAGCCGGCGGGCAGCTTCGACGGCAGGCCGCTCTTTTCCGGGCTGGGGGCAAGCAGCGTGCCGGCGCGGGTATACAGCGCCGCCCGGGCAAAACGGCTGTTCAGCACGCCGCTTTCGTATACCCGCTGGTCTCGCCAGTAGGTGTAATACTCGGGCGCCACCAGCTGTTGCCGGGTTTCATCCCAATGCGCCAGATTGTTCGCAAGATCCCCCGTCTGCGCCAATAAGCGTTCGATGCCGCTGGCAAGCTCGGACTGCGCGGCTTCCCGGTTGTGCTGTTCCAGGTTGCGCGTGACGGCGCGCGTCTGGTAGGCGGCAAAGCCGCCGATCAGACTCACCAGCACCAGCAGCCCGGTGACGAAAGCGAGCGCGATCTGCTTGATGGAGATGGATTCAGACCATTTCATCGAGGCAGGGGCTGCTGAACGGGTTCCATCGATTTGAGGGTGTGCTCCAGCAGATCGAACTCATGCTCGCCATCCATGAAGTGGTTGGCGCCCTTCACGATCACCATGGGTGTTTGCACGTGCAGCAGTGCCTTGAGCCAGCCGTGTCCGAGCATGTCGTCGGCATCCCCCATGACGAGTTTTACGTTGACCGGGGATTGCTTCAATGCCGCCAGCGTGCGCGCCTGATCCCAGCGCACGTACGACAACAGGGCTTCCGGTGTCGAGCGGTATTTTCTGCAATAAGACACATGCTGGGTGACGAGTTCGCGCTGCCTGCGCTGCACGCGGCTTTCCAGCTGGGCGATCAGCGCTGCACGCGAGGTCGTGCCGATCTGGGCTTCGATCAGCGAGGCGCCGATATAGCCTTTTACCGCTGCATTCGGCCCGGCTGCCAGATAGGCCAGCAACTGCATGCTGCCGAAACTGTGGCCGATCAAAACGATGGAACGGTGGCCATGCGATTTCAGCCAGTCTACCCAGCGCGCAATTTCGGCGACATCCTCGTCCAGGCTGTGGCGGTGCACCGCTTCGCAGGCCAGGCTTTGCGCCCGGTTGGGAATGCCGAGGCTGAGCGTGGGGGTCAATACGGGATAGCCTGCATCCTGCAGGCCGCGCGCCAGCGTGGCGACGGTGGGAAACTCGCGCGTCTGCAAAAAGCCGTGAAGCAGCAGTACCGCGGGCTTGTTGCGCAGCCCCGCAAGATATTCGGCACTGGCATCAATCCCGGGGCGCATCTCCAATCGGACGATCGCAGCGTGGGCCGAGACCGAGGCCAGCGCTAGTGTCAGGCAGAGCAGGAATATGCGCATAAGCAGGATTGGGTAGACAGCACCGGTGAGACTAACGGCAGCGATACGCGCAAACTTGAGGCGAGTGCAGCCGATGCGGCCTGTTCCGGGTGTTACACTGCGCGCCGAAGTCGATCTCGATATGCTTGATCTGGAAAACATTTTTTCATCCGCAGGGGCGTGTGCCGCCGTGCTGCAGGGCTGGCGTTCGCGTCCGCAGCAACTCGCCATGGCCGAAGCGGTCGAGCGCGCAATCGCCAGCAACAGCGTGCTGCTGGCCGAAGCCGGCACCGGCACCGGCAAGACCCTGGCGTACCTGGTTCCCGCGCTGCTGTCGGGCGGCAAGGTGGTGATTTCCACCGGCACCAAGGCCTTGCAGGACCAGCTGTTCCATCGCGACCTGCCGGCGGCGCGCCGCGCGCTCAAGTCGCCGGTCAAGGTGGCCCTGCTGAAGGGGCGCGCCAACTACGTCTGCCACCATCACCTGCAGCGCAACTTGAGTGACGGCCGTTTCGCCCACCGCGACGATGCCGCCTGGCTCGCCAGAATCGCCCGCTTCGCCGAAACCAGCACCAGCGGAGACCGTGCCGAGGCCGACGGCATTCCCGAGGACGCCACGGCCTGGCAGTATGCGGTTTCCAGCCGCGACAGTTGCCTCGGCAGCGAATGCAGCCACTTCAAGGATTGTTTCGTGATGGCGGCCCGCAAGGCCGCCCTCGACGCTGAGGTGGTGGTGGTCAACCACCACCTGTTCTTCGCCGACCTGTGGCTGAAGGACGAGGGCGTCGCCGAACTGCTGCCCGCCTGCAACACCGTGATCCTCGACGAGGCGCACCAGCTTGCAGAAACTGCCGCACAGTTCTTCGGCGAAACGCTGTCCACCGCGCAATTGCTCGATCTGGCGGGCGACACCAAGCGTCAGGCGGCGGTGAAAGCAGGCGACTTTCCGGCGCTGCGCCGCGCAGCGGAAGACCTGACCAAGGCCACGCGCGACCTGCGCCTGGCGTTTCCGCAGAACCCGGTTAAGGCGACTATCGCCGAACTGGTGCGCTACGACAAATGGCCGGATGCGCTGAAGGCGTTGAGCGCCGCGCTGGATGAGATGGCAAAACTGCTGGCAACCCAGGCCGAACGCGATGCCGACCTGAAGAACTGCTTCGAGCGCGCGCTGGGCGTGCAGGCCATGCTCGCCAGCTGGCAGCGCGACGACGATCCCGAGCAGCCGCGCGTGCGCTGGCTCGAAACCACGCTGAGTTCGCTACTGCTGCACGCGACGCCGCTGTCGGTCGGCGCGATGTTCGGCGCCAGGCTGACGGAACGCGCGCAGGCGTGGATTCTCACCTCGGCCACGCTGTCGGTCGGCGGCGATTTTACGCACCTCAAAACCC